>NZ_QVFL01000003.1:0-292020 GCF_003434225.1 Absiella sp. AM29-15
AAAGACAAAATCAATTTGGTTTCATTAAGACATTATCATATTCGAATCATATTTTTTTGCGATTTATTGAAAATTAAGCTAGACTTTTAAAAATGTCTATGTTATACTTTTATGGCAGTAGGAAATCAGACGTTTTGTCGTTGCTCTACTGGTCAACACTGGAGTAGTACTCAAGAGGCTGAAGAGGTGCCCCTGCTAAGGGTATAGGTCGGGAAACTGGCGCGAGAGTTCAAATCTCTCCTACTCCGCCAATGAACAAATAACATCCGCAAGGATGTTTTTTTCATGCGGAGTAACAAACGTACAATCTCTCGCACCTTAAAACGTTTCGCGCCCTGTTGACTTCAGCAATACCTGTTTTTGTATCGCTGTTATAAACAATAAAATCAATTTTAAAATAAATACATCAGAGCTGCCGTTTTAAAAATGGCAGCTCTGTGTTAGTGAAGATGAAATCTTCACCGTGCCGAAGCACATGAGTTCAAACCCCGGAACGCTTTTTATGAGCCACGCGTGAACTCAGGTGCGTACTAACCAATCCCCAAACAGAGCATATTAGCTTTTGGGGCAGGCCATCAGGCCTTAGGTGCATGAAGAATATTCATGGCACCGACTAAATCACGGTGTTTGTGAAAACCACAGTTGCAAATGTAATCACGACCTTTGACATTATTGATTTTGCCGCATTTGGGGCATCTTTTTGTTGTCAGATAAGGATTTACATATTCAACGCGAATTCCTTCTAGATTGGCTTTATATTCAATGTAATTAGCTAATCGCTGATAGGACCAGCAAATCATATCGTGTCGATGGAATTTCTGTTGAAGATTTAACAATTTTTCTAAACGAATAACAGTGACATTTTGTTGCTTTGCATACATTACAATATCTTTTGATATACAATGATCGATATGCTTTTTGTAGTTATGTAATTTGTGTCCATAATTTTTTAGTTTTACAGGATTGTTTGATTTTTGCAGTTTACGATATCGTAAATTGATTCTGCGAAATTCATATTTCATTTGCCTTCCATTTCCTACAAATTTAATTTTTCCATCACTTGTATAACATACGGCAGGACATTTCATCCCAAGATCAATTCCCATGGAAATTTCATTTTCCTGTGTGTGTTGTGACAAGATACTTTCAGTTTTGAGAATAAAGCGTACAACGTAATATTTGTTTTCCTTACAGACATCCATGCGCAGAACTTCGTGTTGTCGCAGCATTTGTTTTTGATGATCATTCAAAAGAATTGTGCATCGCAATGGATATTTCATAAAGCCTCTGCCAAATTCCATAAGTACTTCATCATCTTTCAATTGAAATGATCTGGCCGATAGTACAAATAATCGATGATATTGTGCAGTAGCATGTTTTTTACGTATCTCATAGAATGTTTGCGCAAGGCGTATTAATTGTTCTTTAGAATGAAATGCAATTTCGCTATTGATTTCACGATATCCTATGAAAATGATTTTGCCGGCTTGTTGATATAGATGAATTAATCGCTCAAATTCTTTATGATAGATAATTCCATATCGTTGAATAACATCCATGGCCCATGGGGTAATTTTTAAATTTGTCTTGATCGTTAGATACATTAGATTCACCTCCTTACACTTATATACATACGTAAAAAATTCTGAAAATCCTAAAAAATCGTAAAAAAAATTAAAAAAACCTATATGTAGTTCATAAAACATACAATTTTGGCAGTTTTTTTTGTATATAGGTTTCTTTAGAATTTGTTGCTATATACATAAAGTTGAAAATCAATCACATGCAACCATTTTTTGCTTATCGCAAAAAATATGCCTTAGATGAAGGAAAGACAATTTTTCACAATGTGATTAATCCATCGTTTTCGTGTCTATGATTGAACAAAAATAAAAAATCAAAAAAATTTAAAAAAATTTCAAAAAAGGGGTTGTCAAAATTTTAAACCCATGGTATTATATACGAGCGCTAAGGAAATAAGGCGTGAACGAAAAACTAAATGATGGTCCAGTGGTGTAGTGGTTAACATGCCTCCCTGTCACGGAGGAGATCGTGGGTTCGAGTCCCATCTGGACCGCCATGCAGATGTAGTTCAATGGTAGAACACAGCCTTGCCAAGGCTGATACGGGGGTTCAATTCCCCTCATCTGCTCCATTAAAATTAAACTTATACAAAGACCTGCAAAGGTCTTTTTTGTTGCAGATGAGGGGAATATAAAAGGCAAGGTTTGTTCTACCATCTTAATAAGGTTGGCGGACCAAGATGGACCCTCCCCACGATTTACTTAAAAAGGCATGTTATGTGTTCGCGTTTTACACTGGACAGGAAAATAAAAGAAAAAGGTTATTAAGAAAAAGATTTTCCTGAATATAAGAAAACGTTTTATATAGGAGAAGATAATAGAGGATCATTTCTTAAAATGCTGATGTGGTCTTTAATAGGAATGCCTTTTGCACTAAAAAATACAACAAGGTAAGATATTCTAATCTAAGAATGTTTGAAAATCAATGCTTTAAAAAGAATGAAAATAATACTATGAACGTATGAATAAGGACTTTTTAATCATTGACATCAAAACTTTTACATGATAAATTTAAAAGGTACGATTTAGGAGGTCCTGTTATGAATAAAAATGAATTAGAGAAGGATCAGTTCACAGAAGAACTTGTGGATGGCGATACATTAATAGAAGAATTAAGAGCAGAAACACAACTACTGGACGATGCTGATGATGAAAAACAGGAACCAGTTCAGGAAGTCACGAATACACAAATAAAATCAGAAAAAAATAAAGCAAAAGTGAATGATGCTTTAAAATCAGTGAAAGAAAAAGCATCATTATTGAAAAATAAAACAGCAGCTGCAGGTAAAGACCTGTTAGAGAAAAAAGAAACATGGGTCAAAAATAGAGAAGCATCAGGAAAGAAACCGGTTGTTTCTGTTGACCAGATCAAAGAAAAAGGCGGCGCTGTTGTGAAAAAAGTTCACACACAGCTCAAAGAAAAGAAAGCAGAAAAGGATGAATTTAAGCCTGAAAAGGTTGTATTAGCTCCAGGAGAAGTCAAAAAATATAAATTATTTTTTGTGTCCGATATGGAAGAAGAAGCTAAATATCTGCATGAAATGTCATTAAAAGGGATGCATTTCGTAAAGAAAGCTGGAATTCAATATGTTTTCCAGACTGGTGAAAGTAAAAATTACTTCTATCATTTAGGATATTATGAAAAAGATAAACGAGAAGGTTCTCGTTATGAAACCAATTATAAAGATGCTGGCTGGGAAAAAATCTATAGTGAAAAAGGTGAATTTGATGGTATGTGGAATTATTTCCGTACAGAAGTCAAAGAAGATGAAATAGAACCACATATTTTTAGTGACCGTGTATCACGTGTAGCATTATATAGTCGTTTGCTGAGTTCCTGGCGTTCTCTGCTTGCGATGATGATTGCATGTCTTGTATGTATGGGTGTGTTCTTATTCTTCTTAAACTCAAAAACAGGACGTGTAGATTCTATATTTTTGATTATTAGTATCACAATCAGCATTATCATTTTGTTGATTTTCGCAATCTATAGCAGAGTTTATTTAAAAATCAATCGAAAACTGGTTGAATTAAAACAATAAAATAAAACGCCATTGGATTATTTCCATGGCGTTTTTTGAAAAGGAGAAAAAGATGCTGATATTTTATTATGTAGTACTATGGCAGATTACGGAAGCATTATCTATTATTTTTCCAGCAGTAATTTTTCTTATAATTCATTATGTATTACACATAAATATTGCGGATGCAAGAAAAATAGTAAAAAAATATTCTAAAATAAAAATAGCAGCGATATTACTAATGATCGAGGCGAGTGCATTTTTACCAATGTTTCCTTTCATCTGTAATGTTTTTTCTGTTTATACAAAGCATTTTCAAGTTTTAGCGTTTTCAATTTTTTTATTACAGCTCATACCATGGGTTTTAAAGTTTCAAAAGGCTAGAGAGTTATTGGAAGAAACAAATGATGATACTGCGATTTATCAATGAAAAAGGGCATATGCCCTTTTAGTTTGTCAAAAAGTCTAAAATATTCCAACCTGCATCAGTTTCACGTTTATATAATTCCGTATAACCACATCTTGTACAAGAAATTGTCACAAATTTTTTGTTTTGTACGTCAAATATTTTTGAAAAATTTCCTCCAGTTGCTTGAAACTGATCACTTTCATAGTGCGTATTGCCACATTTTGGACAAATATATTGTTGTTTAGCCATGAGGTACCTCCTTGTTATGGTAGGTTAATTATATCATGCTATCTTTTGTTGACAAGATATCTTTTGCGAAAAAAAACACAGAAGCTTTTTAACTTCTGTGTCTAATGTTTAGAATAGATTTTTAAAGAAATCGCCGATTTTATCAAGGAAGTTTTCTTTTTTACTTTCTGTTGTTGTGGTTTTTTCTGTATCAGCTTTTTTTGTTTTTTCCAATTCTTCAGTTTTATAAATGAATTTTACTTTTGATTCACTGTTTTCTGGAGCGCCTGTAAAGGTATGTTGTGTTTCATTTTCTTTGATGATTTCATCTTTGATCGCAAGAATCTGATTAATATCATCAACTGTTAAAGTTACACGGCGGTTCATTTCATCAATACCACTTGTTTTGAATGTACTCATACCATTGTTTAATTCTTTTGTTTTACTTGCCAATAAGCTGCTTGCATCATATAACTGTCCAGCACCATTTGTTATTGTTTTCGCACCACCCTGTAACTGTGCAACACCTTGATCTGCACTTTGAATACCTTGTGTTAATGTCTGGCTGCCTGTATATAATTGAGAAGAACCATTCTGTAATTGTCCTAAAGCACCATCTAGTTTTTGTAAAGAAGGATTTAATTGTAACAATGCACCAGCTTTTTCATTTAATTGATTTGTGCCGGCAGCTAAAGTTTCTGCAGATTGAGCAGCTGTATTCAGATTGTTAGAAAGATCATTTACCTTACTTAATAAACCTGAGGCATTTGTTGCTAGTGATTTTAAATTTTCCAATTCTTGCTGTTTAGATGCTAATCCTTGTACACCTTCTGCTAATGTATTGACTCCATCTCTTGTATTATCTAAAGCACCGGTAACACCTTTTAATGATTTATAAATACCACATTCTTGGCTATTAGCATCAAGTTCACAAGCTTGAGCGTATTGCGCAGCGACTTGATTTACAGTTTCTTCTGCAACAGCCAAATCTGTTTTGTTTCCATTAGCATCTACGGTACTTAATCCAGCTTGTAGTTGTCCAACACCATTTGCTAACTGGGATAAACCAGCTTCCAAGCTATTTATTTCATCTGGTAAACCAGATAAGCTGCTTGCTACTGATTGATAAATATCACTTGTTAATAAACTGTTTAATTGAGCACTACCATCTTTTAAACCAGCTGCCAAAGCAGTATTTCCGCCATTGACTTGTTTGATTCCATCCACCAGCTCATTCATAGAACCAGTTGCACTCACCAAGGCAGATGTGCCTTCCTTTGCCTGTGATAATCCATTCTGTAACACATTTAAATTAGAAGATAATGCAGTAGAACCACTAACCAGCTGTCCTGTACCATTTTTCAATGTATCCACACCATTTGTCAGGGTAGGGACACCATCTACTAATTCTTTCATCTTGGAATTGAACGTATTTGTACCATCCGCAAGCTGTGTTGTACCATCTAACAGCTGTTCACTTGCACTTGTTAAGTCATTTAAACCTTTTGTTAAATCATCAAAAGAATCAATATCTTTCAATTTATCTAAAGGAACTTCTGGTGTGAAAGTTACCATAATTGGTCCTAGTTCAAAATCGTTTGTTTCACATTCGATAACATATTCATCACTATAATTTACAGCTTCAGGATCAATATTGCTACTTTTTAAAGTATCTTCAAGACCAGGAATGCTTACAAAACCTACTACCTGATTATTACCTTCAGATAAAACAGTTCCATGATTAATTTTTACATTTTTGAAATGGTCACTACTTAAATCAACAACCCCTGCACCTACATATAAAGGGTGAATATTAGTATTTTTCCCATTGATATTTACTACTTTTGTCTGTGTATTTTTCATTTGGATATGGATTTCTAGTTTTCCACTTTTTCCAATTAAATCTTTACCTTTGATTTCTTTGCCATCTAATTTGTAAGTGACGTTTACGTTTACAGGCAGTTTTTTCGTTGTAGTTCCTTCATAATAGATATCGTTGCTTTCTGAATCCCATGTATAGGTATTTCCAGAAATATTTGGCTTCTCATCACTTTTTACATTCTTAACATCTTTGATATCCAGATTTTCTTTAATATTCTTGATTCCATGATCATTGTGCAGCCAGCTGCTGACAATTTGTTCTTCCACAGTGCCATCACTGTTTAGAATCGCATAGATGGTTTCATCTTTTGTAGTATCTGTATCATCACCATCTTTTGCGTAGACAGCAAGACCAGAGTTTGCCAGCATCATACTTAACATTGTACAAGTTAATACTTTTACATTTTTCTTCATTTTCCTCTACCTCTCTTATTTTAAATTGGCTTTTGGCCAGTCTTTTGTTGTTTTTTCAATAAATTTGTGACATACGATCAATAATGCAGGAAGTACCAGCAAGATGACCAGCATAGAAATAATTGCGCCTCGTGAAATCAAGGTACATAAACTCTTGATCAAGTCCATTTTCGCAATAAAGGATACCCCAATACATGCAGCAAAGAAGGATAAACCAGATGTGATGATACTTGGCGCAGATTTTGCGGCAGCTTCTTTTGCGGCTTCTATGACGGATTTACCATTTAATAGTTCTTCTTTGTATCGGGTGGTCATTAAAATTGCATAATCGACGGTAGCTCCTAATTGGATAGTGCCAATGACAATACTAGCTATGAATGGCAGCACACTTCCTGTGAAATATGGAATACCCATATTGATACAAATAGCAAATTCTATGGAAGCGACCAGAATAACCGGTAATGCAAATGATTTAAAGGTAATGACAATAATTAAGAAGATTGCTAAAACAGATAAGATGTTTACCATCTTAAAGTCGATATCGGTTGTTGTGATCAAATCTCTTGTTAAGGAGCCTTCACCAGCGATAACCGCATGTTTATCATATTGATGCATAATCTGATCAATCTTGTCTAATTGCTCATTTTCTTCATCTGTTGCGGCAGTATACGTAGAGTTTACCAATATCATTTTCTTACCACCGTTATTTAATATATCTTTGATAGCGTCTGGTTCAAATTGTTGAGGAATACCTCCACCAATCAGACTTTCGTAGGATACAACATTGTATACCCCATCTAATTGTTCTACCTGATCGCAGATATCTTTGATCTTATAACTCTCCAGATTTTCATCTACCAGCAAGAAGTGGGTCGTTGTCATATGGAATTGATCTTTTAATTTATTTGTGCCAATAATACTTGCGAAATCTTGTGGCATATTTGCACTTAGATCATAGTAAACACTTGTATGATTTTGTGCGTATCCCATAGGAATAAATAAAACTAAGAAGATGACCAAAATGGATTTATAGTGTTTTGTAAGGAAACCTGGTAACATCTTTGGTTCTTTTAAGATGATTGGGTGTTTCCATTTTTCAATATATTTATCAAAGCGCATCAATAAGGATGGCAGGATGATGATTGTGGACAATACGCCAAATATAACGCCTTTTGCCATAACGATACCAATATCTTTTCCAAGGGTTAACTGCATTGCACATAATGCTAAGAAACCGGCAATGGTTGTGATGGATGAGGAAGTGATAGAGGTAAATGTTGCCTGAATGGCATTTGACATTGCTTCATCACGATCATCTGTTTTCTTCTTTTCTTCTTGGTATCGATGCAACAGGAAGATGGAGTAATCCATTGTTACACCAAGCTGCAAGACTAAGGCAAGTGCTTTGGTGATATAGGATATCTCACCTAAAAATACGTTGGTACCAAAGTTATATGCAACAGGGAAGGCTATACCAGCAACGAAGATAAATGGAGCTATCGTTGATTCAAGTCCCATAAATAAAACAATCATACATAAGATAATTGCGGTTATTCCATATAATGGGGTTTCTTTTTCTGATAAGTCTTTGATATCTTCAGATACAGCTGAGAATCCGCCAAGGTAACATTCTTTTTCGCTATATCCTTTGATTTCATGAATCGCATTCATGGTTCTTTCAGAAGCACTGTCTTCTTCAAAGGTGATAATCATTAAGGTTCCTTTATCAGAATACAGCATTTCTTTTATATCTTTGGGAAGTACTTCTTTTGGTATAGCGATATCTAAGACATCTCCACGCCATAATACATCTTTCACACCATCAATTTTTTCAATTTGTTTTTTTAAATTCTCAACATTTTTATCTGGCATATTTTCAACAACCAGCATACCTGTACTTGCTAACTGGAAATCATCTCCTAAGGATTTTTGTCCAATCATGGATTCTGCATCCGCAGGTAGATAACTTAATAAGTCATAATTGACTTTGGTTCTGGCGTATCCGATTGCACTTGGAATCAGCAGTAAAATGGCGATTACAAGAATCAGATTACGCTTTTTTACGATGAATTGACTTAATTTGCTTTTCATCATTTCTCCTCCTTTATCTTTGAATCATTTTACGAATGGTATCGTAAAGCAATGGTTTCACATGATCGATATCATCTGGCTGTTTTAACACAATGCTGGAATAGCAAAGGGTGGATACCAGTTCTATGATCATGAATATCAGTTGAAATGCTTCGTCTTTGGTATAACCAAGACTGACCAGAAAATCACTGTAGCATTCTAAATGATTGCTGACTTCATAGGTGTCACTGTCCTTTAATTTGTCAGAGATAAGACTCCAAGATAGATTTTTCTGTATGACCTTGATTCTTGCGGGATTCTTCTTAAAAAATTCCACAACATAATCAATCAGGAAAATCAATTCTTCTACACGATCATCAATATTCGCCTCTTTGGCTTTTTCTAAAGCTTCATCAATCAGCAGGGAACTGTATTTGATAATCAGATGGTTGGTTAGCTGTACTTTATCTTTGAAATATAAATAGAAAGTACCTTTCGCAACTCTGGCTTTTTTGACGATTTGATCAATAGAAATTTTATTGAAGTCATCATGTTCAAACAAATTGATTGCAGCTTCTTCTATGCGTCTTTTCTTTTCCGTTTTATTTAACGAAACCTTACTTTGCATATACGAATCACCTCTTTAAATTGACTAACAGTCATTTTCTTGACGTACTTTAGGATATTGCAAAAATGACCAACAGTCAATAAATGCTATGCGCTTACATTCAAATTCATCTATACACTTTTTTTAATTTGTCTAAAATAGTAAAAATACAGGGTTGTAAAAAAATAAATGACAGTTTTGTTATTTTATACCATTTATATATCAAAAGTATGTTATGATTATATAGTGAAGGGTGGTTTGTAATGAAAAAGAAGTATTTGATTTGGTTCATGATTATTTTATTAGCAGGTGTTGGATGCTTTGAAATTACCAGAACAAAAACTACTGAGATCGCATGTGCTCAGACTTTTTCTTATGCCGATTATCCTTTGAATAAACAAATGTTTGAAAGACATGCAAATGAATGTAGTATCTCTTCAAAACTTCTACAAGATAATCATATTTTAGAGTTTTCAGTTAATGGCATACGTGTAAAAATCACAAAAGAGCGTCAACGCTTGATGTTTCATAATAAGAAGCCTAGAGAAAAAACGATACGTAAACAGTTAGAGCATGATGGTAAAATCATCAAAGTGATTTATAAAGGTGTGGAGGAAAACGGTCAAACAGGGATTTATGCTAAATTCATGTTTTCATATAAAGGATATTTCATCCGTGGTAATTTACGTGGTGTTTATTATCAGGAAAAGAAAAAAAGCGTAAAAGAAATACCTGAAGAAGTTTTTACGCAGACAGAAACACGTATTTTAAAATTTGTAGATACTTATATCGCTTAAACCACATTGCGAAAATTAGGAAAAAGTGATATCCTTATCTCTATATGTATGGAGGAATTAACATGGTAAAAGCAGTATTATTTGATTTAGATGGTACTTTATTGCCAATGGATAACGATTATTTCACAAAATGTTATCTGAAATTATTGGGCAAAAAGTTTTATGAACTTGGTTATGATGGAGAAAAAGCCATCAAAGGTGTTTGGAATGGCTTAAAACATATGGTTGGAAATAATGGTACCAAAAGTAATGAAGAAGCCTTCTGGAAAGGTTTTGATCAGGTGATGGCAAGTGATCTGAACCATGATCGAGCACAGTTAAATACTTTATTATTAGGATTTTATCAAAATGAATTTCATGATGCGAAAGCCGCAACAGCACCTTCTCATATCGCTAAGGATATTGTGGAAAAAGTGAAACAGGCAGGGCATAAGGTAATTCTTGCTACCAATCCAATCTTTCCAAGAGAAGCTGTTTTATCCAGATTAAGCTGGATTGATTTAACACAAGATGATTTTGATTATATCACGACATATGAAATATCCCATTATTGTAAACCAAATCCTGATTATTATAAAGAAATTCTAGAGAACTGTAATTTACAGCCTGCAGAATGTGTGATGATTGGAAATGATGTAAAAGAAGATATTGTTCCAGCATCCTCTTTACAAATACCAACCTATCTTGTAAAAGACTATCAAATTGGTGATGAAAGTGGTCTTGATACAGATGCAGGTTCATTAGCTCAGGTTATATCATATTTGAATATTTAAAGAAAAAGGTACGAAAATTCTACTCGTACCTTTATTTTAAGCTTTTTTCTATCGCTGTGATATGTTCATAATGTTCAATTTTTTTATCTAAACGATCAAGGGTAGCCTGCATATCTTCCATACGTTTAATTAACAGGGAACGCTGTTCTATCAGTAACGCTTTTCTAGCATCCGCAGTGTCATCCCCTTGTCGAAATAAGCTAACATATTCAATCAATGCTTCAATTGGTAAGCCAGCACTACGCATACATTTAATAAATTCTACCCATCGAATATCTTCTTCATCATAATCACGGATACCGCTTTTATTACGGTGAACGGGTGGAATTAGTCCGATACGTTCATAATAACGCAGGGTGTCATTTGATAAATCAACTAATTTACTTACTTCTGCAATTGTCATATAAATCACTCCTTTATTTTTAAATCGCAGTATAATATGTTGTGGTCAGAGAATGAGGAGGGAATGGTATCCGCATGTGTTAGCGTAAAGTTATTGGAATAATATATATTGTCTGGAAAACCAAAATCCCGAAAGGTGATGAAAGGATTTTTAAAATGATTCACTGCCTGCATACCATCTATGGAAAAGAAATCAGATTCTTGGAAAGTATTGAAATCACCCAGAAACAAAGTATCTGTCGTATTTTGTATTTCCTTGGAAATAAATGCAATCTGTTTTTTTCTGGCTTCACGCTCTTTAAAACTTAAATGAGAAAGATAGACTTGAATGATACGATGATGAATTTGCACTTTTGCTTTTCCTAATACTCTTGGTTCTTTTAGTAATTCATTGGGTAATTGTGTAGAGGATACTTCTGTGATTGGATAGCGACTTAAAATCCCAATGCCATAGTATCCATCAATGATCCACATCGTTTGAAAAAAATGATAGTAAGGCATGTCACATGCTTCTGCCATTTCTTTTACCATATCCATATTGCCACTGCGCAAAGCATTTTGATCTACTTCCTGAAGGCATAAGATATCAGGCTGTAGAGCTTTGATTTCCTTGGCGAACTTATCTAAATCCTCTCCGTGATTTAATAATTTTACATTATAGGTTGCCACACGCAATTGATCAGGCATCCCTGCTTGAGAAGAAAGTGTTGTATATTGAAGCGTATAGTTACGACAATGTTGCCGCCATAAGAAAAAGCAGGGTATCACAATGATCAGGATCATCATAAATATAAAGAATTTACGTTTCAAATAACATCACTTCCTTTCGCATAGCTATTATAACATGATTTTCTATGTATAATTGTGAAGGTATCCTTAAATAGAATATGTAAAAACAGATATTCATAGAAGCCTTTTGTGGTATATATCTGTCTGTATTAAGCTTAACACCTGGAGTAAACTCCAGGTCAAGGAATTTAAAAAAAATATTTTTTACTTGACTTGGAGTGCACTTCAACTGTTACACTATGGAAGCAATTGTAAAATGATTTACATAGATTGTGATTTACTTTATACTTAAAGAAAAGAGGAGCGATGATTATGACGAAAAATATTCGAAATATGGTATTCTGTGCATTATGTATTGCGATAGGACTGATTTTGCCAATGGCATTACATGTGATACCAAATGCGGGAAGTATCTTTTTACCAATGCATATTCCAGTCTTGTTATGTGGACTGTTGTGTGGGTCTTATTATGGTTTATTATGTGGGTTGCTGGTGCCTGTTTTATCCAGTGTTTTAACAGGAATGCCACCTGCGCCAATACTTCCGGGGATGATTTGTGAATTAGCAATGTATGGCTTTATGACAGGATGGATGTCAAAGAAAGTACATTTGAAAAATGAATTAACAAGTACTTATGTGCAATTGATCATTGCCATGATTTCAGGCCGGTTGTTTTATGGAATATTGAATGGTTTGATTTTTGCGGCTGGTAAGTACTCTTTACAGGTATTTATATCCGCAGCATTTGTGACAGCATTACCAGGTATTGTGATTCAACTGGTATTTTTACCATCGATTGTGGTACTCTTACGAAAGGTAAATAATAAATATCTTGAACAAAAGGTGTAATATGTTTGATATATTAGACGCAATAACATTAGAAAAGAAGCTACATCCCCATACGCAGCCCCAGGATATATTAAAGTTGATCATACAGGCAGGTATGGGAGGGGAACATATGGTGGAAGATGAAATACAAACATTACAATATTTAAAAGAAGAAAAAAAGGCAGCGTGTATGTGTACAAGTGAGCAGCTTCAACCAATTGGCAATGGCTATGTGCGGGTACCACTAGCCATGATGAAGGAAGAGGATCTATCCTTATGGAATCATATGTTTGTGACGGCAACAAAGCATATCAAAAAGGATGTATCCCTTGTGCG
Source organism: Absiella sp. AM29-15 (assembly GCF_003434225.1). NCBI lineage: Bacteria > Bacillati > Bacillota > Erysipelotrichia > Erysipelotrichales > Erysipelotrichaceae > Amedibacterium > Absiella sp. AM29-15. Next base: position 13,139 of record NZ_QVFL01000003.1, read on the forward strand.
AGCACTGATTGAAAAAAATGAATTATCTACATATTTTTCCACAGCACAAATAGAAGATGCACTTGAAAACAGTATGCATCACAGTGTTACATATGCCAATGCATATCATCCTCATTATCGAATACTGCCAAAAGTTTATGTGGATTTTTTTCCTGTATACAAGCAAATCCATGATACGCTTCATAAACAAGCACATGCCTGTTTTATGATTGATGGTTGTTGTGCAAGTGGGAAATCAACACTTGCGCATACCCTTGCCCAGTTATTCCCAGTTCATATATTTCATATGGATGATTATTTTCTTCGCCCGGAACAAAAAAGTGAAGAACGTTTATCAAAGCCTGGTGGCAATGTCGATTACGAACGCTTTGATAAAGAAATTCTTTCATCTTTGCGACATCAAAAGGATGTCATTTACCAGCCATACGATTGCATGAGTCAATCATTAAAGGAAGAGGTGAAAGTTAAGTACCCGCCTTATTCCGTGATCGAAGGCAGTTATGCCCACCATCCTTATTTTCAAATGGATGCGATAAAAATCTTTTTATATTGTGAACGTGAGGTACAGTTACAGCGTTTAAAACAGCGTTCACCTAATCTATATGAACGATTTGTTCATGAATGGATTCCAATGGAAAATACTTATTTTGAAATATTTGATATTAGAAATCAAGCAGATTTTATACTTGATACAACTACATTTTAAGAAAGGGGATATAAATGAAAAAGATATTATATTTGATACGTCATGGTCAGACACAGTTTAATGTAAGAAGAAAGATTCAGGGATGGTGTGATTCACCATTAACACCACTGGGTATTGCCCAGGCCAAGGTAGCAGCAGCTTATTTTAAGGATCACGATATTACATTTGATCATGCTTATGCTTCTACATCAGAGCGTGCATGTGATACCCTTGAAATTATCACATCACAAACTTATACACGTGTCAAAGGTCTAAAGGAATGGAACTTTGGGACATTTGAAGGAGAAAGTGAGGATTTAAATCCAAAGCTTCCTTATGGTGATTTCTTTGTGGCATATGGAGGAGAAGGAGAAATGCAGTTACGTGAAAGAGTATCTAAAACACTGCTCGATATTATGCGTAAGGATGATCATAACTGTGTACTTGCTGTATCACATGGTGCCAGCTGTCGTCAGTTTATGCGTGCTTGGGAGCATACATCTTCTGTCAATGTCAAAGAGCGTTTATACAATTGTTGTATATTGAAGTTTGCGTTTGAAAATGATACTTTTACACTTGAGGAAATCATCAATCATGATTTTAAAGATTTGAAACTGGATTAAAGCAGAACATTTGTTCTGTTTTTTTGTTTTCACATATTCATGCGGGTATTTCTATCAGGAATGCGTGTATAATTTGATTGAACAATTGTTGAATGAATGGAGGTGTCCCATTGACATCATCAAATACAAGAAAGGAACAGGCTTTAGAAACAAGGAAAAAGCTACTTGCCTCAGCACAGACGCTATTCGCGTCCAAAGGCTATGAAGGAACATCTGTTCGTATGATCAATCAACAGATTCATATGGCAGATGGTTTATTGTATCACTACTTTCCAGGTGGAAAACAGGAAATTCTTCAGGTAATGGTAAGAGAACATGTGCTGGCGATGAGTACTGCATTAACAAAAGATATTGAAATCTATGATGAAATGTCTATCGAAGAAGTCCTTGAACAGCTGTATCATCATTTACACAGTGTGGTATTAGAGCATGTGGATATCATCAAAATTTTGATTAAAGATGGAGAAGCGATGAAACTGATTGAGCGACAGGAATTAATCGATATCTTGGAAGAGCGAAAACACTGGCTGCCTGCCTTATTTCAAAAACGTATAAATTCAGGTGAACTAAAGGCAATGGATTGTGAGAGTGCATCAGAAGTTTTGATGTCCTTGTTGATGAGTCATCTGCTGGCAGAGGTCATAACAGGTGAAGATAGTTGTATGGCAAATGAAATAAAAAGAAAACAATTGTTTCGCTATCTGAGTGATATGTGGAAAAACTGCAAATAAAAGAAAGGAGCATTTATGTTACAGTTAAAAAATATAGTAAAAGATTATGTGAGTGGGGATGAAACTGTTCACGCATTAAAAGGTGTATCCTTAACCTTCAGGGAAAATGAATTTGTATCTATTTTAGGACAAAGCGGTTGTGGAAAAACAACCATGTTGAATATCATAGGTGGATTAGATCAATATACCAGCGGTGATTTGATCATCAATGGAAAATCCACAAAGGATTTTAAAGATAAGGATTGGGATGCTTATCGTAATCATTCCATTGGCTTTGTATTCCAAAGCTATAATCTGATACCACATCAAAATGTATTATCCAACGTAGAACTTGCACTGACATTATCTGGTGTATCCAAAGCAGAAAGAAAACAGCGTGCAATAGAAGCACTTGAAAAAGTAGGTCTAAAGGATCAAATATATAAGAAACCAAACCAGATGAGTGGAGGACAAATGCAGCGTGTGGCGATTGCTCGTGCGCTGGTCAATAACCCTGATATTTTATTGGCAGATGAGCCTACCGGAGCATTAGATTCTGCGACAAGTATTCAGATTATGGATCTGTTGAAGGAAGTTGCACAGGATCGCTTAGTAATCATGGTAACTCACAATCCGGACTTGGCAAAACAATATTCTACGCGTATCATCCGTTTATTAGATGGTAAAATTGTGGATGACAGTAATCCTTATGCATTAAAAGAAAGCAAAATACAAGCTGCTGTGGATAAAATTAAATACACCTCCATGTCATTTGCGACAGCCTTATCCTTAAGTAAAAATAACTTAATGACCAAAAAGGCAAGAACTTTTTTAACAGCATTCGCAGGCAGTATCGGTATCATTGGTATCGCATTGATTTTATCCTTATCCAATGGGGTACAAAGCTATATTGATGGTGTGGAAAAAGATACCTTATCTTCTTATCCAATCACGATTCAGGATAACTCCATGGATATGAGTGTCATGATGGAAACCATGATGGGAATGCATGAAAAAGAAACAACACACAATGATGATAAAATCTATTCCCGTCAAATGATCAATGATATCCTGGAAACCATGTCTGATAAGATGACCAACAACAATCTTGCGGCATTTAAAGAATATCTAGAAAGCGCAGATTCTAAGTTTCAGGAGCATACCAAAGCGATTGAATATGGATATCCATTGACACTAAATGTATTTAATGAAAATGGGGCAGCTGGACTTGTACAGGTATCCCCTAATCAGTTGATGAAAACATTAGGTCTGCAGGAAGCAATGGATGCCAGCAGCTTCATGGGATCCAGTGATTCCAGTATGGGTATGGGCAATGAAGTGTGGGCAAAACTGCCTAGTGAAAAAACAATGCGTGATGATGAATATAAACTTGTCGATGGAACATGGCCAAAAGCATATAACGAAGTTGTACTGGCAGTTGATTCTAATAAAGAAATCAGTGATTATACCTTATATTCATTAGGCTTGATGGATCAGGAAGAGCTTGCGAAAAACTTCAAGGCATTACAAAACAAAGAAGAAATAGAAGCTGGGAAACAACGCTCTTATACAACAAAAGAACTACTGGATATGAAGTTTAAATTAATTCTAAACACAGATTTATATGAAAAAGTAAACGGAATCTGGGTTGATCGCAGCGATGATGAAGCATATTTGAAGAAGATTGTGGATAATGGACAGGATATCAAAGTCGTTGGTATCATACAGCCGAAAGAAGGCGCTTTAAGCAAGTCTGAACAAGGTGGTATTTATTACACAGATGAACTTCAAGAATATGTAATTTCTCATGTGGAAAATACGGATATCGTTAAGGAACAAAAGGCTGATAAGAAAATCAATGTCTTTACCGGAACAGCATTCTCAGATGATAAGAAAATGGATTTTTCTACCTTAAGTGATGAACAAAAAATGCAGTTAATGACGATGAGTGAGGAAGAACGTCTTCAGTTTATCAACAGTTATAATGATGCATTAAATTCTACCTATGATGGCAACCTGAAAAAACTTGGCGCAATTGATTTGGATTCTCCAAGCAGTGTGAATATTTACGCAAAAAGTTTTGATGATAAGGAAGCCGTCGCAGATTTAATCAACGACTATAATGAAAAACAAAAGGCTGATGGAAAAGATGCAAATGTTATCAGTTATAATGATATCGTTGGCACCATGATGGAATCTGTCACAACCGTTATAGATATGATTTCTTATGTATTAATTGCCTTTGTCAGTGTATCTTTGATCGTTTCCAGTATTATGATTGGTATTATCACCTATATTTCTGTATTAGAAAGAACAAAGGAAATTGGTATTTTAAGAAGTATTGGTGCCAGCAAGAAAGATATTTCTCATGTATTTAATGCGGAAGCATTTATCATTGGACTGATATCTGGATGTATTGGTATCGGTGTTACAGTACTTTTAGATATTCCAATCAGTATCATTGTGGAAAACTTAACTGGTGTAACCAATATCGCATCTTTACCAGTTGCAGGTGGTGTTATTCTGATTTTGATTTCCCTGTTACTAACAACCATCGCAGGATTGATTCCTTCAAGAATCGCATCAAAGAAGGATCCTGTGGAAGCTCTGCGTACAGAGTAAAAACATTACCCAATCTATACGATTGGGTTTTATTTAAAACTTTGACTAAAAGAATGGAAAAATTCATCCTATAAAAATCAAAAAATCTAAAACTTAAGGTAAAAAAGCAATTAAAAATTTCGATGTATGAAAGCCACTTAAAAAAGAAGAAAATGAATATTCCATTTTAAATGTTGAAGTTGGTTATGGTTCTGTAATTTGTATAATTGATGATTTATCACTAATTGATGAAAAAAATTGGTACGCACCACATGGTTAATAAAAAAATGCAGCAAGCATGAAGTTATTTACTTAACTTTGTGCTTACTGCTTTTCTTTTTTGATCACATGCAATCCACTCATCTAATGTCAAAGGTGTATAATCAGAATACATACAGAAACAATTGATCATATTGCATGGGATATGTACTTCTTCACCTCCAGGATTTTGTACGATCGTAGAGGTTGTAATATCTTGAAATTGTTCTATCAAGCGCTGGTCATGGGTATCATGCACGTGTCCATACAACATATAAGTCTTTGGCTGACCTTCTTTATTTAAACGATATTGCATGTTATAAAACATGATAGGATAATGACTTAAAATCACTTTACGATTATTGTCTGACAATTCTTCATATGATTTGATCCATTCAAAGCGCTCTGTGTGGAAATCTTTACTTTTCAGATATCGATCATGGTTTCCAATAATCAGAAATAAACGCCCGTTTAATCGCTTTAACAGTTCATTTGTTTCCTCATCTTTTCCCCAGGATAAATCTCCCAGAATAACAACTTCATCATTTTTTCTTACTTTTTTATTCCATTGTTGAATCATATATTCATTCATTTCTTCTACACTTTCGAATCCACGTTTATCCATCTTTGTGTTTAAAGCAGCATGGAAAAAATGGCAATCAGCGATATAGTTGCGCATCGTATCACTCCTTTTATAACTATGCGTATTATAAGCGAAAAGATACAAACGTGCAATGGTTGTACATAAAAACCTTGCATTAATCCGCTTGCCGTTTTATCTTATAGATAAAGCTTTGTGGAAGTTTATGTAATAGGGAACTAATCAACAGGATACTGATGATACGGTCTAAATAATCTGTAAATAGCTGTACGATAAAACAACTCAGTGTTAATCCTAATGGTGTTTTGGCTAATAATTGTACGATAAATGTGGAACCTGAAGATGTAATGCCTCCAAAAAGGTATGCGGTGATACAGGCTGATATTAGAGAAGTTGGAATTGTCACAAAAAGTGCACTGAAAAATGCCCATGCAAGATTATCTTTTTTCTTTTTCCAGACAATGCCGACTAACATTCCTAAAAGGATACCAACAGGAGCATAATACAAAGCATAGATATCTGATGTCATTCCTAAAATCAAGCCACTTAAGATACTTGGCATAGCACCATAAAAAGGACCATAAACAGCTGCGATAAAGATAGTGCCCATACTGTCTAAATAAATTGGAAGTTTTAGCATTAAAGCAATTTGACCACCAACCAGATTTATAACAATCGCAAAAGCAATCATGCTGATATGATATACTGTAATTTTTGATTTCATAAATGAAAACCCCTTTCTTTATATGAGTGTGTCCAAAAGATCAATCTGTGCAAGATCCAGATGTAATATACGGGATATAAATAATTGGAAAAAGGCTTTTACATCCACTTGTGTCAAAATGACTGCATTATTCTCCTTGCGATAGAAATGAAAGGCATCCACAACACTTTGTCCTCTTGATATGCCATCTGTTTCAATTTGTACATAAGATGAAAATCCAGAACATATTTCAGGAAAAAGAAAGTAAGCGACAGCAAGGGGATCATTGATCACACAGCCAATCAAATGTTCTTGTGTCCAATGAAAATCAAAATAGAACTTGGTGATTTTTCTTATAAATGCTCCCTTCTCAGGATGCAATCGTTCCATATAGGAAAGAAGATTTGGCGTAAGAACGATTTTGCGTGTGACATCTAAACCCACCATATGTATTTGTTTCTTTGTTTTGGCCATTTGTTGATAAACAAGACAGGCAGCTTCAGGATCTTCCCAATAATTGTATTCAGCGACAGGAGAACAATTACCATGAGATTTATAGCTGCCACCCATGGAAACAAGCTGTTCTATTTTATCAAAAGCTTCCACATCCTGTGAAATAAGCTGAGCTAAATTGGTCAAAGGTCCTAAAGCGATGATGGAACAGGATTGTTTCTTTAAGGTTTTTGATAAAAAGGTGACAGCATCCATTGTTTGATGATATCCAGGAATATCCTTTAAGAAGCTTTCACCAAGACCATCGGCTCCATGCGTATCTAAAGCATCACAGAAAGTTTTCTTTAAGGGCTTATCAGCGCCCACAAATACCGGTATATCCAGACGCTGCATATGTGCTAATATCTTTTTAGCATTTTTAAAACCCATTTCAACAGGTGAATTACCACAAACAATGGTAATGCCTATAACTTCAATCTCATCCGATGATAACGCCAGCATGAGTGCAAGACTGTCATCAATACCCGGATCACAATCGATGATTACTTTTCTTCTCATAAATACTCCTCCATTCAAAAAAAAGACCTTACCAATAAGCAAGGTCATGAAAAAAAAAGCATTTATAAAAAAATTATAAATCTATTATTTCATTTCGTTTGCCTATGATTATACTGGGAGGTAAGGAACCAGTGCGTATTCTTTATACCATAAAAGACAGGAATTCGTAAAGCCTAAATGATACATTTTTAAAAATTTTTACTGTATATCTTACAGAAGAAATAAGATAAAATATGCATATTTCATTTATAGAAACACGATAGTCATGGTATAATGACATATAATACATAAATAAAAAGGAGACATTATGAAACATACAGAACATAAATCGGAAACCATTGATGGTTTTCAATATGATAATGAAAGTCAGTTGTATAAAGCAACCATTCAGAATATTGATTTTATGATGGATGAATACACAGATGAAAATGCAGAATATGCGAGGAAGCTTGCATCTGCTTATCACTTGTATTTATCAAAAATTATGGATTTTTTATTAGAGGATGAAGCCTTTCGTGATGATGGCATATTCCCTGATCAAAATAAAGAAACACTGTTGCCTGCACTGGGAACACCATCTATTTTGCTGTTGTCAAATAATGATGGACAATGTTCCTATTGTAATCAAACATTAGATGATACGCATATCATTTCTTTTGAATTTTCAGATATCTTTGATGATTTATATGATTTAACGATAGAGGGGTGAACCATATGGATATACAAAATTATTGGAAAGCAACACTTCAACAAAATCCTGTACTCATGCGCTCATACTTTCATGAAAATGCAGTCATTCGATGGCATAATACCAATGAAGAATTTACACTGGATGAATTCATACAGGCGAATTGTGAATATCCGGGCAGATGGGATGGCGAGATTGAAAGAATAGAAAGAATAGATCAAGTGATTATCACAGTGACACATGTGTTTTCCACAGAGCTATCTTTTCATGTAACTTCCTTTATAAAAGTAAAAGATGATAAAATTGAATGCATTGACGAGTATTGGGGAGATGATGGTGAACCTCCTTTATGGCGAAAAGAAAAACATATTGGTACATCAATAAAAAAGATATCCATACCATTGCCGGAGTAGAAAAAACAGGAAGTATTTTCCTATACCTATGATGGCATAACTTATACAGAAATACGTATGAAATTCACGATACATAAAGGAGAACATGATCATGTATGAAAGAATGCTTGAGAAAAGTAAACAACCAGCTATTGAAGAAATGGAGGCGTATTGTGGCGATTGTGGAGCATTGTTTATGTTGCTTAATGAGTGGTTATCAACAACCTACCATACCCGGCAAGAATTATCCTATCCATATGGAAATCATTATGGCTGGTGTATTGCCCATCGTATCAAAAAGAAACTCATCTGTAACGTATTTCCTGAACGAAATGCTTTTACAGTGATGGTAAGATTATCAAATAATCAGTTTGATACAATTCTTTCAAAGGTACAGCCTTACACAAAAGAGCTTATTATAAATAAGTATTCTTGTGGAGATGGTGGATGGATACATGAACGTGTATTAACGCAAGAGCATTATGAAGATGCTAAAATTGTATTATCAGCGAAATTCACAAAGGTATCATAATATATAAAAAAATCAGTACTTGATATGGGTACTGATTCATTTTCTTATATGGTGCCGACTAAGGGACTTGAACCCCCGACCTACGCGTTACGAGTGCGTTGCTCTACCAGCTGAGCTAAGTCGGCCTATCGCTTTTGAAAGCGAATTTATTATAGCACAATGCAAAATCAATGTACATAGTTAAAACGAAAATTTCCTTGTCAGTAAACTGGCACCATACATTCCCAAAGATACCCCAATCACACATAACATGACACTAGCGAAAATGTATGAAACAGCTGGTATCCATGCTTTTTTCTCAATTAGTTGGAAGGTTTCTAAAGAGAATGTGGAAAACGTTGTAAAACCACCACAGATACCTGTTTTAATCAGTAACACAAGTTGTGGAGATATATGAGATGATAAGGCAAGCTGTGCAATAAAACCAATGAGAATAGAGCCTAATAAATTAATGAGGAGTGTGTTGATGGGAATGGCAGCTTTCATGGAAATCATAGAAAATCCATAACGAGCCATTGCGCCAATGGCACCACCCAATCCTACATATAAAAATGCTTTCATATCAGCCCTTCTTTCCAATTACTTGTAAAATATGCTCATACTCATATTCGATATGATGATATGTTGACAACAAAGGAATACAATCTGTTTCAATATTCTCCATAATGGTATGAAAATGTTCGTGGCATATATCCACAATTGTGGAATCAATGGCACCTTCATCAGCCATCTGGTATAAAATATGCATCATTTGTTGTTTATCGAATGCTTCTTTATAACTTCGTTTACCACTTAAAGCACTAAAGATATCCGCGACCGCAAGAATACGCTGTTCTAAGGTTAAATCTTTTTCTGATAAACCATAAGGATAGCCTTTGCCATTTAATTTTTCATGATGTCTGACAGCAATCTGTACGATTTCATTATCCATGGTACCTTTCAGAATATGAATAGAGTGTGTGACATGTTCCCGCATGATTTTCATTTCACTGGCAGTTAATCTGCCTGGCTTTTCTAGTATGCTCACAGGTGTTGCGACTTTTCCAATATCATGAAGAAGGGCACCATACATAAGCTTTTGTATCTGTATATCCGAAAGTTTTAAAAGTGTGCCCAGTGTTTTAGAGATACTGGTTGTGGTTATCGTATGTGCGACCATATGTTTACTTTGAAAGTCGATAGAATAACTGATCAATGATATATACTGCAGAATCTCCTGTTCATTAAAATGTAATTCCTCCATCAATCTGTTTTCATGATGTTCATGGGTAATGACTTCCACAACATTACTTTTTTGAACAGTTTTTTTCAATAAGGCAGTTAATTCAGGATCATATTCTTCGGTTGATAAACGATCATGGAAATCATCAGGAAATTTTTCCTTTCGTATCAGATAGAGATCACAATGATCTACCAGATGCAGCATTTGTGTTAATTTAGGATAGGGGATATCATACAGTCCATAATCCTGAAATGGAACATGATGATAAAGTACCACGGAAGACAGTTGTTTTAACGGAGATAAATATTTTAAAAACAAATACCCATAAACAGCATGCTTCCATATATGCCTGGATTCAAAACCTAACATCGCATCAATTTCATCAGTTTTATATGCGCCGATATCATGCAGGATGGCAACCATACTCATATCTCTGATTTCTTCTTCAGAATAGCTTCCATCTTGTATCATCATTTCACGTAATAAATACGCTACACGAAATCCATGGTCGATCAGTCTTTCATCAATTTCATTTAGCGTATTGTGGATAATATGTAAAAGTTCACTGTCATTTATAATCTTCATATAATTTTCCTCATTTTATGCGTTTCCATTATAACAGAAACATCTCATAAACAAAAGGACTTCAACCATTTTTAAGCGGAAGTATCAATTGAAAACAGCATCCTTCTACTTCATTGCTTTCTACCTGTATCTGACCATGATGGGCATCCATGATACTTTTTGCAATTGGTAAGCCTAAACCATAACCACCCTCATGTACTCTTGCTTTATCACAACGATAAAAACGTTCAAAGATATGGGCTTGTTCCTCCTTGGAAATATAACTGCCGGTATTGTGAATCTTACAGACTAGTTTTTCATTGTTTTTTTTCAAATGAATCGATATCTTTCCTTTTGCGGGTGTATATTTACAGGCATTATCAAGAAAAATTAGCATGACTTGTTTTAGCTGTGCTTCATTGCCGCTTACATATAAATCGTTTTCAATTTCGCTGTGTAAATGGATGCCGTGTTCATAAGCGATACTTTCAAAGGGCAGGATACAGTTCCATACGATATCACTGAAGTTTATGTTTTGAAATTCCACAGGCAGACGGTTTGCGTCACTTTTCGCAAGAAATAACAAACTTTCTACCAGTTTTTTCATACGTTGTGCTTCACTTTGTATGCTGTTGATCCACTTCACCTGATGATTAATAGTATCGTTTGCATGGGCAAGCAAGATATCGCTATCCGCTAAGATCACAGTTAAAGGTGTTTTTAGTTCATGCGAAGCATCCGCAACAAACTGTTTCTGTTGATCCCATGCATGCTGTACTGGCCGTAATGCCCAGTTAGACAAAATAAAACTCAATAGTAAGAAAGCCAGAAAAGCAAAAGTACCCACAATCATCGATGTAATAATTAAATTTTTCATATCTTTAAGATTGGCGCTGATATCAACAAACGCAATTTGATAGTTGGAAGATGTCTGTTTGATCTGATAAGCCAGACTTTGTGATTGTAAGATACCTTTTTGTTTATCCTTAATATCCATAGTGGAAAGAATGTTCTGCAGGCTTTCTTGATCTACATCCAGATTCATGGCATGTATGGAAATGATCGTACCATTGAAATCTGTTTCTACACGAAAAGCATTATGCATGCCAAAAGCTTTATCATCTTTATGATCATTAAACTCAAACTTTGGAATTTCTTCTTTCTGTTGCATCATCAACGTACGTGACAAATTATCATCTATCTCTTGCTGCATATGATGATAATTACTGAAACAAAGGATACCGAATACAATGATCAATATCAAAGTGACACAGGACATGGTGATCCAAATAAACTTTTTACGAAGTTTTTTTATCATAAAGCATCACACTCCAAACGATAACCAAGTTTTCGATGAGCTTTAATCTCTACCTTGCTTTCAAGATAAAATAGTTTCTTTCTTAAAAAGGAAATATACGCTTCTACATTATTATCTACAGCCTCACTGTCACAACCCCATACTTTTGTGATCAGTTCTTCTTTACTGATGATCATGGATGGATGCTGCATAAATAACTTCATGATTTCAAATTCTTTATATCCAAGGGTGATATGTTTTTGTGCACACAGTAATTTACATGTATTTAATTGAAGACGCAAGTCATGAAAGCTTAATTCATGAAGGATCATTTCACCTTTTCTTCGTGTAAGGGCATAGATTCTTGCCAATAATTCAGCCGGCGCAAATGGTTTGGTCATATAATCATCTGCCCCAAGCGTTAAACCTTTTACTTTATCGGGGATTTCATCTAATGCGGTCAACATCAGCACTGGTGTATGATGGTTCATTTCTCGTAACGTCTGTACGATCTCAAAACCATTTTTCTTTGGCAGCATGACATCCAGTATGATCATATCAAAGAGATCACTCATGGCATAAGACAAACCCTCCTCGCCATCATATGCAATGGTTGTCTGAAATTTTTCTTCCTCTAATATCTGACGAAGTGCATCGGCTAAATTTCTTTCATCTTCTACAATCAATACCTGCATAACATCACCTCATTTCTACCTCCATTATACACAAACTTTCGCAAAGAAAGCTGAAAATAAGCTGAAACTTGTCTTTCAGTTTGATTTAAGGTTTCTGTTATATCATGTAAGTGTAAAAGGAAAGCAGGTGGAAATATGGCAAAAACACAAACCGTGTTTGCACGCTATGAGAAAAAATATGTGGTATCATCTAAAAAATATGCAAAACTAATAGAAAAAATAACGCCGTATATGGCATTAGACGAATATGGAAAATATACGATTTGTAATATTTATTATGATACCGACAGTTACGAATTAATTCGCCATTCTCTGGATAAACCTTCTTATAAAGAAAAACTGAGAATACGCAGTTATGGTACACCACATGATGAGGATTCGGTATTTATAGAATTAAAGAAAAAGGTAAATGGTATTGTATATAAACGAAGAACGATTTTGCCTTGTGCAATCGCTATGGATTATATGAATCGGGGTATTATGCCAAAAGATGAACAAATTCTAAAAGAAATTGGATGGTTTATCCAGCGTTATGATTTATCAAAACAGACATATATCGCATATGATCGTATGGCGTATTTTGGTAAAGAGAATCATGATCTTCGTATCACTTTTGACTTTGATTTACGCTATCGATTAGACCACTGTGATTTGCGTTTTAAAGATGATGGCGCACCAATTCTTGATCATAATGATATACTAATGGAAATCAAAATGCCATTAGCGATGCCTTTATGGTTATCGAATATCTTAAACGAATTAGAAATATATCCATGTTCCTTTTCTAAATATGGAACATGTTATCGGGAACATATATTTGCACAAGAAAAAATAGGAGGATTTGTTTATGTTTGATAGTATTTTTACATCGATGAATGTCATAGATATGTTGATTTGCAGTGGGGTATCCATTATTTGTGGATTATTCATTGGTTATGTATATATGTTTAAAAATGTATATCATAAAGGTTTTGTGGTCAGTGTGGTATTGATGCCTGTCATCGTGCAGGTAGTCATTATGATGGTCAATGGCAATTTAGGAACCGGCGTCGCTGTTGTTGGAGCATTTTCATTGGTACGTTTTCGTAGTGTTGCCGGCGGTGCACGAGAAATATCTACTATATTTTTATCAATGGCAATCGGTCTTGCGACAGGTATGGGCTATGTTATGTTCGCAATCGTCTTTGCGCTGTTGATTGGTATTACCAGTATGATTTTATATGGCAGTTCATTTGCGGAAGCGAATGTAATGGAAAAAGAATTAAAAATAACAATACCAGAATCTTTGGATTATGAAGGCATCTTTGATGATATTTTCCAACAATATACCACAAAAAACGAATTGTTGAAGGTGAAAACGACCAATATGGGAAGTTTATACGAATTACATTATCATATCTGTTTACGAAAAGGTATTGTGGAAAAAGAAATGATTGATGAATTACGGTGTAGAAATGGCAATCTGAATATCATATGCGGCAGACTGCCTGTAAATAAAGAAGAACTTTAGGAGATGAGGATATGCGAAAACAAACAATGATTGCTTTTATACTCAGTATGGCTTTATTAATTAATGGATGTCAGAAGAAAGAGGAATCTACCACCAATACATCACAAGCTCAATCCACAACGGTAAAGAATGCCACAACATCCAAAATCGATTTCACTTTTGCGGATGAAGATTTTGATGATTCCTATGATGAACAGGCGATATCCATTGACTTATCGGATGCATCTTTGAAGGCTGATGGTGTTTCTATCAAGAATGGAAGTATTACCATATCCAAGGCAGGTACTTACGTATGCAACGGTTCGCTAAAAAATGGTTCTATCATTGTGGATGCAGGTAAAGAAGACCTAGTTCGTATCGTATTAAATAATGCCAATATCACAAGTGATACAAGCAGTGCAATCTATGTAAAACAAGCAAAAAAGACAGTATTGATTTTAGCGAAAGATAGTGAAAATACAATCAGTGATGCGAAAGATTATACCTATGAGGATGCAGAAAAAGAAGAACCCAATGCCGCAATCTTTTCAAAAGATGATTTAAGTATCACTGGTAGTGGAAAACTTATTGTAAATGCAAATTTCAATCATGGTATTTTCTCAAAAAATCAACTGGTCATTACGAGTGGTAGTTTTGATATTACAAGTCAAAATGATGGATTAAAAGGAAAAGACGGTATTGCGATTGCGGATGGTACATTTACCATCAACGCTCAGGGTGATGGTATGCAGGCAAGTGAATCACAAGAGGAAAGTAAAGGCTGGGTATATATTGAGGCAGGTACTTTTCATATCACATCTCAAGGGGATGGAATACAGGCAGAAACAAATTTAGAAATTAGTGATGGAACCTTTGACATCACAACCGGAGGAGGCAGTCAAAATGCTTCCACAAAATCTGATTGGGGCAGATGGGGACCACAGGATCAAACATCCACAAATGAAGATACTACCAGTGCTAAAGGTATAAAGTCTGGAAAAGATATGATCATATCCAAGGGTACCTATACGTTTGATACAAGTGATGATGCGATACATACCAACGCATCTATGGATATCAAAGATGGTACTTACACCATACAAAGTGGAGATGATGGCATACATGCAGATGAAACACTGACGGTGGAAAAAGGCAGTATGGATATCAAAAAAAGTTATGAAGGAATAGAAGGAAATCAAATAGTGATACAGGGTGGAGATATTCAGGTCGTGTCAAGTGATGATGGTTTAAATGCAGCTGGAGGAAATGATGGAAGTTCGATGAATGGGCGTCCTGGACAAAATACATTTAGCTCATCTGACAGTGATGTATCTATCACGATTACGGGTGGAAATATCTATGTCAATGCATCCGGAGATGGTTTAGATTCTAATGGCAATTTATATATCAAAGGTGGCAGTGTGATTGTGGATGGACCCCAAGATAGTGGAAATGGTGCATTAGATTATGATGGAACATGTGAAATTACAGGTGGAACATTGATTGCGGCTGGTATGAGTGGCATGGCGCAAATGCCATCAGATACAAGTTCTCAGGCAAGTGTGATGATCACCTTTGATCAAACACAAAGTGAAAATACACTGATATCACTCATGCAGGATAATGATTTGATCATTGCCTATGCCCCATCAAAGAAGTTTAATAATATCGTCATATCCACGCCATCTCTAACAAAAGATAAAACATATTCGATTCAAAGTGGTGGCACCATCAGTGGTTTAGAAAGCAAAAAAGCAATCACAGAAGGTACAATCAACAATGCTTCTACCCTTGGCAGCTTTACTTTGTCTGATATGGCCACAAGTATTTCGCAGGATGGTACAAGTGTACAGGCAGGTATGAATCAGCCACAAGGAAAGCCAGGTGGAGATAAAAAAATGGGCGGCCCAGGTGGTCATGGTATGTAAGAACAGCAGAAATGCTGTTTTTTTCTCTTGTTTCATGTTAGAATAAGAACGCAATCTTGATAAAAGGAGTCGTTATGAAGAAATATCGAAGTTTACTATTTGATGCAGATGGAACATTATTAGATTTTGAGGCGGCGGAGAAAAGTGCATTGCGCAATACATTTGCGAAATACCAGCTGCCATTTAATGAAGAAATCGAACAGACATATACTAAATTAAACCAGGAGTTGTGGAAAGCGCATGAGCGAGGCGAAATTGATCGTCATACCTTGATTTACACCCGTTTTGGCAAGCTGTTTGATATATATCATTTTGACGCTGATGGTGTAAAATTTGAAGATGATTATCAATTGGCATTAGGACAGGGACATGAATTAATTGATCATGCGATGGAAGTTGTCACAAACTTAAAAAATGATTATGATTTATATATCGTAACTAATGGCGTAGTCGCAACACAATATTCTCGTTTAAAAGACAGTGGTTTGGATCAGCATTTTAAAAAGATCTTTGTATCTGAAGAATGTGGATATCAAAAACCATCAAAAGAATATTTTGATGTTGTTTTTGAGGCAATCAAGCCAAAATCCAAAGAAGAAGTATTGATCATTGGAGATAGTTTATCCAGTGATATACAAGGGGGCAACAATGCAGGTATTGCGACCTGCTGGTTTAATCCAAAAGCTCATCCACATAAACATCACTTACGAATTGATCATGAAATAAAAGACTTACGCGAATTATATGATATTGTCGGGAAAGGAGATACATATGGCAGATAAGAAATTAGATACAAAAGCATTGTTAGAAAAAAGCAGAGCTGCAAAAGCAAATACACCAACCAAAGCATTACAGAAAAAATTAGGCAAGAAGAAAAATGGTGCGAAATTTGGCAAAGTAAATTTTAACGGATAAGAAAAAATGCTGATGATGTTTCAGCATTTTTTTGTGATAGTTGGGTAGAGATATTATACCTAAATATCTATGAATCAAATTTAAGATATGACTATTACTATACCAAAATCGTAACAGCTTTATTTTTATTTTCGATATGTGCCAGTGTTGTACTTCCACCATCCTCACCATCAAGTGTCCAAGGGATATCTTCTACAGATTCGATATCTAAACTGCTGGCAGTGGTAAAATACATCCAGTCATGGTTGACTTCACGTTTTAACAATGCGGCAATAATTACCTGAGCATCAAGGGGATTATTGGGTGTTCTAATCATCAGAATTTCAAACAGACCATCATCCAGCTGCGCATGTTTTGTGGAAACAGTCGTAAATCCAGCGACATATTTAGAATTGGTGATACATCCAAACATATAATCATCTTCAATCATTTCGCCATTAACATGTAATTTTATATGATAGCGGGGAATATTTGCCAATTGTTTCATACCTTCCAGATAATAAGCAACTTTTCCAAACATGTTTTTTGATTGTTGTGGTGTGGAATAGGATACATCAGTAAAAATGCCAAATGCAGCAACATATGTGAAATAGCGGGTATTGAATAAACCGATATCACAGGCAAAAGGATTCCATCGTTCAATGGTATCCATTAATTTCTCAGGACTTTTACTGATTTTTAGAGTAGATGCGAAATCATTGACTGTACCAGAAGGAAGATAGGCAAGATGTGGTTGTGTGGATAAAGGAAGTACACCATTGATAACTTCATTCCATGTTCCATCTCCACCAATACATAATAAAATATCATGACTTGGCCCAAGCTCTTTACTTAAGGTAATCGCATGGCCTTTTGATTGTGTAATGTACACATGAACATGATCTTGTGCCTTACTAAAACGATCGCATATCGTAAATAAAGCACTCTTTCCATTGCCTTTACCGGCTTTTGGATTCATAATGATCATTACATTTCGATTCATTGTATCACCCCATCATTTTTATTATTATAAACCAAAGCTTGTAAAAGGTAAAACAAAATGACAAAAACTGTGAATGAGTGAACTTCAAATCTTTTACATTCAGTATTTGCGATACTTGCTTTTCATAAAATTTTTTATGTTCTTCATTTCTTTTTTTGCGTAAATGCTCTATACTATTGAGGTGGCAGGAAGTAGGGATAATATGGATACCAATCGTTTATTGGATATGGCGGCTTTTGCAGGGAAACTGTTAATAGAAAGCGGCGCAGAAATATATCGTGTAGAAGAAACTATGGTACGTTTATGTACCTGTTTTCATGAAGTAGAAGATGCACAAAGTTTTGTGACACCCACGGGTATCATGTTCTCTATCACTGTAGGGCAGCAAACACTAACAAAAGTATTACGTGTGAAAAGCCGTGGAACTGATTTAAACTGTATTGATAAAATAAATGATTTATCAAGACGTGCGACACAACATGCGTATTCTATAGATGAAATATGGAAAGAGTTACAGGATATCGCCAATGAAAAGCGCTATGGCTTTTGGACTACTTTATTATTTGGGGCACTAAGTGCCTTGGGTTTTGCGATATTTTTTCATGGGACATGGAAAGAAGCATTCGTATCTTTTTTGATTGGAATGTTAATTAAAACTGTAAGCTTTTTACTAGAGAAGCGGGAATGGAATGTATTCTTTACCAATGCATTATCAGCAGGCTTGGCAGCAGTAGCGGCACTTGGTTTTCAATATATGGATCATGGTATTAATAGTGATATCGTGATTATCAGCAGTATCATGCTTTTGGTTCCAGGACTTGCGATTACCAATGCTGTTCGAGATACCATGGCAGGAGATTATTTATCAGGAGTGGCACGTGCAACCGAAGCATTTTTAATTGCTGTAGCAATCGCAGTAGGTATAGGTTTTGTGTTAAGCATGTCTATCCGTTTGAAAGGAGGATTATAAGATGCTGGAAATATTAATTGGCTCTTTTATCGCTTCTTTAGGCTTTGGAATATTATTTAATATCAAAGGAAAAAAGCTGTTACTGGCAGCAATTGGCGGTTCTTTGGGTGGTGTTGTTTATCAACTATGCTTAGATTTTGGCGCAAGTGAATTAAGTGCAATGTTTATCGCATCCATTTGTTTTTCACTTTATTCTGAAATATTGGCAAGAACTGCCCATACCCCGGTTACAACATTTATCATTTGTGCATTAATTCCCTTAGTACCAGGAGGTGGCATGTATCGTACGATGCTTGCCGCAATACAAGGAGATATTATGAAAGCTTTAACAATGGGCTTAGATACGATAACGATTGCAGGGGCACTTGTACTTGGGATATTACTTGTGTCCACGATTATGAAAGCAATCACAAAACGTAAAAAAACAGAGGTGAAAGCATGAAAAAAGTAGAACTATTAGCACCCGCAGGATCGATGGAAGCATTATATGCAGCTGTACAGAATGGTTGTGATGCTGTGTATCTTGGCGGAGAAATGTTTGGCGCAAGAGCATTTGCGCAAAACTTTACAAGAGATGATTTAAAAGAAGCGATATGCTATGCTCATATGTATGGTGTAAGTGTTTATATCACAGTTAATACATTAATCAGAGAAGATGAAATGCATGCGGCTATAGATTATGTTTCTTATTTACAAGATATTGATGTAGATGCATTGATCATACAGGATTTAGGATTACTTCATGTTGTTAGAAATGTGTTCCCGGATATGGAAGTACATGCTTCTACTCAAATGCATGTACATAATCCAGATGGTATTTTATTCTTGAAAAATCAAGGTGTAAAACGAGTCGTTGTCCCAAGAGAAACAACCATCGAAGAAATAGAAGCATACGCAAAACTTGGCGTGGATTTAGAAGTATTTGTACAAGGTGCTTTATGTGTGTCCTATTCTGGACAGTGTTTGATGAGTTCTGTTTTATTTGATCGAAGTGGAAATCGTGGCGCATGTGCACAACCTTGTCGTATGCAATATGGTTTATATCGAAAAGAAGAAGATTGTCTAGTGCCAATTAAAAGTAAAGGAGATTATCTGTTAAGCCCAAAGGACTTAAATACCTTAGAACGTTTACCAGAATTAATAGATGCTGGCGTTGCTTCTTTTAAAATTGAAGGAAGAATGAAACGACCAGAATATGTAGCTTATATGGTATCACTGTATCGTCAGGCAATTGATGCACATTTAGCACATCGTAAATTCAAAGTTAGTAAAGAAATGATAGAAGATATGCAGAAATTATTTCATCGTGGATTTACAACAGGACATATTTTTCATCAAAAAGGCAGTGCATTAATGAATCCGATTCGTCCTAATCATATGGGCGTGGAAGTCGGTAAAATCATTGGTTTGAAAAAAGATAAAATGCGTGTGAAATTAAGCCGTGATCTTGATCAGGGAGATGGTGTACGTATTTTAGGTGATGAAGATGAAGGATTTCGTGTGAATAAAATATATAAAGATGGCTTGCTTGTCAATCATGGCGATGCGGGAAGTATCATTGAATTAGATCGTATCTATGGTGTAAAAGAACATGCGATGATTCTAAAAACCAGTGCTGTTCACCAATTAAAACAGCTGCAGGAAAGCTATCAGGGATATCAGCGAAGAGTTGATATTTATGGCAGATTCACGATGAAAAAAGATCAACATCCATCACTTTCTGTATATGATGAGCAAGGCAATCAAGTAGAAATCATCAGTGATTGTATTGTGGAAAAAGCTATGAAAACACCATTATCCAAAGAACGTTTAGAAGCACAGCTGATGAAAACCAAAGATACCCCATATACTTTTCAAAATATCGAATTTGATATGGATGAAGATGCAATCATGCCAATCAAAGAAATCAATCAGATGCGACGAGATGCTTTAGCGGCATTGAATGAAAAACGTGTCCTACAACATCCAAATCGCAGGAAAAATGATAAAAAAGATCAAAGCATATCTTTAACACAAAAGAAAGAATGCAGTATCATCCTTCATACCTATGAACAATATCGTGCATGTGTTGATCAGGATGTTACCATCTATATTGATTCTTTGCCATTATATGAAAAAATCAAACAAGAAAATCCAGAAGTAAAGCCGATAACACCACGCATTATGAAAACAGCCTATCCAGATCAGGGTATGATACAAGATATTGGTGGATTATATCAGGAAAAAAATTATATTTATGGAACATCTTTAAATGTATCCAATTCCTATAGCGCACAGTTCTTATTTGAACATCAGGCACAAAGTGTTGTTTTCTCATTAGAAACAGATAAAGATGAATGTATAAAGATTATGAAGCAGGCAAAACAGCGTTATCATGGTGGAAGCTTTGCGTATGTAGTATATGGAAAACGAGAACTTATGGTAAGTGAATATTGTCCAATCAACGCAGTGGAAAAAGACAGTGATAAGAAGAACTGTGGCTTATGCCGTAAACATGATTATTTATTAATCGATAAGAAAAAACGTCAGTTTCCTTTGATGATGGATGAAAACTGCCGTATGCATTTATTAGAAGAAACTGCATGGAATCGTTTAGAGGATATTCAAGAGCTGAAAAAAGCAGGAATACAACATTTTATCTGTATATTGAACGATGAAGACGAACAGACAAGTAGAGAAGTAATCAAACAGGTGACAAGCCTATGTCAATGAATACCAAAACATTATTAACAGCTCCGATCCCTAAGCTGTATCTTTCATATTTATTGCCAACATTAATCGCAATGTTATCTAATTCTTTATATTGTCTGGTAGATGTTTATTTTATCTCAAAAGGGGCTGGCAGTGTTGGTCTTGCGGCATTAAATATTGCCATGCCAATCTTTACACTATACTCAGCAATCGGCTTATTATTTGGTGTTGGTGGAGCAACGGTTATGGCAGTTGCAGAAGGCTCACATCATTTAAAGGAAAGAAATCAGGCGTTCACATTAAGTGTGGCATGTATGCTCATCATTGGGATTTTTATCAGCATTGCCGGTACTGTTTTTTTAGAACCTTTTGCCTATGCACTAGGCAGCAGTGAAGCATTATTGCCTTATGTAAAACAATATATGCTACCTGTTAATATCAGTGCTTTTGCTTTTGTGTTAATGTATGCTGCAAGTATTTTAATACGTGCAGACCATGCGCCAAAGCTTGCGATGAATGCCATGTTGCTTGGAAATATCAGCAATATGATATTGGATTACGTATTTGTAATGTTGTTTGGTATGGGACTACAGGGAGCCGCAATTGCGACATGTATCTCACCATTTTTAACGATTATCGGTGTATCCTTTCATTTTATACTAAAGAAGAATACAGTGCATTTTACAAAGGATTGTTTTCATAAAAATCTATTAAAACGTATTTGCAGCAATGGATTAGGCAGTGGAATCATGGAAATCAGTGCAGGGGCAATCATACTATTATTCAATGTGGTAATTTTGCATATGGCTGATGAATTATTTTTAGCAAGTTATGCGATTGTGACCAATATTGCTTATGTTTGTAAAGGTCTGTTGAATGGTTTTGCACAGGGAATCCAGCCAATCATATCCGCAAATTTTGGTGCTGGCAATCGTGAACGTGTCAAAGAAGCATTAAAGGTATGTATTTGTTTCGCATCTGCCTTCGCTATTATCGTATATTTGATTTTTTTGATATTTCCACAAGGTGTCGCTGCGTTATTTGCGAATGGTGATGGCGAGCTGATTACACAATCCGCTACAGGCATTCGTTTATATTTCTCATCTTTGTTATTCACTGCGATGATCACTATGATTATGTATTATTTCCAGTCTATTGAAATGGGAAAGCTATCCACAATGCTTGCGGTATTAAAAGGTTTTGTATTTATTGTAGTCAGTATGGCAATCCTGATTTTCTTATTTGGTATTGATGCTATCTGGTTAAGTGTAACTGCAGCAGAATTATTTGCATTAATGACTGCAGTTATGATCATCAAGAAAGGAAGATTGCTGGCATGATCAATTTAGAAAAAGCAAAGCAGGCATTTGCAGCCTATGTAAAACAATATGATGTACATGATGAACAAATTCAATTGAAAATCAAACATACATATGAAGTTATGCGCTACAGTGAAATGATAGCGAGTGATTTAGCATTATCAGATGAACAAATAAAGCTTGCTTCTCTTATTGGTCTATTACACGATATTGGACGCTTTGAACAAATCCGAAGATATCATACATTTATTGACCGCGATAGTGTAAATCACGCAATGCTTGGCGTTGAAATATTAAAAGAAAAGGATTTTATACGAACTTTTGTAGAAGAAGGATATGATGATATAATTTTTACTGCCATTGCTAATCATAACAAATTTCGTATAGATGAAAGCCTTACAGGAGATACATTGATACAAGCAAAAATCATTCGTGATGCAGATAAAATTGATATCTTTCGGGTAAACAGTACACATAGCTGTGAAACATTGTTTATGTGCAGGGAAGATGAAATGAAAAATACATTAATATCTAAAGAAGTTTTTCAAGATTTTATGACACATACTTCTATATTAAGTGAAAAACGTAAAACACCAGGAGATATTTTAGTATCGCATATAGCTTTGATTTATGATTTTAATTATCCAATTTGTTTTAAAGTACTTTTACAACATTCATGGATACATGATCTATTACGTCGATTTGAATTTGAAAATCCGAATACGAAAAGAGTTATTCAACAGATAGAACAGGAAATACTTGATTATTTAAATAAACATCAATTTAATAGTTGAATGTTGAATGACATCAAGTTATAATAAGGATGCCAGTATTAGGTTGCATCGAAAGATGCTAGCTTATGTAAAAGGGATGGAGTGACTGTAACACTCCATCCCTTAAATTCTTTAAGGAGTACCAGTATTAGGCAAAGGCAGAAACTTCAAAGCAACGCCACTCACCCATTATGTACACCTTACTGGGGTGTTCCCCCAAAACATTCTTCTACAAGAGGAAAGCTATTGCTTCTTGTTCTTGTGTATTGAAGAAATGATTGTGTATACAAGAATTTTAAATAATTAAAATTAACAAAAAAATATGAATTTATAGTTGAATAATGAATGACATCAAGTTATAATAAGGATGCCAGTATTAGGTTGCATCGAAAGATGCTAGCTTATGTAAAAGGGATGGAGTGACTGTAACACTCCATCCCTTAAATTCTTTAAGGAGTACCAGTATTAGGCAAAGGCAGAAACTTCAAAGCAACGCCACTCACCCATTATGTACACCTTACTGGGGTGTTCCCCCAAAACATTCTTCTACAAGAGGAAAGCTATTGCTTCTTGTTCTTGTGTATTGAAGAAATGATTGTGTATACAGTTACTAATAAGACATACGTCATATTAAGCAATAAGTATAACATAACCAAATAATCCATTATACACATGACCTTCCTTCCTAAAGTTCTGGCACGTTGTAATTCAAGTACCATATACTTAACCTCCTCAATTATACATATACGTAAAAAAGGTATGAAAATCCTAAATTTTCTATAAAAAAGTTAAAATAACCTATAAAAAATTAATAAGCATAAATATTATATAAAGTAAACAACAAAAAATATGAATTTATAGTTGAATGGTGAAAGACATCAAGCTATAATAAGAATGCTAGTATTAGGTGGCATCAAAAGATGCTAGCTTATGTAAAAGGGATGGAGTGTAAGTGGCACTCCATCCCTTAAATTCTTTAAGGAATATTATAAGAAAAGGCAACCTTTTAAATATCTCATAGCGGTTGCTTTTTCTTATCTTTCTGGATATAGAATTGTTGTAAAATTCAGTGGATCTATCGTATCTCCATTGTAATAGAAAGTATTATCGGCATATTTTTTTGGAATCTCTATGATATGAATGTATGGTGTCAAATATAAGGCTTTTTCACCTTCAAGCTGTATGATATGATCTTTTAAAGACATCTGGGTGATATCATTCGTATTACTACAAATAATTAGATAGTATCTATCATTACTTTTATCCAAAAACAGGCAGAAGACTCCAACTTCAACGGCGACAAGTAAGTTGGAATACACGCTGTGCACCCTTTGGGCGTGAATGCAGCAATATGAAAATTTCTTGTCTTTTCTTTCTTCTTGTTTCTGTCTTTTTCTATCACAATATTCCACATAATCTTTGTAAGCATTTCTCCTCTTTTTGTGCTATTATTAGCTTAATTACAAAATAGAAAAGAGGTGCTTACATGGTTAAAGAAAAAGAACCTGATGATAAGAATTACCGTGTCTTTCGCTGTATTATAAAGCCTACTCATACGTTTTATGAACCATTTCTACTTGTGACTCATCTTGCGAAAAACCTCTATAATATTGGGATGTTCTATATCCGTAATGCTTATAGTGGTGCTATCAAATCTCCACAGGATAGATTTCTTAATGAAGCGAATGTGATCAACGATCTCAATGGTGTCATTGATCAATTAAATGAAATACGATTGTATGATAAGAAAACGAAACAGAAGAAGAAAAAGCCAGGTAAAATGTTCTCAAAAATCAATGAAGAAAACAGATTCGTTTCCTATGAGCTTTTGGATGGTCTGTTCAAAGTAATGAATCAAGTTGACTATCGTGCATTGCACTCTCATGTAGCTCAACAGGTATTGAGGATGTTGATGCGTGACTGGGATAGCTTTTTCAAAATTCTAAAGAAATATCGTAACGATCCAACAAGCTTAAAAGCTGCACCACATATCCCAAATTATGCAGACAAAAATGGTTATAAAACTGCGACTTTTACCAATCTATCTTGTGATATCAGAAAAGATAAGAAAGGTGGTTATGTCCAATTCCCTAAAATAGTGAAGAAGCATGGATTTCCAAGTGATAGATTCTATATCGGAAAATTAGATATGATGGATAAGGACTTTAAACAAATACGTTTGGTGCCAGAAGAAGATCATATCGTTATGGAGATCGTATATGAGATCAAAGCTGTAGAAGATACTGTAGATGTAGAAACAACAGAAAGGATCGCTGGTATCGATATCGGTGTCAACAACTTGGCAAGTATTGCTTTCACTACAGGGCATCAGCCAGTCATCGTAAAAGGAAGGAAAGCAAAGTCGGTAAATCAAAGATACAATAAAGTCATGGCGCATTTACAATCTGAGCACTTAAAAGGCAAGAAACAAGAAACTCATATCAGAACGAAAAGGATGAAACGTGAAACAAGAAGACGCAACAATCAAATGGATGATTTCATGCATAAGAAATCAAGAAAGATCGTTGATACATGTATGGAAGAAAACGTTGAAGTCATCGTGATCGGCAACAATAAGGATTGGAAACAGAACATCAATCTAGGCAAGAAGAACAATCAGAATTTTGTGCAGATGCCATTTCAGAAATTCATCAAAATGATCAAGTATAAAGCAGAAGCAGCCGGCATCAAAGTAATGATAACAGAAGAAAGCTATACATCCAAAGCCAGTAGTATAGACGAGGATCAAATACCTTGTTATGGCGAAGAAGAAAAGGAATATACATTTAGTGGGAAACGAATAAAACGAGGCTTGTACAGAAGTAAAGAAGGTATCTTGATAAATGCAGATATCAATGGCGCAAGCAATATCATAAGAAAAGTATATCCATGTAAGCCAAAACTCAAAGAGCGATGGTATAGAGGTACAGTGAACGTACCAGTCATGTGTATCTAATTGTAAACACGATCAGATACAGATACGAAAAATTCTAGCTTGTACAAATAATGGATAAGCCAGAAGCTCCCTGCTCTATAGCTGGGAGTAGTTCACCTAGACTAGAATAAAATTTTAGCGATAGATAATTTATTGATAATTCATCAGCTTGAATCAATTGTTCTTTTATTGTATATTTCCTATCGTGTGGTGTAGCCATATTTGAAATTACGAACAGCAGGCAAATAAACACAAGCGATAAAATTATTATTTTCAGTATAAATAAGCGTTTCTTTTTACGATTGATAATATATTCATTACCATCTAATAATTCATTATAATTTAGTTCTAATATTCTCGCGATGGCAGGCAGCATGGTGATGTCAGGATATCCTTTACCAGTTTCATAACAAGATATAGCTTTATCTGAAACATGAAGTTTTTGTGCAAGTTCTTTTTGTGTCCACCCTTTTTCTTCTCGATTTCTTTTTATAATAATGCCAAAGTTTTCCATAATACCCCTCCAAGTACATGGTAAGGCAATTGATACATAAAGTCAATAAAACAGGACTCTCGTTAAATGAGAGCCCTGCTGCTTAAGAAAATTTAGTTTCGATTTTTTGTGACATGAGGATCTACAGTATTTAAATCATCGCCAATGGCATGTAAATGATATCCTGCAGGTCCTTTAATAACCTCACCTGTGTAGGAAAAGCGTGACCCATGACATGGACAATCCCAGGTTTTATCCACATGATTAAAACTACAGATACATCCCATATGCGGGCAAGTGATATCCACAATAAATAATTCATCCTGTTCATCACGATATACACCATATAAATGCCCATCAATTTCCATTTGTTTTGCTTCTTTTTTCAAAGGATAATCAAATTCTCCCTTTTGAAGCTTGCTTTTTATAAAATGAACAGCGGTATTCATATTCTCTTTTAAGAAAGGCAAAGAAAGGAATGAAGTACGTTGTGGAGATGTTAACATTGCATAATTACTATATTGATCTAATAAGTAAGCACTCAGTATTTTGGCAGCCATATTGCTGGTGATATTGCCCCATGCATTATAACCACTAGCAAATAATAAATCCGCATTGTGCTTATCCAGTTTTCCGATTAATGGCAAATAATCAAAAGTAAAATAATCTTCATTTGACCATTCTTCACTGATTTCGTGTATTGGATATAGTGCATATAAGCTTTTTTCAAAGTCCTCATGTTGTTGCGATGTACCTTGACCTGATTTATGCTGATTACCAGCCATGACGATATTTTCTTCAAAAATATTGGCACTATGCATTGGCTTTTCTGCATTAATGATCATTAGATTTGACTGTTTCTGTGTGATCTTTGCGGCACATAATGATTCCTGAATCGGGCGCATACGGGCAAAGTATAAATGCATGTGATCAATAAAAGGAAACTGACATGTGAATACAACTTTGTTGGCATGAATAATACATCCATTAATAGATAATTCATAACCATCATCCTTTTGCTTCATATCTCTTAAAGCACTATGCTCATATATCTGTATATGTCGTTCATCCAATATATCGCTTAATCCTAAACAGTATGCATATGGATTGAATTTCGCCTGATCTTTGATTAAAAGACCAGCTTCCATATAAGTTGGTTCATCTTTACAGCGAACGTATTCACAAGGGATATCTAAATCAAGATATGCTTGGTATTCATCTTGGATATCCGCAACTTTTGCGGCATCATTGGTATAAACAATGGCATCGCTTTTCTGATATTCACAATCAATATGATGCTCCTTAATTATTGCGTCAATGGAAATCATCGCATCATGTTGTGCTTTATAATAGCGTTTCGCAAAGATACGATCATACTTTTCAATTAATGTATGGTATAACAGTCCATGTTGGAACGTTATTTTGCCAGTATTTCTTCCGCTCGCTCCATAACCAATTTGATCAGATTCAAAAATCATGATTTCTGATGTAGCTTTACTGGTATAATAAGCAGTTGTAAGGCCGGTTAATCCAGCACCAATAATCGCAATATTGGTGTATAAATCTTGTTCGACTTTAGGATAATGTTTATCACATTTTGTGTGTTTGATCCAATAGGATTCTTTCATGAAATCACCTCTGCTCACAGTATGGCCTTTTTCAAAGATTTTATAATAGATAATATAGTTGAATTATCATAATGAAACCGATATACTTTATGTAATGAATAACGAGGTGGTATTCTGTGAAGCAGATTTTAGTCATTGATGATGATATACATATTGGAAATGTAATAGAGGAAACTTTAGTGAAGGAAGGATATGATGTCGCAAGAGCATATTCTGGTACGGAAGCACTTCTTTATTTATCTAAACAGCATCCTGATTTGATATTACTAGATTTAATGCTGCCAGGTTTAAATGGGGAGGAAATCCTGCCAAAGATGGCTTCGATTCCGGTTATTGTTGTGAGTGCCAAAGTGGATACATCTGATAAAGTAAATTTATTACTACAAGGTGCAAATGATTATATCACAAAGCCATTTGATATGGCAGAATTACTTGCAAGAATCACTGTACAGCTAAGAAAGATAAAATCTCCAACATCTCATATTTTTCATTTTCATGATATTACATTAGATTTACAGACACACAAAGTATATGTACTTAAACAGGAAATCAAGCTTACGAAAACAGAATATGCCATTTTAAAATTGTTAATGCAGAATCCATCCCAGGTATATACGAAATCAAATATATTAGATGAAATTCGTATGGATACTTTGGATTGTGTAGAAAGTTCTTTGAAAGTACACATCAGCAATTTGCGCAAGAAATTACGGAGTGTAAGTGATCAAGAATATATAGAGGCAGTATGGGGAATTGGATTTAAAATGAAAGAAAACTGATTCTTTACGATTTCTTAACGTTTTTCTTAACTGCTTCCTTAACCTTTTATTTATATAATAAGGCTGTGAAAACAAGGAGGTATAAGAAATGGAATATATATTTACAACCAATGCATTAGAGAAAACCTATAAGCATTTTGATGCGTTAAATCATTTGAATATGCATGTCCCAAAGGGTTCTATTTATGGGTTTGTGGGAAAGAATGGAGCAGGAAAAACAACGTTGATTCGTTTATTATGTGGTTTACAAAAACCAACCAAGGGAAGTTTTTCTTTATATGGCGTAGCACATGATGATGCGAAAATTCATGACGTACGAAAAAGAATTGGCGCAGTTGTGGAAACACCCTCCATATATTTAGATATGAGTGCAAGGGATAATCTAAAGGAACAATATCGCATCTTAGGTTTGCCATCAGATGATGGCATAAACAAGCTGCTTCATCTGGTAGGATTAGATCAGACAGAAAAAAAGAAAGCGAAAAATTTTTCTTTAGGCATGCGGCAACGGCTGGGCATTGCGATTGCACTTGCGGGCAACCCAGACTTTCTAGTTTTAGATGAGCCTGTGAATGGTCTTGATCCGGAGGGTATTATTGAAATCAGAGAATTGATTTTAAAATTAAATAAAGAATATCAAATCACAATTTTGATATCCAGTCATATTCTTGATGAATTATCCAGACTTGCTACACATTATGGCTTTATAGATCATGGAATGATTGTAAAGGAAATCAGTGCAAAAGATTTGGAAGCTGCCTGTAGAAAATGTGTACGTATACAGGTATCAGATACAGCGATTCTTTCCCGTATTCTGGATGATATGCATATGGACTATAAAATATTATCCACAAAAGAAGCAGATATTTATGGAAAAATTAATGTCACAGAATTAACATTAAAGCTTTTGGAGGAAGGCTGTATCATCGATAGAATCAATGAACATGATGAAAGTCTAGAAAATTATTATATTAATCTGGTGGGAGGTGGCCGACATGAATAAATTATTGTCCGCAAATTTCCTGCGTCTTAGAAAAAATACATGTTTTTGGGGCTGTGTCATCTATATGATCGTTGTCGCAGTTATATATCCCATCATACGATATGTTGGAATGAAGCATACAGGATATATCACTTATTTAGAAGGTGGATTTAGTGTATATGCAATATTTGTGCCCATCTTAATGGCAATCTTTTGTAGCTTATTTGTGGGAAGAGAATACAGTGATGGCACTATTCGCAATAAGATCATGATTGGACATAAGCGATTAGATATTTATTTGTCGAATCTGATAACCAATGCGATTGTGATGTTTTTGCTTTGTACCATATTCATAATAGTTTATTTATGTGTAGGAATACCTTTGCTAGGCTTTTTTAAATCAGATGTTTCCTATGTTTTACAGATTGTTTGTCTGGCTTATATACTTTGTCTGGCATTCACCTGTATCTATACAGCGGTGTCCATGATTAGTTCAAGTAAAGCAATATCTTCGATTGTATGTATGATGAGTGTGTTTATTTTGATCATGATTGGAATATATATCAACGCCCGTTTAGAAGAACCAAAAATGTATCCTGCTTATAATGTTTTACAAGATGGAGAAATGGAAGAAAAAGAAGAATTAAATCCTAATTATCTAGAAGGTACAAAACGTGATGTATATGCGTTCTTAAATGATTTTTTACCTGGTGATCAGGTGGTTCAGTGTGCTTCTATGCAGATAGAAAAACCAGTTGTGTTGATGATATATTCTGGCATGATTAGTATCATTTCTAGTGGAATTGGTATATATCTGTTTAAACAAAAAGATTTAAAATAGAAACGAGGTGGTATCATGATGTATCTATTATTGCTATGTATCATCATAATTTTATTATTGTGCTATAAAATCCATTGGATGCGTCAATCAATGAAAGAGATACAAACAGGCGTCATGGATAAGCTTCATCATGATACCAATACTTTAATTTCGATATCTTCCCATGATAAAAAAATAGAGGAACTGACTGCTTGTTTAAATGTTGAACTGGTTCATTTACGTGAATTACGCCAGCGCTATCAACAGGGCGATTTGGAATTAAAAGATGCTGTTACAAATATCTCTCATGATCTTCGTACACCATTAACTGCGGTATATGGATATTTGGATTTATTAGAGAAAGAGGATAAGTCTGAGGACGCAGCACGTTATATTCATATCATAAAAGGACGCATGGATGCATTGAAGCAGTTAACAGAAGAATTGTTTCATTATTCTGTTTTTCTAAGTGAAGCTAAAGAAAGTTTTGAAGTAGTGGAATTAAAACGGGCGATTGAGGAATGTTTATCTGCCAATTATGCATCTTTGAAGGGATGTCATATTACACCGGAAATTGTGTTTTGTGAACAGGAAATCAAAGTGTATATCAATCAAAATGCACTTTCTCGTATCTTAAATAATATCGTGAGCAATGTGATCAAATACAGCACTGGAGATTTTAAAATAGAGTTACTTAATACTGGAGAAATGATTTTTTCCAATCATGCGCCAGCACTTGATGAAACAACGGTTGGCAAGTTGTTTGACCGTTTTTATACAGTAGAAAATGGGATGAAGTCCACAGGGCTTGGTTTATCTATAGCGAAAAGCTTATGTGAACAAATGCATGGGGAAATATATGCAAATTATAAAAAGGATATTTTATATATTCATCTACTATTCCATGATAGGACATAACCATGTGTTATGTCTTTTCTATGTGATTTTATTTCAAAAATGGTAGACAAATGAAGTGAGTTTTGTTAAACTACTCATTAGAGTGAGGAGTGATAAGATGTATAGATAACCAATGATTATTCAACAGATCACGAAAATATCATAGCTGTTTTTTTCGTTGTATCCAATGTCATTGTTATCGATAGCCTCTAACAGGAGGTGCATCTTATGCTGCAAATAAAAAATTTAACCATTAAGGATTTAAAAAATCATATATTAATTGAGAATTTTAATTATTCCCTAGGAAATAACGATAAAGTAGGAATTATCGGTGAAGAAGGGAATGGAAAATCAACGCTTTTAAAAGCAATCAAAGATAAAATATTAATAGAAGACTATACGGTTATCGAAGGTGACATTGTAACAGATTTTCAAAATATCGCATATTTTGAACAACACATACATCCCAAATGGAAGGATGCACAGCTTTATGAATATCTGTTGAAAAAGGATGTGGAAGATGAAATTGAACCACACCAGTATAATGAATTATTAGCATATGAAAAAATGTGTCAGCGATTGTTTCTCCCTGGGGATTTTATACAAAGAAATCAGTGTGTAGGATCATTAAGTGGTGGAGAAAAGGTAAAGCTTCAATTGTTGAAGCTGATGCATGAACCAATGGATTTATTATTGCTGGATGAACCAACGAATGATTTAGATATGGAAACATTAAAATGGCTGGAGCAATTCATTAAGTCATTAACAATACCGGTGATGTTTATCTCACATGATGAAACGTTATTAGAAGAGTGTGCAGACGTATTGATTCATCTAGAACAGCTGAATAAGAAAACAAAAGCAAAAGCGAATATTTATCGTGGAAAATATTCGACATATGTAGAAGAACGTTATCAGAAACGAGAAAAAGAGCTTCAGATAGCGCATAAAGAAAAACAGGAATATATGAAAAAGAAAATCAGGCTGAATGATCAGATGAATGCTGTTCATGACGCATTAAATGATACGGTGAGAAATCCAGGGCAGGCAAGACTGCTGAAAAAGAAAATGAAAAATATCAAAGCATTAGAACGTCGTTTTGATACAGAAAGTTATTCGCATGTGGACAGTGTGGAAGAAGCGATTGATGTTTATTTTCCACCATGTGGACTGCCAGCCACAAAAGTCATATTAGATACGATGATCAAAGATATTCAGATAGAAAATAAGGTACTGATTTATGATGTGCCTTTACAAATCTATGGAAAAGATAAAATCGTGATAACAGGTAATAACGGCTGTGGAAAAAGTGTGTTGATGAAACAGATTTATCAATTACTACAAAGTCGTCAGGATATACGCTTGTGCTATATGCCCCAAAATTATGCTGATTTATTCCATCCAAATGATACACCAGTATCCTTTTTAACAGAGGAAGGCGATTGGGAAGAGATCACAATGGTTCGTGAATTATTAGGCAGGATGAAATTTACCAGAGATGAAATGGAGCACTGTGTTCATGAGTTAAGTGAAGGACAAAAGGCAAAGCTTTATCTCATTCAGGCAATCAAAAAGAAAAGCAATGTTTTATTATTGGATGAGCCTACACGAAATCTTTCACCGCTTACCAATCCTACCATTCGAAGGATTTTATCTACATTTGATGGATGTATCATTGCAGTATCTCATGATCGAAAATTAATACAGGAAGTCTTTCATCGTCAATATTGTATACAAGAGAAACATATTCAAATCAAAGAAATCAAGTGATTCATAAAAACGTCAAAATCTGGCATCATAAGAACAGGGTATATCTGATCCAAGGAGGAAGACTATGAATGTCATATATATAAATGGAGATATTCTTACCATGAAGGAAGGTCAGAACAGCGCAGAGGCTGTTGTTGAGGAAAATGGCAAGATTGTTTTTGTGGGAGATAAGCAAAAAGCATTTACATATCAAAGAAAAGACAGCAGGGTGATTGATTTACAGGGAACATGCATGCTGCCAGGTTTTATTGATGGGCACAGTCACTTTGTTTCTGTAGCGAATTCCCTTCGTTTATGTGATTTATCAAATGCTAAAAGTTTTGCGGATATCGTAAAGCTCATGAAGAAGTTTCAAGAAAAACATGGTTTAAAGGAAAATGAATGGTTGATTGGTACAGGATATGATCATAATTTTTTGAAAGAAAAGAAACATCCTGATCGCTATGTGCTGGATGAAATCAGTCAGGATACTCCTATTTATATCACACATATTTCTTCTCACATGGGTGTTGCGAATTCTAAAGCTTTGAAGCTGTTAGATATCAAAGAGGATATAATTGATCCACAGGGTGGGCGTTATGGTAGAGATGCAAAAGGCAAGTTAAGTGGCTATATGGAAGAAAATGCTTTTTTGACTTTTCAAAAGCGTGTGCCAATGCCCGATATTTCTCAGTTATTTGATTTAATGAAACAGGCACAGGATATTTATGCAAGTTATGGCATTACCACCATTCAGGATGGCATGGTCACAAGAGAATTATTTGCGCTATTAAAGGCCGCTGCAGATCAAGGAATTTTTCATCAGGATATAATTGGATATCTGGATCTAGCAAAAGCTGGTGATTTAGAAGAAAGTTGTCGTCCATATTTTGAAGATTATCATCATCACTTCAAATTAGGGGGATACAAAGTCTTTCTGGATGGTTCCCCTCAGGGAAAAACGGCATGGATGTTAACACCATATAAAGGCGATCATCAATGTGGATATCCCGCATTACAGGATGATCAATTATATCAGTATATAGAAACAAGTGTGAAACAACATCATCAAATCATTGCACATTGTAATGGAGATGCAGCTGCTAAACAATATGTGGATCAGTTTGAAAAGGTCATAGAGAAATATCCAAAGGCACAGGATATACGTGCAGTCATGATTCATGCACAACTGGTACGAAAAGAGGAATTAAAACGCATGAAAGCGATCGGTATGATGCCATCTTTCTTTGTGGCACATACATGGTATTGGGGAGATATTCATATAGAGAACTTTGGATATGAGCGTGCATGTCAGATATCCCCTGTGAAAACAGCTGTAGAGGAAGGACTTCCTTATACCTTTCATCAGGACAGTCCTGTGGTACCATGCGATATCATGAAGAGTATCTGGTGTGCAGTGAATCGTAAAACCAGAACGGGTATATCTATTGGGAAAGAGGAGGCTGTGAGTGTTTGGGATGCATTGAAAGCAAATACCATTTATGGTGCGTATCAGTACTTTGAAGAAGCTCGTAAAGGCAGTATAGAAGAAGGAAAACTGGCAGATTTTGTGATCCTTGATCATAATCCTCTTACTGTAGATACAAAGGATCTGGCGGATATTAAAGTATTGTGTACGATAAAAGAAGGAAATATAATCTATCAGGCAAAATAAAGCTTCAGGGGAACTCCTGAAGCTTTTCTCTTATATTTTAAGATCTTTTAAATTGATAGTTTCAATAAGGAGAATGATACCACCGATACATAAGTAACATGCCAGTAAGTTACTAATCATCAAAGGACCAGCCATAGGCATCATAATCAACAGCAGCGCAAGAAGAATTGCCAATATACCATCTACAACCATCCAGCTTGTGCCAATGATACCAAAAAATCGAAGTTGACTGGAAAAATGCAATAGACCAATACCTGTGATGAATGAAATCATTGCAAATAACCAGCTGAAGGTGGATAAGCCAAGTGATGCTGGAGAAAACAACAATAAGCATCCCAGAAGGATATTGCAGATACCAGTGAATAATTCAAATGCCTGACGAAAGTATACTGGAGTTTTAAAGTAATTGATAATTTCATAAACGCCAGCAACCAGAATCAGAAAAGCAGCACTCTTTTCCAACACGCCCATGGTTTTTACTGGATACAGAAAACATACCACACCAAGAATCATCATCAGTATTGACAACAACAATGCAATGATACGCATGGAACGAAGGCGTTTGTTCCAGTTATTTCGTAATTCCTGTGGATAATCAAAACTGTCCATATCAAAATAGATTTTCATAAACATCCCACTTTCTTTATCTGCTTTCATTATAATACGCATAAAAGTTATTGCGATATACAAAGCTTGGGGACTGTCTAAAACATGGGGAATACCCAGGGTTGTAAGAGATTTCAACAGCTTTTTAAAATTGAATGTAAAAAATTTTAACCCCTTTCTTGCGAATGCCTGAAGATTGGGCTATAATATAACGGTTGCAGGCGCAACGAAATCAAAGAGGTGATAGGCATATGCCTGGAATCAATAAATATGCTTCTATCTTATATCGAATATCACAAATATATTATGATGAACAGCTGGCACCGTACCACATCGGCAGTGGACAGCAGTTTTTTCTTATGCGAATTCATAAACATCCGGGGATATCCCAACAAGAACTTGCGGAGAAAGGTTTTTATGATAAAGGCACTACCGCTAGAGCAGTTAAAAAACTGGAACAGGAAAACTATATCATAAGAAAAGCAGATGAAAATGATAAGCGTATCATTCGTTTATATGTGACGCAGAAGGGTGAATCGCTGATGCCCATCATTGATCAGGTGATTGCCGACTGGCGTGGAATCATCACAGAGGGTATGAGTAAAGAAGAAGCAGATGAAATCGAAAAAGGTATGCAGAGAATCGCTCAAAATGCAAAAGCTCATGCGAAAGGTAAAAGAAAGAGGGTAGGTTATGGAAGCAGTAGAGAAAAAAGCTAGAACGAAAAATCCATTGGGTTATCAGCCAATTGGTAGATTATTAATGAAATTTGCAATTCCTTCCGTCATATCCATGTTGGTAAATGCGGTATATAATATCGTTGACCAGATATTTATCGGACAGGGTGTTGGTTATTTAGGAAATGCCGCAACAACCGTTGCTTTTCCTATCGTTACGATTATCCTTGCGGTAGGAACCATGCTGGGTGCTGGAGGAAGCGCTTATGCCGCCATCAAGCTTGGTGAAAAAAAGGATGATGAAGCAGAAAATACATTGGGGAATGTTTTTATACTGCTGGTTGTTATAGGAATTGTGTTAACTGTTATCGGTCTGGTATTCCTTGATCCAATTTTAACCATTTTTGGCGCTACACCAAAGAATATGGGATATGCAAGAGATTATGCAGGCATCATTTTAATTGGTACGGTATTTAACTTATTAGGTATTGGATTAAGTAATATGGCGAGAACGGATGGAAGTCCAAATATCGCAATGATGAGTATGGTCACAGGCGCATTATTAAACTGTGTGCTTGACCCTGTCTATATTTTTGTGTTCCACTGGGGAGTAAAAGGTGCCGCAATCGCAACCATTACATCACAGATTATCGCAACCATTATTTTAGTATATTATTTCATGAAGAAAGGAAATATGCGTTTACGTTTTGATCATATGAAGCCAAATGGTATCATTATCAAAGCTGCATTTTCCCTTGGTATTTCCAGTTGTATTACACAGTTATCTTCCACGATTCTTCAAATTGTATTAAATAACTCTCTTGTATATTATGGAGATCAGACAAGTGTAACCGGAGATGTTGCATTATCTGCGATGGGAATCGTTATGAAGGTTTCTATGATTATTATTTCTATATGTATTGGAATCGGTATTGGTGCCCAGCCTATTTTAGGCTTTAATAAAGGGGCAAATCAGCCAAAACGTATCAAAAAGACGTATCGTATCGCAAGTAATGTTGCCACTGGTGTAACAGCTTTGGGATGGGCGATGTTTATGTTGATTCCTCATATTATCCTAATGTTGTTTGGAAGTACGGATGAAAACTTTACAAATTTTGCCATTAAAGCGATGCGTATTTATGATTTAGGTGTATTTACTGCCGGATTCCAGATTACCAGTACATCTTATTTCCAGGCAACTGGACAGCCAATGAAGGCAAGTATTTTATCTTCCCTTCGTCAGCTATTACTTTTAATTCCATTAATTATCATACTTCCAATGTCTTTTGGATTAGATGGTATCTTATATGCAGGTCCTGTTGCGGATATCTCCAGTGCAATCATTGTATTCTTCTTTATTCATCATGAAATGAAGAAACTGGACGTACAAATTGCGAATGAAGCAGGGGATGAATTAGGCGTCTTTGACGATGAAGTAAAAACAGCATAACAGTAAATTTGATCATTGTATACGTACAATGGTCTTTTTATATGGTATACTATAGATTAGAAATCAGGAGGCAATGTATGGGACTATTTAAAAAGAAAGTAAAAGAAAAGCAGGAATCGGCATTAAAAATGGATATTATCAAGGCAAAAGACTGGATCATATTAGCGCTTTGTTCATCGGGATATCCTGTGGATACAACATTAGAAAGCTTAAAAGAAATTGACCGTTTTTTTGATGAACAATGTGGCCCAAATGGATTATTGAGTGAACAGCGGGGCAATCGATTATTTGCCATTGGCGCCTATATTGGAGAAGTGATCATTTCAACATATGGTGGAGAATGGATTTGTGATGATGAGGATCCTATGGGAGAAGTCAACGCAAGTATCAGGTTGCTTGATGGAACGATCATCTGGCCAATACAACGAGCAGTCAAACGATATCAAAATGGCGCAGAAGATAGTATCTATGCGTATGCCTGTGCCTTAAATAGTAAATAAAATGTGAGAAGCGGTTTGCATATGAAATCGCTTTTTTTTTGTTCTTTCATTTACATTCGTCAGTGATAAAAGTTATAATAAAAGTAAGAAAAAGCCCATAAACTAAGGCTGTTTAATTCTGTCAAAAAACGTGGTGACAAAGCTGAATTTCATTTGATTGTTTTTTTGCCAAGTGGAAATTATACTGAAAGTGTAAAGAGGTAAACACTTACAGAAAGAAGGGAATTTATGAAAGAATCAGTTCAAAAGTTTGGCCGTTTCCTTAGTGGAATGGTCATGCCAAACATTGCCGTGTTCATTGCGTGGGGTATCATAACGGCATTGTTTATCGCAGATGGCTGGCTGCCAAATGAAACACTTGCGGGAATCGTAGGACCAATGCAAAGATTCCTGTTACCAACGCTGATTGCTTATTCAGGTGGTAAAATGATTTATGATACAAGAGGAGGAATCGTCGGTGCTGCTGCGGCTATGGGGGTTATGGCAGGTACAAAAGATCCAATGTTTATCGGTGCCATGATTATGGGTCCACTTGGCGGTTATCTGATTAAAAAATTAGACAGTGTATTGGAAGGACATATTCCAGCAGGATTTGAAATGTTGATCAACAACTTCTCCGCAGGAATACTTGGTGCATTATTAGCCATCTTTGGATGTCTTGCGATTGAACCAGTATGTGTTGGCATCAAAGATGTTATGGTCACTTGTGTCAATTATTTAGTAGGTCATGGCTTATTGCCATTAACATCTATTCTGGTAGAACCTGCTAAGGTATTGTTCTTGAATAATGCCATTAATCATGGTGTATTTACGCCACTTGGCATGGATCAGGTCGCAGAAGCTGGAAAATCTATCTTCTTCTTGATTGAAGCTAATCCAGGACCAGGTTTAGGATTATTATTGGCATATTGCATCTTTGGCAAAGGCAGTGCAAAAAGCTCTGCGCCAGGAGCTGTCATCATTCACTTCCTTGGTGGAATTCATGAAATCTATTTTCCATACGTATTAATGAACCCATTAACACTACTTGCTGTTATTGCTGGTGGAATGTCTGGTGTCTTTGTGAACAGTATCATGGGCTCAGGACTTGTATCTGCAGCATCACCGGGAAGTATTATCGCCATCCTTGGCATGTGTGCAAAAGACAGCTATCTGGGCGTTATCTTAAGTGTGATTGTGGCAGCTGTGGTATCCTTCTTAATTTCTATGGTCATCTTAAAATTCAGCAATAAAGGTGATGACATGGATTTAGAAGAAGCATCTGCGGCAGTATCTAATATGAAAAGTGAAGCCAAAGGCAAAGCCAAAACCATCAGCGTATCAAAAATCGTATTTGCATGTGATGCTGGTATGGGTAGCTCTGCCATGGGCGCAACAACATTAACCAAGAAGTTAAAAGCAAATGGTATCAACGTTGATGTCAAACACTTTGCGATTGATGATGTACCGATGGATACAGAAGTCATTGTTACCCACCAATCTCTTGTGGAACGTGCAAAAGATCATTGTCCAAATGCAACGATTTTCCCTATCACCAACTTTATGGGTGGTAAAGAATACGATGATATCGTAGAAAAATTAAAGAATCAATAAGGAGGAACACGCGATGATATACTCACCCAGATTAAAAAAGATATTAGAATACTGTCTTGAGATGGATGCGTATGTCAGCGTGGACACCTTAGCAAATATATGCAAGACAAGCACCAGAACCATCTTTCGTGAAATTAAAGATATCGATCAGGATTTAAAAGCATATGATTTGCAGTTAACGAAAACAAAAGCCGGATTGTGTATCGAAGGAAAAGAAGAAAACAAAGCTTTCCTCTTAAAAGAATTGAAAGTACAGGGAATTGCTTATCTGGATAAAACAGAACGAAGAAACATGTTGATTTTTGAACTACTGCATAGTGAAGATTTAGAAAAGCTCATACATTATGCGGGTATGTTTCAGGTCAGTGAAGCAACTATATCCAATGATCTGGATGCGATTGAACCATGGCTTCAAACATATGATTTATCCTTACTGCGTAAGCCTGGCTTTGGTGTACAGCTTATTGGAAAAGAAGAAAATTTCAGAAGGGCAATCACTTCTATCGTAAATCAGAGCATTGTTCAAAATGAACAATTGCAACGTATCAATTTCTTAGATTCATCCAGTTTATTGCATCAGATTTTTATAGATACCGGCTCACAAAGTATTTTAAAGCTGTTAGATCAGGATATCTTAACTAGAGTATTACATGTATTTGAAACTTATCAACATGAACTATCACTTGATCGCTATGCCAGTGTAGGATATATAGGATTGATCATCCATCTGGTCATTGCCATTGACCGTATTCAAAAACATGAGGCGATTGAAGAAAGTAATGAAGTGCTTTCCATGGTTCACATGGACCCGGCTTTCCAGCAGGCCAGAAAAATGGCATATTATCTGGAAATAGAATTTGATATTGATATCCCAGATGTAGAAATCGCATTTATCGCCTTGCATATCAAAGGCGCAAAAATTACTAGACCAGAAGATAAAGCACATGCGACGACCTTAAAACAACAGGTATATGAAATGTTGAAAAGCTTCGATGAAGCAAAACGTGTCATTCTGTTATCAGATGAAGAATTCATGAATGGTTTATTGACACACCTA
Source organism: Absiella sp. AM29-15 (assembly GCF_003434225.1). Taxonomy (NCBI): domain Bacteria; kingdom Bacillati; phylum Bacillota; class Erysipelotrichia; order Erysipelotrichales; family Erysipelotrichaceae; genus Amedibacterium; species Absiella sp. AM29-15. Next base: position 54,629 of record NZ_QVFL01000003.1, read on the forward strand.
GAGCCTACCATTATACGATTAAAAAACAATTTACCAATCTATAATCCTTTAAAGGAAACCATTTCCACAATGTATCATGACCTTTATGAACAAACAAAACAAGCATGTCAATATATAGAAAAATGCTATGACTGCAAGGTCAGTGATGATGAAATTGCCTTTATCACCATGCATGTAGGCGCAAGTATTGAACGAAATCAACAGAAAAAATTAAAGAAACGTGAAGTCATGTGCGGCGTTGTATGTGCCAGTGGAATTGGGGTCAGTGCACTATTATCTGCCAGAATATCCAAAGCGATACCAGAAGGTATCAAATTAAAAACTTTATCCATGGAAGATATTACACGTCATCACTATGAAGATATGGAACTCTTGATTTCTACCTTTGATTTACAGCTTGATGATACAGAAGTTTTAATGGTAACACCACTTCTAAATGATGAAGATTTACACCAGTTACTAATGAAACTGCATCCCTTATGGGAAAAAGAAGGGATAAAACCATTAAATAAACAAAGCAATCTGCTTTATCGTATCAAAGAAGCAAGTCATTTGGCTGTAGATATTTTAGAAGAATTTCAAACATATACCATTGATGATACATTAAAGATCAATGATATGATTCACTTTGTTTCATCACACTGCAGGGAATCAGAAAGTGTGTATACAGCGTTAATGAAACGTGAACAAATGGGTTCCGTCATTATGGAGGACTTCCACTTTATCTTATTACACGCACTTGTGCCAGATATAAAGAAGCCCATGATGATGTGCTTATATCCCAAACAGCATTTTCAACATTATCCCAATATCTGTTTTGTACAGGTGATGCTGATGCGAAAAGATGCTAGTGAAATCGAACAGGAATTATGCAGCTATATCAACCGTTCTATTATTGAAGATGATGCATTTCTAACATATATGCAAAAAGGAAATCGAGAAGATATCGTAAAACACCTGCAAATGATAGAAGAACAGTATGTGAAAGAATGTATAGAAGAATAGGAGGTGCATCATGCAGGAAAACTTAAAAATATACTTTGTATGTGATGCTGGAATGGGAAGCAGCGCATTAGGTGCCGGTTTATTACAGAAACGTTTAAAAAAAGCAGGCTGTCATGATAAAGTAAAAAACTGTTCCATTGCGGCAGTACCTGATGATGTAGATATTCTTGTTTCACATATCAATTTCAAACACCAGATCGAACAAGCATTTCCAAACGCTGTGTACTATGGTGTGGAAAGTTTTATGGATCAGAAAGCTTACGAAAGGATCGTGAAGGAAATTATGTTATTTAAGAAGAAAAAAGAAAAAAATGAAATTCTGGAAAAACAGAACATTCGTCTAAATTGTCATGCTAAAAACAGTGATGATGCCATCATGCAAATGGGAAATTTATTATTATCTGCCGGATATATTGAAGAAGGATACATTCAGGGAATGTTAAATCGTGATCATAGCCTAACAACTTATATTGGAAATGATATCGCTATTCCTCATGGAGAATATGAAGTAAAGGACTGTGTAAAGAAAACCGGTATCGCTGTAATGATTTATCCTGATGGCATTCCATGGGCACAGGGAAACGCAAGAATCGTGATCGGTATTGCTGCTAAAAACGATGATCATATGAGCATTCTTGCCAATATCGCAAGTAAACTTGGAGAAATGGAAACTGTTGAACAAGTTGTCGCAGGAGATGTCGATACCATCTATGATATCTTAACGAAGGAGGAAGCATAATGATCATTACCGTTACCTTTAATCCTGCCATTGATAAAACAGCAGAAGTAGAAGAACTAAAAGTTGGCGGATTAAACCGATTAAGCAATGTGATGCAGGATGCAGGTGGAAAAGGTGTCAATGTATCAAAAACAATCAAAGCATTTGGCGGAGAAACTTTATGTACTGGATTTTTAGCTGGCTCTGCTGGTGAATATATCGATCATACCTTGAAAGATTTGCATATCAATACCAATTTCGTATGGGTAGAAGGCATGACACGTACCAATTTAAAAGTATTGGATAAGGATATGGAGTTAACAGAATTAAATGAAGCAGGACCACTCATTGGAGAAGTGGAAGTAGAACAGTTAAAACAAAAAATCTGTGAATTATGTAAGAATGACAGTATCGTTGTATTATCTGGAAATGTCAGTAAAGGTGTAGATACTAACATCTATTATGAATTGATTAATGAAATCAAAAAAGCCGGAAGTCGTGTTGTATTTGATGCAGACGGAGAATTATTTGCGAAAGGGATTCAGGCAAAACCACTTGTGATCAAACCTAATAAATATGAATTAGCTACTTACTTTGGTGTATCACAGGATGTAGATAACAAAGAAATCATCTCTTTGGCAAAGACACTGTTAAATGAAGATACGAAGTATGTTGTCGTATCCATGGGAAAACAAGGAGCTATCTTTATTACCCAGGATCAGGTTATTTTGGCAGAGGCATTAAAAGTAGAAGCACATTCCAGCGTAGGTGCAGGGGATGCAATGGTCGCAGGTATCACGTATGCCATCGAACAAGGCTATTCTTTAGAAGAAATGATTCGCTTTGCGGTAGCCGCAAGTGCAGGCGCTGTGATGACGAAAGGAACACAGCCAGCATCTATGGAGGTTGTGAAGGAATTAAAAAATAAAGTTGTATTAACAACATTGGAGGAAAATTAAATGAAAACAAAAGCAGTACGCTTATATGGCGTTGATGATATTCGCTTAGATGAATTTGAATTACCAGAAATCAAAGATGATGAAATACTAGTAAAAGTTGTATCTGACAGTATTTGTATGTCCACATGGAAAACAGTAAAACAGGGGGCTAATCACAAACGTGTACCAAATGATGTTTATGATCATCCTATTATTATTGGACATGAATTTGCGGGAGATATCGTTCAGGTAGGTAAAAAATGGCAGGAAAAATTCCAGCCAGGACAAAAATTTGCCCAGCAGCCAGCCATTCCAGGCCAGATGGAAAGCCCAGGCTATTCTTACAAGTGGTGTGGTGGAGATACACAATACTGTATTTTCCCAAATGATATCATTGAAGCAGGATGTTTATGGACATTTGAAGGCGACAGCTATTTCGCAAGCTCTGTGGCTGAACCAGTTAGCTGTGTCATTGGTGGATATCATACTAACTATCATACGATTCCAGGGACTTATCAGCATGTGATGGGTACTAAAGAAGGTGGAAATATCATTATCCTTGGAGGATGTGGACCTATGGGCCTTGGTGCCGTAAGCTTTGGCTTAACATTTGAAAACAAGCCAAAACGTATCGTTGTCACAGAAATCAATGATGATAGAATTTATCGTGCAAGAGAAGTGATATCAGAAGCAGATGCCGCAAAACATGGCGTAGAATTAATCTATGTCAATACGGCAAATATGGAAGATCAGGTTCAAGAATTAATGGCATTGACAGATGGCAAAGGTTATGATGATGTCTTTGTATATATCCCAAATCGTGGTGTATGTGAAATGGGGAATCAGATTATGGCATATGATGGATGTATGAATCTGTTCGCTGGACCAACGGATATGAAATTCTCTGCGATGGTCAATTTATATGACTGCCATTATTCAAGAAGTAAAATCATCGGTTCAACAGGAGGAACCATTGATGATATGAAAGAAGCAATTGAAAAAGATGCCAAAGGATTGATTCAATCCGCTGTCATGATTACACATGTTGGAGGACTAGATTCAGTAGTAGAAACAACCAAGAACCTGCCAGATGTACCTGGTGGAAAGAAACTTGTCTATACCCACATCAACATGCCAATGACTGCTATTGAGGATTTTGGCAAACTTGGTGAAAATGATCCATTCTTCAAAGAATTAGATGAAGTATGTAAAAACAACAAAGGCTTATGGAGTGCCAAAGCAGAAAAGATGTTATTGGAACACTTCGCACAATAGCAAGTATCATAAAAAGAATGCGTTATCCGCATTCTTTTTTAATATATAAGTGTACATGGGCTGCAAAAAAATTAAAAAATAAAAAGTTTTTGCACTTCAGTGCATAAACTTGTGTTTTTAATGAGTTTATGCTATATTCATGTTAGGAGGAATGCTCAATGATAGATACTCATAACCTAAAAAAAAGAGATTTATATTTGAATAAAATGATTGCTTTTCAAGATAGTGAACCTGTAAAGGTTGTTACCGGAATGCGCAGATCTGGGAAGAGCAGTCTACTAAAGTTAATGGCAAATCATTTAAAGGAAAGTGGGATTGCGGATGAACAAATTCTTGAAATGAACTTTGAATCCTATGCTTTTAAAAATATGAATAGCGACTCATTATATGATTATGTAAAGCAACATGTTGTTTCAGGTAAAAGAATGTATTTGTTTTTTGACGAGGTTCAGCGAGTTTTAAACTGGGAAGATGCGATCAATGCTTTTCGTGTGGATTTTAACTGCGATCTCTATGTAACTGGGTCTAATGCCTATATGTTATCTTCTGAATATGCAACCTATTTATCCGGTAGATATGTGGAAATAAAGATGTTACCTTTGTCATTTTCTGAGTTTTTATACTTTCATGATTTTGAAATAAAAGGAACAAAAAGTGCACTTGGAGGTACACATAAACAGGTGTTTGACAAAAATGGTGAACATTACGATATTCGTGAAGTCTTTGATGCATATATGAGATTTGGTGGTATGCCAGGAATCGCAGATGTTGGGTTGAATCAGGAAAAAGCATTGGTTTTACTTGATGGTATTTACTCAACAGTAGTTATGAGGGATATTCTTGAACGTGAAAATCGTAGAGGGCAAAAACGTATTACAGACCCAATTCTTTTAAAAAAGATTGTCATGTTTCTTGCGGATAATATTGGTAGTAATATATCTGTGTCTTCTATCGGCAATACGTTAGTGAATGAAGGTTTACTTGAAGATGGAAAGCATAAAGGAACACCTAGTGCACATACTGTGCAAGCTTATGTGAATGCACTTCTAGAATCGTATTTCTTTTATGAAATCAAAAGATTTGATATTAAAGGAAAAGAATTCCTTCGCACACTTGGAAAATACTATATTGTTGATATTGGACTTAGAAATTATTTACTTGGATTTAGAAATCGTGATAGTGGCCATGTATTAGAGAATATAGTGTACTTTGAATTACTTCGTCGAGGTTACGATGTATCCATTGGTAAAGTAGATAATACTGAAGTAGATTTTATTGCCACAAAGGCAGATGATAAGATATATATTCAAGTAAGCGAATCTATGATGAGTGAGGATGTTCGCAAAAGAGAACTTGCGCCATTGCAGAGAATCAATGACAATTATGAAAAAATAGTTCTTTCCATGAATACTGGAATGGATTCATCTTATGAAGGAATTAAATCCCTTGATCTTATAGATTGGTTACTTAGCGAAGCTGTAGAAGAAACGTTATGAAACTGAGAATTACAAAATTTCTCAGTTTTTTGTTTGAAAAAAATGGAATATATATTGTGAAATATAATACTATTCGCTATATCTGATGTTTTTTGTGAAATTATGTAAAAGTCTTTAAAAACACTCGTATTGTAAAGATAAATACGATACAATTGCACAGAAAAACAGAGAGGATGTGTGTCTATGTATAGGCATTATTTGAATAGCGATACACCAATAGAATTGTTTAAAATGAGTTGTGGCAGTCCTTATGTGGATAAAACATTAATGATAAGAGATCTGTCAAAAAGGATCAATACAAACAATCGATACATTTGTGTGACAAGACCAAGGCGATTTGGGAAAACAATGATTGCACATATGCTGGCATCTTATTTCGCAAAGGGTTATGAAACTAAAGAATTATTTGAAGGATTAAATATATCCAAAGTGTCAGAATGTGAAAAACAAAGAAATCAACATCAAGTGATGTATATCGCGTTTAATAGAAGCAATCATTATGAGATAAAATCATGCCAACAATACATAGATTATATTACAGAATGTATACAAATAAATTTATGTGAAGCATATCCAGCAATATGTGGTAAAAAATATCTTTCTTTGCGAGATATGTTTCTAGATATAAATGATTCATTTATTTTTGTTGGATCAATTATTCTATAGATCCAGATGAGTAATCATATATTTATCTAATTTTACTGTATCTTTATAATGATTAATGCTTGACAGTATTTAAAACAAATACGAAATATAAGTTTTCAGTATGTAAAGGTAGTATTTTTTATAATTGTATGTTAATATTTTTTTGAAGTTTTGAGGAGGAAAAAGAAGTGGCAGTAAAGAAAAAAAGTAAAATTAGTGCAGATGCAAAATATTCTGCTAAGGTTACAATCATTGTAGCATTATTTAGTTTTGTTGTAGGAGGTACTGGAGGTTCTTTTATAACCTTTCGTCAAAATGAACAGAATATTAATCAAATAACTATTGAAAATAAAAAAGAAATAGAAAATTTAGAAAAAGAAAATGATGCATTGAATAAACAACTTACTGATTTGAGTAAGGGAATTATTGAAAACGAAGAAGGAATAAAGACAGGAGATTTAATGGAAATAGCGGCTCCTTATAATACTGAGACTTATAATATGAAAATACATGATGGATCTAGCGATGAAAGTATTAAGATTGCGGGAACTGATTATTCAAAAGGGATTGTTCTGAGAATGTCATATGATGAAGAGTCATGTGGTTATGCTTTGATTAACTTAAATGCTGCTTATCATAAGTTATCATTTGAATATGGACATATAGATGGTTCATCTACAGGTGAAACAACATTAGCTATAGAAGGTGATGGAAGAGTACTTGATACCGTAAGCTTAAAACATGACGCGGGATTGAAAAAAACCTCAGTAGATGTATCAGGTGTGAAAATATTAAAAATAAGATTAAAATACTCAAAAGATTTTAATAATGGAGAATATGGAATTGTTAATCTTAATATAGAGTAAGTACAATCCTTTAATTTTATTTTGCTACTTGTATATTCAAAGTAAATAGCGTATGCTTAACATGTATCAGGGGATGGCACCCATCAAAACAAACAGCGATACAAAGGATGAACTTATGATAAAGGTAATAGATGTACAAGGTAACTATTTGCATGATACATATGAAAGACGTGCAAAGGGACTTGTGAAAAAAGGCAGAGCATCCTATATAAATGAATGTACAATTTGTATGGGAAGTGCTTCTGGAAAGGAACCCTATATGGAACAGATGACAAAAGAAGAAATGTTAAAAGAAATAGAATTAATGTTAAAGAATCAGGATTACTTTAAAATGGCATTGGATACGATTGAAAAAATACCAACAGATATGGATAAAGAATTGGTAGAACAACGTATCACAGCTGTCATGAATATTGTGAAAGAAAAAGAAACAACCAACCAGAAGTTGATTGATCTTTGGACACAAATGTATCAAGCTTAATGAAGTTGGGGCCATCAAATGATGGCCTTTTCATTATGAAATGGTAGTAAATGATGCCTTTTTAATCTTATTATCACCGGAATGTAAGCGGACACATTGCTTTGAACTACAAAGTGTGATACACTTATGATATATATCAAAGGAGGAGAACCATGAGATTACTTACAAGATCAGATTTTGATGGTTTGGCATGTGCTGTTTTTTTGAAGGAAGCTGGCATTATTGATCATTGGAAGTTCGTGCATCCCAAAGACTTGCAGGATGGCTTAGTGGAAGTCAGTGAAGATGATTGTTTGGCGAACGTTCCATTTGTGGAAGGCTGTGGCCTTTGGTTTGATCACCATTCCAGTGAAGATGAAAGAAACGCATATAAAGGAAAATATATAGGGGAGAGTAGACAAAGTCCTAGTTGTGCACATATTGTCTATGATTATTATGGTGGAAAAGAAAGATTTCCACAATATGATGATTTATTATGGGCAGTAGATAAAGTAGATAGTGCAAATCTTACAATTGATGAAGTCTTACATCCAACAGGATGGATTTTATTAGGCTTTTTAATGGATCCAAGGACTGGCTTGGGACGTTTCCGTAACTTTACCATCAGTAACTATCAGTTAATGGAAAAAATGATTGACTGGTGCAGCACCTACAATATTGATGAAATACTGGCAATGCCAGATACAAAAGAACGTATTGAATTATATTGGGAACAAAATGATAAATTTATTGAAATGGTAAAGGCACATTCCCGTGTAGAAAATAAGATTATCATTTCTGATATGCGTGGTTTAGAAACAATTTATTCTGGGAATAGATTTTTGATTTACAGTTTATATCCAGAAGCAAATATATCTGCCTGGATAGTAAATGGAAAGGGTGGCAAAGGATGCAGTGTCGCTGTTGGCTACAGTGTGCTGAATCGTACATGTAAGATTGATGTGGGAGAATTGATGTTGAAATATGGCGGCGGAGGTCACCATGTGGTTGGTACCTGCCAGTTCTCTGATGAGGTAATGGAAGAAAAATTACCAATCTTATTAGAAGAAATGAAAGAAATGAACAAATAAGAAGCAACCGGAAGTCGCAAATGACAGCCGGTTTTTCTTATCTTACAAATTTGAAAGGTGATTGTAAGTAACATCCATGGAAGAAGGATGACACCTTTATTATAATAATGGTGTGAAATGAGGTGTGAGCGTTTATGAAATTATCAAAACTGGCTTTTGAAAATGTAAAGAAAAGCTATAAAGATTACTTTATCTATTTTTTAACACTGATGTTCTCAGTATGTTTGTTTTATACCTTTAATTCCTTTTCTTCACAGAAAAATATTATGGAATTAAGTGAATCACAGGCTATGTCCTTACAGATGGTTGGATTGTTTATGAATATGTTATCATTCTTTGTGGTATTTGTTTTAGCATTTTTGATTCTATATGCAAATAACTTTCTGATTCGCAGAAGAAAAAAAGAATTTGGAATTTATATGATGCTGGGAATGGAGAAAAGAGATATCTCTAAAATACTGATATATGAAACGTTATTTGTTGGATCATTATCTTTGATTACTGGATTGATATTAGGAATTGGATGTTCTCAGATTCTTGGTATCGTTACCGCAAAAGGTTTTGGGATTACAGTGGATTATCATATCATCTTCTCTTTTGGCGCAATGTTGGCAACGATTCTATCCTTCTCGGCGATTTTCTTTATTTTGATGTTGTTGAATACAAGAGTTATCGCAAAGGTTAAATTGATTGATTTATTGCAGGCAAAGAAGAAAGTAGAAAAAATCAGAATCAATAATCCATTTGTCGCAGTGATTCTGTTAATTATTTCTTTGATTTGTTTAGGTATTGCTTATTGGTTAACAACCTATTCATTAGAAAGTTTTGCGTTGAGTCTGGCTCAGATTATGCTGTTAGGATCCATTGGTACGATTCTATTCTTCGTATCATTGTCTGGTTTCCTGCTTCAGTTCATGAAACTCAGCAAAAAGATTTATTATAAAAAACTAAACATCTATGTATTACGTCAGATCAATGCGAAAATAAATACGACTAGTATTTCTATGGGTGTTGTATGTTTGATGCTGTTATTGAGTATCGGCGCATTATCATGTGGGTTATCCTTAAATGCTTCCATTACAAAAGTATATGAGCAGGCAAGTGCCTATCCTTTTACTTACCATCAGGATGAACCAATATCTGAAGAAGATATGAAGAATTTGTTGATACTATCAGATGTGGATTACTATAATACAGTCACAATATATAAAGATGAGCATACAATAAATGATATTCTGCCATATATTGACAGCCGTGACGCAAAAGATAAAATGTATCGAGATGCAAAAGTTGAATATATTTCTCTAAGTGATTATAACGAAGCCATGCGTTCACAGGGAAAAGAAACGATGATGTTAAAAGATAATGAAGGATTCTTCATTAGTGGGTTTGATGAAATATTATCCTATCTAAATGAAGCAGGGGATAAACATATAGATTATCAGTTGTTTGGACATGATTTGAAGATTTCAAATAAAAAAGAAGATATTACAATTTTAGGAACTAATTTTTCACCGGATGTCATAGTCACAATGGTTGTGCCAGATCAGGTGCTGGCAGGCCAGACTTCACAGGTTCGTTACTGGAATATTGAAGTAGATGATGCGAAACTACAACCATATATTGAAAAAATCGAGAAAAATATGTATACCTATGCTGATGAACATAAGATTGAACACTATCGTTTTTCAGGTACTTCTCAAAAAGAAGTAGAAGATAATGTCATGGGAATCGGTATGTTGTTTACTTATATCGGATTATATTTAGGTATTGTATTTATGATTTCCAGTGCGGCAATATTAGCGTTGCAGCAGTTAAGTGAAGCAGAGGACTCTCGTGCAAATTATGAGATTTTAAGGAAAATAGGAACACCGGAGAAAATGATGAATCGCTCTGTTTTACTACAGATTGGAATCTATTTCTTATTACCAATGGGACTAGCGATTATTCACTCTTTCATTGGTGTACCAGCAGTATCAGGCGCATTTGGCTATATGTTTGGCGTCAGCAGTATGTGGAAATCTAATCTTATGACAGGCGCAATCATTGTGGCAATTTATGGTATATATTTCATCGTTACCTATCATGGATATAAAACTACATTAAGAAGAAAATAAAAGGAAAAGCGATTTGCTTTTCCTTAATGTGTCAGTATTCTTTCTTCCTCGTCATTATCATAACGAAGGATATGAAATAATGCTTTTTGTTCAGTATGATAGCTTTTTGATTCGGATTTTACCGGAGTGTAAATGTAATGACGAATGACAAGATAAGTGATAAATGTACAAATAAGAGAAATTGTCATTGTTAATCCAATATTTACACCAGTAAAGCATAGCTGGAGAGTAAACAAACATAAAGCATATAGCATAAATAACATAATGTACAGCAATACCAGCATGGAACCATCCTTTCTTTTGCACTAACAATCATACGATAAGATAGCGAATAGTTCTAGCTTTTTGGGAAAAAGTAGAAATTGAGATGAAAAACTGTTCATATTGTACAGATTTTGATAGGTATATCCAAAAAAAGAATAGGAATCTTTTTCTAGATTTCTATTCTTTTCTATATTATTCCATTTTTTCAAACATAGCTTTTGGCACGAAACAAACAGGGCAGGTATATGTATCAGGTTCCTTTGTGATGTCGCCTTCATAGATATAACCACAGATACTACATTTATAACGAACACCAGTAGATGCTTCTTTTACTTCTTCTACAGTATCTTCTATCTTTTCAAACATTGCTTTTGGCACAAAGCAAACGGGGCAGGTATATGTATCAGGTTCCTTTGTGATATCACCTTCATAGATATAGCCGCAGATACTACATTTATAACGAACACCAGTAGATGCTTCTTTTACTTCTTCTACAGTATCTTCCATTTTTTCAAACATTGCTTTTGGCACGAAACAAACAGGGCAGGTATATGTATCAGGTTCTTTTGTGATATCGCCTTCATAGATATAACCACAGATACTGCATTTATAACGAACACCTGAAGCGTTGGATGTTTCATTCGTTTCTTTAGATACTTTCTGATAATCCCTACGATAAACATCTGGATTTTCATTTAGATCCTTACGTTCATGATAACTTGTATGTAACAGTTTTTCCGCAAGAGGGCTTAATGGAGCGTCAAAGAATTCTTCATAGATTTGTTTGATTTGTGGATTATCATGAGAGTTTCTTAAAGTGATGGAAGCATCTTTATCATATAGTGCCTGAATTCGTTTTTCACGTATAACATCCATATCTTCACCAGGATGAAGCGGTTGTCCACCACCGCCAATACATCCACCACGACATGTCATAACTTCCACAAAGTCATAATGAGTACCACTTGTTTCCATATGATCAATAAATGCTCTTGCATTATCTGTACCATGTACTACAGCAACACGTAATGGGATGCCATTGATTTCTAAAGAGGCTTCTTTTACACCATTCATACCACGAACAACTTCCAGTTTTAATAAATCATCGCCTGGTTCATTGCCTGTGATAAAGTAATATGCACTACGTAATGCAGCTTCCATAACACCACCAGTGTTTCCAAAGATGATACCGGCACCACTACCTCTTGGCATTAATGTATCATAGTTACTATCTTCTAACTCATCAAATACGATATTCTCTGCTTTCAGCCAGTTTCCTAATTCACGGGTTGTGACTACAAGATCACAATCTTGGAAAGCTTCCATTTCATGATAGTCGCTGGCATCATGGAATTCTTCACGCAGAATTTCAAATTTTTTAGCAGTACAAGGCGTGATAGCCACAATATAAATATCTCTTGGATCAAGGCCTTCTTTTTTCGCAAAATAAGTTTTAATGGTTGGCGCAAACATACTGATTGGAGATTTGCTGGTTGAAATATTTGGAATGTAAGATGGATAATATGTTTCCACAAATTTTACCCATGCAGGACAACAGCTTGTGAATTGAGGCAAAGGCTTGTTGTTTTGGATACGATCAATTAACTCACTGGCTTCTTCCATAATGGTTAAGTCAGCCGCAAAGGTTGTATCAAATACATAGTCAGCACCTAATGCACGTAAAGCCGCAACCATTTTTTCTTCTACATAGCTGCCAGGTTCCATACCAAATTCTTCACCTATTGCGACACGAACACTTGGAGAAGTGATGAATACAGTCTTTTTACCTTGTCGCATGGCATCCTTTGCCTGCATAAAATCCTGACGTTCTTTGATAGCGTGTGTTGGACATACATTCGCACATTGTCCACAATGGATACAAATGGCAGTATCATTTGTCTTTAACAAATCATAGTGCTGCCCAACACTGATCTGCTTTTGACAAACATCTCTGCACTGTCCACATTTAATACATAAACTATCATAGCGAAGTATTGCTGGATTGCCTTTTTCAATTGGTACACGTACATTAACATCTAAATGTTTACTCATGATTTTTCCTCCTAAATTAAGAATAATTCTTAATTTTAGTTTACATGGTATTCCATAATTTGTCAATCTAATTTGTAAAATATTACTATAACTTTCAATTGGAATATATTTAAATGATGCATGAAATCAAAAAAAAGGGTATAATGATGAAGGAACTTCTGGGAGGTTGATGATTTTGTCAAATAACGAGAAAGCAATTGGTGTATTTGATTCAGGATTAGGTGGAATCAGTGTCTTAAGACAGTTAAAACATCAGATGCCAAACGAACACTATATCTATTATGGAGATTCAGCTTTTGCACCTTATGGTGAAAAAAGCAAAGAAGAAATTACCAAGCACTGTTTTGAAATTATGGAGTTTTTCATTCAACATGGTGTAAAGGCAGTTGTGATTGCCTGCAATACGGCAACCAGCGCTTGTGTGAATGATTTAAGGAAAGCTTATCCTGAGTTACCAATTATTGGTATGGAACCAGCTTTAAAGGTCGTGGCAGATGGAAAAAAAGATCATACCATCATCGTCATGGCGACACATTTCACATTAAAAGAAAAGAAATTTCATGATCTCATGGCAAGATACAGCAACGATAATACAATTATTAAACTACCAACTCCAAAATTGGTTGAAATCGTTGAACAAAATAAGTTACAAGATGATGCACTTGTGAATCAGACTCTGCATGAGTATTTGGATCCATATATGAACAAAACCGTTCATAGTATTGTTCTTGGCTGTACCCACTTTGTATTCTATAAAGAAAAAATCAAGCAAATCGTTGGAGAACAGATTCTTGTAGTAGATGGCAATGAGGGAACTGCCAGACATGTGGAAAAGATATTAAAGGATAAAGGCGAACAACGAGATGACATGGATGGAGAAGTAGAAATTTATAATTCATCAAATGAGCCTTATTACTTAGAATTATCAGAAAAATTATTAGAACAGGATTTGAAATAGTTGATTTCAGACCTGTTTTTCTTTAATTTGGAAGAAAAAAGTGATTATAGTTGTCTTTCTTTTGCGAAAAATATATAATAAATGCGTATGAATGGAGGTATTTCAATGAGAGAAAATGCTTGGAAAAAGTATGATGAGAAGCAGTTAGAAGAAATCTTTGCTTATTGCGAAGGATATAAAAAATATATTTCTGACTGTAAAACAGAACGTGAATGTACAACAGAAGGTATCCGTATTGCGGAAAGCTATGGTTATCGCAATTTGGAGGATGTAATTAAAAACAATGAAACACTAAAAGCAGGAGATAAAGTCTATGCAAATAATATGGGCAAAGGTGTGGCATTGTTTTTGATTGGGAAAGAGCCAATGGTAAATGGATTCAATATTTTAGGGGCACATATTGATAGTCCACGTCTTGACTTAAAACAAAATCCTTTATATGAAGATAAAGAATTTGCGATGTTAGATACACACTATTATGGTGGTATCAAAAAATATCAGTGGGTAACTTTACCACTTGCATTACATGGTGTCGTAGTGAAAAAAGATGGTACTGTGATCAATTTGTCAATTGGTGAAGATGAAAATGATCCTGTAGTTGGTATTTCTGATTTACTTGTGCACTTAGCTGGTGATCAGATGCAGAAAAAAGCAACCAATGTAATTGAAGGTGAAGATCTGAATGTTACATTTGGAAGCATGCCTTTGGCAGGTGAAGAAAAAGATGCTGTCAAAGCAAACATCTTAAAAATGTTGAAAGAAAAATATGACTTTGAAGAAGATGATTTTGTATCAGCTGAAATCGAAGTTGTACCTGCAGGTAAAGCAAGAGATTATGGTTTAGATCGCAGTATGATATTGGGATATGGTCACGATGATCGTATCTGTGCTTATACTTCATTAATGGCACAGATGGAATTAGAAAGTGTTGATCGTACTTCTATCTGCTTATTAGTAGATAAAGAAGAAGTTGGAAGCATTGGTGCTACAGGACAACAATCTAAATTCTTCGAAAATACAGTGGCAGAAGTTATGAACTGTGCTGGTGAATACAACGAATTAAATGTACGCAGAGCTTTAAAGAACTCTAAAATGTTATCTAGTGATGTATCTGCGGCATATGATCCAAACTATGCAAGTGTTAATGAAGAAAAGAACGCTGCCTTTATGGGACATGGTTTAGTATTTGCGAAATATACTGGAAGCCGTGGAAAAGGTGGATGTAATGATGCCAACGCAGAATTCATGGCTGAATTAAGAAACATTATGGATAGTGAAAATGTAACATATCAAACAGCTGAACTTGGTAAAGTAGACCAGGGAGGCGGAGGAACTATCGCCTTCATTTTGGCTCAATATAACATGGAAGTTATCGATAGTGGTATCGCATTACATAACATGCATGCACCTTGGGAAGTAGCAAGTAAGATTGATATCTGGGAAGCTACACAAGGTTATAAAGCATTCTTGAAAAAAGCATAATACGATAAAGAGGTTGTCAAAAGATGACCTCTTTTCATTTACATTCTTATAAGGAATAGGTATCATAATGATATAGAATTATAAAGGAGAACACACGATGATCTATATAAGACAGGTAAAACTTAAACATCTACTTGATATCTATCCATATGATCTGCCTTCTTTCAAAGACTTATCACAATTAGATTTCAAAAAGTCTGTGACTTTCTTTTCCGGAGAAAATGGTTCTGGGAAATCTACCCTTTTAGAAGCAATTGCCATTGCATATGGCTTTAATCCAGAAGGCGGCACTAGAAATTTTGATTTTTCCACAGTAGAAACTCACTCAGGACTTTGGCAGGATATCACATTAGTAAAAGGTACTACACGTGCAAAAGACGGGTTCTTTTTACGAGCGGAAAGCTTTTATAATCTTTCTAGTTGCATAGATGATTTAGATACAGATCCTGAAAATATAAGGGGTAGAAAAATCATTGAAAGTTATGGTGGGAGATCTTTACATACAATATCTCATGGGGAAAGCTTTTTAAATCTAATCATTTATCGTTTTGGGGAAAGCAGTTTATATCTTTTGGATGAACCAGAAGCAGCGTTATCGCCAACAGGTCAATTCACCTTATTAAAAAGAATACATGATCTTTCTACCAATGGATATTCTCAATTCATCATTGCAACGCATTCACCAATCTTGTTATCATATCCCTATGGATGCATCTATGAATTTAATGATGATGGTATAGAGGAAAAGTTATATCAGGAAACCTCAAACTATGCGTTATATCATCGTTTTTTAAATGATGCTACTATGGTAGAACGGATTGTATCAAAGGAGGATTAAGTATGCGATATATTGAAAGTGTTCAAATTATGAGGAAAGATATTCCCAATGAAAATATCTATCCATTCAATATAGAAAGTTTAAAGCACATGCGGAACTTGGATTTTGATCATGATATTACACTTTTCTCTGGGGAAAATGGTTCAGGTAAATCTACTCTGATAGAAGCGATAGCGACAGCATATGGATTTAATCCGGAAGGTGGAAATAAAAATATACAGTTTTCCACAAGAAATACACATTCTGATTTATATGAATATATACGCATGAACCGTGGGATACATCATGCAGAGGATGGCTTTTTCTTACGTGCGGAAAGTTTTTATAATATGGCAAGTAAGATTGATGAAATTGGTGGAATCCATCAATATTATGGAGGAAAATCTTTACATAGTGTATCTCATGGAGAAAGCTTTTTAAATCTTGTTTTAAACCGGTTCTGGGGAAATGGATTATATATATTGGATGAACCAGAAGCCGCATTATCGCCAACCGGGCAGTTTACATTGTTGAAAAAAATTTATGATTTGGCTAATCAAGAAAATTCCCAATTCATCATCGCAACACATTCTCCTATCTTACTGGCATGTCCACATGCGAAAATCTATGAATTTGATGAAGAAGGAATCCATGAAAAAAGTTATCGTGACACAATGAACTTTGCATTATATCATCGTTTTCTGAATGATTCTGCAATGATACAACGTATTTTAGAAGAAGATGAATGAAAATGGTAAATTTTACTAAATAAAAACTAAAATGTATGTTATAATTTAGCTGAAAGGTGGGCGATGGTATGAAAGTGACAGTACATGATATTGCTGTGAAAGCTGGCGTATCTGATGGCTCTGTATCAAATGCATTAAACAATCGTAAGGGCATCAGTGATGAAAAGCGTGAACAGATATTGAAAGTCGCAAGAGAAATGGGGTATTTTAAAAAATCTATAAAAGATAATAAAGCCCTTCGCTTTGTGGTATTAAATAAAACAAAACATGTCATTGGGGATACACCGTTTTTCTCAGAATTAATCAGAGGAATCGAAACAGAAAGCAGTGCTTTAGGCTTTGATTTATTAGTTTCTCATATTACAGTAGATGAAGATAAAAGTGTAGATATCGATGATGTTTTAAAACAAGATTTAGTAGATGGTATCTTGTTATTAGGTACGGAAATGAATTATGAGGATTTAATGGCATTTGAAGCATTAAGTATTCCTATTGTGGTTGTGGATACCGTGTTTAGAACGCAGAAGTTTGATTTTGTGGCAATTAACAATATCGATGGCACATATGAAATCGTATCTCATCTGATAAAACATGGACATAAAAACATAGGCTTAATCAATTCAGCTTATCAAATTAATAATTTCCGTGAACGTAAACATGGATATGAACAAGCGATGAGTGATCATCAATTGGCATGTTATCCACAGAATGAAGCATTGGTGGAACCTAGTCTTGACGGTGCATATGCGGATATGAAAGAATATTTGAAAAGTTTTCTTCAAGAAGGAGAACCTTTACCAACCGCTTATTTCGCGGTAAATGATAATATAGCACTAGGTGCTATGAAAGCCTTTAAAGAGTTTGGCTTAGATGTATCCATTGTAGGTTTTGATGATCTTCCATTATGCGGTTATTGTGACCCACCACTTACGACCGTACAGGTAGATAAGATTAATTTAGGAAGCAAGGCTGTACAACGATTAGTATCCAAAATAACGGAAAAAGATCATAGTAAACTTCAGATATTAGTCGGCACCAAGCTAGTAGAAAGAGAAAGTGTAAAACGGATAGCATAATATATTACATAGGATATAAAGAAATTCCATTGGTGAATAACTGGTGGGATTTTTTTTTGCACAATAACTAAAATTTATATAAATATTTATTTAGTAAATATTTAGCAAATAAATAAATAAATTTAGCTAAAAGTATTGATTTTGTGTTTTTGTTGTATTATACTATCAGTGTAAGGAAGGGGTTACATGAGAGGGCGCGCATAATGTAACTTCATTACAATAGGAGGAAATTTCAAAAATGAAAAAGGATCAAATGATGGAAAAAGTAATGAGCTTTGCGATGAAAGTTCAACAAAACAAATATCTATCAGCAATTTCAACAGGTTTAATGGGGACACTGCCAATTTTGATGATTGGGTCAATTGCTTTATTGCTGGCAGTATTACCAATTGACGCTTATAAAGAGTTTATTACGAATATTGGATTAAGAAGCTTCTTAATGCTTACTTCTACATTAACAACAAGTATTATCGCATTATATTCTTCATTTGCGATTGCATATCGCCTTGCGGAAAAGTTTAAAGTAGAACCAATGATTCCAGGTGTTTTAGCAGTATTGTGTTTCTTTATGATTACACCAATGGTATCTGCGGAAGTAAATGGTGTAGCTGGAAGCTATTTAGATACAAATATGCTTGGCGCAAAAGGTTTGTTTACCGCAATGATTGTTTCTTTAATTTCTTGTCGTCTATATTGTTACTTTATGGAAGGCAAAAAACTGACAATTAAAATGCCTGCTGGAGTACCACCAGTAATTGCTAACTCATTTGCTGGGTTGTTACCTGCCATCGTGGTTGCTATCTTATTCATGTTAGTTGCATGGGGATTCAGCTTTACTTCTTATGGATCAATGGCACAGTTTATTTATTCTGTAATCTCAATGCCTTTAGAGCATTTATCAAGCAGTATGTGGTCTATGGTATTTATCGTATTTATCCAGATGATTTTATGGTTCTTTGGTTTACATGGATCTTTGGTTGTACAAAGCTTTATCACTGCATTATATCTGCCAATGGACACTGCAAATATGGATGCTTTAGCAGCTGGTGTTACAAATTCTGAATTACCAAATATTTTAGGTAAAACCTTCTATAGCTGCTTTGCTGGTATTGGTGGTGCAGGTGGTACCTTATCACTTGTTATCCTTATGTTCATCATGTCAAAAAGTAAGAAAAATAAAGCACTTGCAAATTTAGCAATTGTACCTGGATGCTTTACAATTAATGAACCAATTGTATTTGGTTATCCATTGATTTTAAATCCGATTATGGCAATTCCATTTATCACAGTACCTTTGATTCAGGTGATTGTTGCATATGCTTCTATCGCTGTGGGTATCTGTCCAAGATTAAGTGGTGTTCAGGTTCCATTTGGTATGCCTGTTGTAGTAGGTGGTTTCATTGCTGGTGGATGGAAAATTGCTGTATTACAGGTAGTACTGGTATTGATTGGTATTGCAATATATTATCCATTCTTCAAGATTTCAGATAAACAAGCTGTTGCACAGGAAATGGGAGAAATCAGTACAGAAGAATAATCATTCATTACGTGAAGGAAAGGATTGACATATGAATAAAACAGAGCTGGTAAAAAACGCAGTAACATTACGTAAACAGATTGTAGATGTATGTTATCGCAGTAAAGCAGGACATGTCGGTGGCAGTTTATCTGGCATCGACATCCTGAATGTCTTATATAATCATGAGATGAATATTGATCCAAAAGAGCCAAAGAAAGATGATCGTGATCGTTTCATTTTAAGTAAAGGTCATATCGCTGAAGCATTGTTTGTGACACTTTCTAATCGTGGATTCTTCGATGCATCAGAGCTGGAAACGTTCTCTTGTGCGGGATCTAAATATATTGGACATCCCAATAATAAAATCAATGGTGTAGAAATGAATACCGGTGCATTGGGACATGGATTGGCGCTTGGTGTTGGTATGGCGATTGCCGCAAAGATGGATCATAAAGATTATCGTACGTATGTCATGATGGGTGATGGAGAACAGGCAGAAGGCAGTATCTGGGAAGCTGCTATGGCTGCATCTCATTACAATTTAGATAATCTGGTTGCGATATTAGATCGAAATGGTCTACAGATTTCAGGAACAACAGAAGATGTGATGTCATTGAAAGATATCAAAGCGAAATGGACTGGTTTTGGCTTTGAAGTTATTGAAATCAATGGAAATGATTATGATGAAATTTTAGATGCTTTTGATAAAGCGAAAACAATCAAAGGAAAACCAACCCTGATTCTTGCGCATACGATTAAAGGTAAAGGTGTTTCTTTTATGGAAAATGAAGTCGCATGGCATCATGGGGTATTAAATAATGAACAATATCATCAGGCGATGAGCGAGCTGGGAGGTGCTATCTAATGGGAAAGATGGCGAATCGTGCAGTTATTTGTGAGTGTTTATTAGAAGAAGCAAAACAAGATCAGGATATTTGTGTTGTCGTAAGTGATTCCAGAGGAAGTGCTTCCTTAACACCTTTCACAAAGGCATATCCTGAAAGAACAATAGAAGTTGGTATTGCGGAACAAGATTTGGTTGGCATCAGTGCAGGACTTGCAAGTGCTGGGAAAAAGCCTTATGCGGCAAGTCCGGCAAGTTTTCTAACAATGAGAAGTATTGAACAGGTCAAAGTAGATGTTGCTTATTCTAATGCGAATGTGAAATTGATTGGCATCAGTGCTGGTGTTAGTTATGGGGCATTGGGTATGACACATCATTCTTTACAGGATTTAGCGGTATTGACCGCAATTCCTAATATGCAGATCATTGTACCTGCGGATCAATATGAAACACGTAAAATGATGGCTGCTTTACAGAATGATACACATCCTACCTATATTCGTGTAAGCCGTAATCCGGTAGAAGATGTACATGAAAATGAAAATTTTGATTATGAAATAGGAAAAGCGATTACTTTGCGTGAAGGAGATGATCTTGCGATTGTGGCATGCGGGGATATGGTATCGATTGCATGTCATGCCAGTGATGAGTTGCAGAAACAAGGCATTCACGCACGTGTGATCAATATGCATACCATCAAACCATTTGATGAAGAAGCTATCATAGATGCCGCAAAAAATACAAAAGGCATCATCACAATGGAAGAACACAGTGTTTATGGCGGCTTAGGTGCTATGGTTTGTGAGTGTGTTGCGCAAAATCATCCAACCAAGGTGCGTGTGCTGGCATTCCCTGATGAAATCACAACATCAGGAACTGCTCAGGAATTATTTGATTACTATGGACTTTCTGTGGAAAACGTTGTGAAAGTCGCAAATGAAATGTTATGAAAACCTATGTGATCAGTATTGATCAAAGCACTACGAGCACCAAAGTGTTTTTGATGGATACGAAAGGAAATATCATAAAGGAAACGGCAAAAAAACATAAACAGATCTATCCGGAAAATGGATGGGTGGAGCATGATGCAATGGAAATCTATCAGAATATGATGGATTGCCTGCATCAGATACTTCATACGATTGATCAAGAGGATGAAGTACTAGGAATCTGTTTGACGAATCAAAGGGAAACCACTGTCATTTGGGATACGGACAGTGGTTTGCCACTATACCATGCGATTGTATGGCAATGTCGTCGTACAATACCCATTTGTGAATCATTGAAAGCATATGAAACAATTGTGGAAGAAAAGACAGGATTAAAAATAGATCCATATTTTTCTGCGACAAAGCTGAAATGGTTATTAAATCATGTGGATACACCAATAGAAAAGATTATGGCAGGCACGATGGACAGTTGGCTGTTATATAAACTATGTGGGAAACATGTTTGTGATCATACCAATGCCAGCAGGACATTGCTTTATCATTTAAAGGATAAAAAATGGGATGATGAATTGTTAAAGATATTTGATATACCAAAGTGTATCCTGCCAGAAATCGTTTATAGTGATGGCGATTTTGGAAGTGTGGAAATCGATGGCAGAGTGATTCCGATATTAAGTGTGATTGGCGATAGTCAAAGCGCTTTGTATGCACATCAGGCTTTTAAGCTGGGAGATGTGAAAGTGACGATGGGTACTGGCAGCAGTGTGATGATGAATCTTGGAAAACAATTACCAGAACATCATGGCGGTGTTGTTGGGGCACTAGCTTATCACACGACAAAGAAAGATGCGTATGCTGGGGAAGCAATCATCAATGCCAGTGCAGATACATTAAACTGGTTGCGAGATGATCTTGGTTTATATGAGAAGGATCAAATGTTAAATGATATATCTATGAATGCACATGGTGTTTATCTGGTACCGGCTTTTGTGGGATTGGGTATTCCTTATTGGATGTCACGTGCGAAAGCATGTATTTCAGGTATTTCCAGAAATACAACCAAAACAGATATCGTTGTGGCAGGAATGCAATCAATTGCTTATCAGATTTATGATGCGATTTGTGCATTGGAAGAGAATGCGGATATATCCGCAACTAGAATCAGTGCGGATGGTGGGGCTTCTAAAAATCCGGCTTTGATGCAGTTTTTAGCGGATATCTGTGATAAAGATATCATCACATACAAACAAAGTGCTTTTTCAGCTTTTGGGGTTTATCTGCTGGGACTACAGAAGCTGGGATATGCTTGTGATGACTTACAAAAGATTGATCAAATTTATCATCCAAAGATGGATAAAGAAACCCGTATGCGATACATTGAAGGCTGGAAACAGGCAGTAGATGTTGTGGTATATGATGCGGATAAAAGAGGTGCGCTATGATAAATGAAAGAATAAAAATCAATGATACAGCATATATGGATACATATTTGCTACATAATTCAAAAGAATATAATGTTGGAAAAAAACGCCCTTTGGTCATTGTATGTCCAGGGGGTGGCTATGCGTTTACTTCAGATCGTGAAGCAGAACCGATTGCCTTAAAGTTCAACAGTATTGGCATGCATGCAGTTGTTTTATGGTATACCGTATATGACCAGGTAAAAAATGTGCCAAAAAATGCTCTTGTGGAGGCGGCAGCATGTGTGAAATACGTAAGAGAACATAGTGAAGAATGGCTGGTGGATCATGATCAGATCATTATTTGTGGCTTCTCTGCAGGTGGACATTTGGCGTTATCATTGGCAGTAAAATGGAGCCAGTCATGGTTATGTGAAGCTTTACATACGACAAGTGAGCAGTTGAAGGTAAATCTTTGTATACTGGGATACCCGGCAACAATGGTGGAAAAGGTATTTAATGAAGATGATTTTGGCTTTGCCAGCTCTCTAATCAAAGAGCCAAATACGGCCAATGAGCGATTCTTTGGGGTAAAACGACCAACAGAAAAAGAACTAGATGAGTATAATTTATTGAATTTTGTGAGCGAAGATACACCGCCGATGTTTGTATGGCATACTTATGAAGATGTATTGGTTGATGTCAATAATTCTTTAATGCTAGGAATGAAACTTAGAGAACATCATGTGCCATTTGAATTGCATATTTTTGAAAAAGGAGAACATGGATTAGCTTTGTGTGATCGCACAACCGCAAGAAAAGCAAGTCATCATAATGATCATGTGATTCATTGGTTTGACTTATGTGAAGAATGGATGCGGGCATATATAG
The DNA here is from genome assembly GCF_003434225.1 of Absiella sp. AM29-15. NCBI lineage: Bacteria > Bacillati > Bacillota > Erysipelotrichia > Erysipelotrichales > Erysipelotrichaceae > Amedibacterium > Absiella sp. AM29-15. Next base: position 78,242 of record NZ_QVFL01000003.1, read on the forward strand.
ATAAGGATGGTGGATGGAAATGGATGTAAAGTTAGGTGTCATTTGCACAAGACGTGAAATTTTCAGTAAAGAAGATGCGTTGCATTATAAACAAATGATTTTAGATAAACTAACAGAAATGAAGATAAACTATGTTGATATTGAGGATATCAATGAAGAAGGTCTGTTGTTTGATGAACAGGATGTAGAAGCAATTGTGGATAAAATGCAGAAGGCAAAAATTGATGCATTGTTTTTCCCACATTGCAACTTTGGGACAGAAGATCTAGTCGCAAAAGTGGCACGTCGTTTCAATCTTCCTATACTATTATGGGGACCAAGAGATGAGGCGCCACTTGCGGATGGATCACGTTTAAGAGATTCTCAATGTGGCTTGTTTGCGACAGGAAAGATCTTACGCAGATTTCAACGCAGGTTTACATATTTGACGATGTGTCGAATAGATGATTCACAGTTTTCTGATGGTATCATGCGCTTTTTAGCTACTGCTAATATTGTTAAACAGGTAAAACAGGCAACCATCTTACAAATTGCGACACGTCCGGCAGGCTTTTGGACCATGATGGTCAATGAAGGGGAACTGCTAGAAAAATTTGATATTCGTATCCATCCAGTTACATTGGCAGAAGTAAAGATGGAAATGAATCATATCAAGGAACAAAGAAGTGAAGATATTGATGCATTAGAAAAGTATATTTATGATATCATGAAGGTAGAAGTGAAAAAGGAGGATGTTCGCAATACAGCAGCCTTAAAACTTGCGATAGAAACATTAGCAAAACGCTATGGATGCCGTGCAGCAGCGATACAGTGCTGGAATGCCATGCAGGATGATTTAGGGCTGTTCCCATGTGTCGCCAATGCATTATTAGCGGATGAAGGTTTCCCTGTCACTTGTGAAACAGATATTCATGGTGCGATTACATCTATTATCGCAAATGCCGCAAGTTTATCAAATAAAAAAAGCTTCTTCGCAGATTGGACAGTACCACATCCAACCAATGAAAATGGAGAATTGTTACAGCATTGTGGACCATGGGCACCATCCCTGATGAAAGAAAAGCCAACCTTTGGCTCACCATTTGCGTTCCATCATTCCCATCCGGGAGCATTACATGGAGAAATCATTGGAGGAGATATGAGTATCCTGCGCTTTGATGGTGATAATGGGGAATATCAACTGTTGATGGGTCATGCAAAAGGAATTGAAGGACCATTCAATCAGGGAACCTATGTGTGGATTGAAGTAGAAAATTTAAAACAGTTAGAAGAAAAACTGGTATGTGGACCATATGTACATCATTGTGTAGGTATTCATGAAGATGTATTGCCACAGGTATATGAAGCTTGTAAGTATCTGAATGGCTTACAGGCTGATGTATATGATTCAAGTGAAGAAAGAATCAAGTCAATCATAAGAGGTGAATAAACGATGTTAAGAATCAGTGAAAACAAACGAACATTTGAAAAAGACGGAAAACCATTCTTTTATCTGGCAGATACCTGCTGGAGTGCTTTTACAAATATCAGTGATGAAGAATGGACATATTATTTAAAACGTCGAAAACAGCAGGGCTTTAATACGATTCAAATCAATATCCTGCCACAATGGGATGCCAGTGAAACACCATACCATTACTATCCTTTACCTACAGAAGATAAAAAGACTTTTGCGTTTACCACATGGAATCAAGCATATTTTACACGTGCAAGAGCAATGTGTGAACAGGCGAAACAACAGGGATTTGAATTAGCACTTGTGGTATTATGGTGTAATTATGTTCCAGATACATGGGCAAATCGTATGAATGATGCCAATACCATGCCGTATGATTTCATTGATTCTTATATTGATATCGTACATGATACCTTCTCTGATTTACATCCAATGTATATCATCAGTGGAGATAGTGATTTTCCAAGTGAACAATGTATTTCTTATTATCGTAAAGCTTTTACATTACTTAAGGAAAAAGCCAAAGATTGCTTGTTCTCTATGCATATCAAAGGACGTTTTTCAAAGATTCCCGCATGCTTTATTGATCTGATGGACTTTTATATGTATCAATCCGGACATAATGCATTGCCTGAAAATAAAGGAATGCCATATCAGCTGGCACAGATCTTCTATCATGAATATCCAATAAAACCGATTTTCAACAGTGAACCATGTTACGAACAGATGGGAAGCTCTGGAGGACTTTATGGTAGATGGTCACAATACGATGTAAGAAAAGCGGCATGGCAAAGTATTTTATCCGGTGCCTGTGCTGGCATTACGTATGGTGCGGCAGGGATCTATTCCTGGCATAAAACTGGCGCAAAATTTGGAACTGGTACAGGAGAGGGATTTGCGACACCAAAACCATGGAATGAAGCAATTCAGTTTCCTGGTGCATGGGATTATGGCTTTATTTCCCATATCCTGCATAGCTTAAAAATCAATGAACTGATACCATGTGAGCTTCTTACAAAACAAAATGAAGAGATTCGTTGCGCAAAAACAACAGATGAAGCATGTTTCTTAATCTATTTACCTAGCAATATTGCACTTCGTATCAACTTAGATTTACAGGATAAAGAAGTATATATCCTAGATATGAAGCATAAAAATATCACGATTCCTGAGGTATGTATTGAGAAAGGACAAAGTGTGATTGAAATGCATCCATTCGATGAAGATGCACTGATAATCATACAGGGATAATATGAAGATATTATTGTTATGTTGTTTTGGCGTATCTGTGGATGTGTTGAAAAAACGTATGCTTCAACAGATTGAAGAAGAACAACTGGATTATACGATTTCAGTCAGTGCACTGAGTGAGGCATCTTTAACAGGAAAGGATGCGGATGTCATTTTACTGACACCACAGGTGCGCTTTAACCTTTCAAAAATCAAGAGTCTGTTTCCTGAAAAAGAAGTTTCCTGTATAGATGCACAGGATTTCAAGCAGGGAAATGGGCAGGCTGTAATCGCATTTGTAAAAAATTACCTGGGAAATAAAGATAAAAAGTAAAACGCTTGCAAAAGTTTTAGAAAAATACAAAAGTAAATAGACAAGAATACTAAAAAAGTGGTAAAATAACATTGTTCTTAAAGAAAAGAGGTAAAAGAAAATGAGAAAAATTGTTTTGGTATGTGCTGCTGGTATGTCTACAAGTATGTTGGTAAAGAAGATGCAGGAAGCTGCAGCTGCTGACAACTACGAAACAGATATTGCTGCATACCCTATCGGCGAAGTTGATACAGCTGGTAAAGGTGCTGATATCATCTTACTTGGACCACAGGTTCGTTTCCAATTAAAGAGCGTTAAGGAAAAATTCCCTAACATCCCTGTAGAATCAATCGACATGGCTGCTTATGGAATGATGGATGGCAAGAAAGTTATTGCTACCGTTAAGAAAACACTGGGAGATTAATTATGGAAGGTATTGAATTAATTTGTTTTCAAATCATTTCTACAGTAGGAAATGCAAGAAGTCTTTACATTGAAGCAATTCAGGCAGCAAAAGCTGGTGACTTTGAAAAAGCAGAAGAATTGATCAAAGAAGGAGAAGCATCCTTTACAGAAGGACATGCGGCCCATGGGAAACTTATTCAGCAGGAAGCAAGTGGAGAAGCAACAACGATGACATTGTTGTTGACTCACGCAGAAGATCAGCTGATGAGTGCGGAAGCATTTGGTATTCTGAGTAGAGAATTCGTTGATTTGTATAAAGAAATCAAAAAATAAACAAAGAAGAGATAAGATGAATAAATCTTATCTTTTTTTTATAGTTTATACATTTTGGTATAATTGTATAGATTATATATAAAATATTGATTATCCTTTGTTTAAAAGTCAAAATAATAAGAATATGATATACGTGTAATCCATTTGTCAAAGATTATATCATAGAGAGAAAGTCATATCTGTGCACTTTTTGCAAGGAGGTAATATATATGATCTCAATCAAAGATAAAGCAACTGCGATGGCAGTGAAGAAAATGATTCAGTATGTTGAGAAAGACCCAGATAAAAATATGGTCAAGATTTTGGACTGGCTGGATCATTTTGATACAGAGGGAAGCATTACAAAGCAGTTAAAGACCGCAAGAAAAGCACTTGCTGATCCTGATAACAACTGGGTGAAACTGGTAAAGAGTCTGTATACCGATATTGATACAGAGGTCAGAAAAACGATGTTTGAAAACTTTGTGATCAATTCTGTCATTATCAGTGATAAACAAAAACAGGAAGTTGTTAAGAAATACCACTGTAATGTTCCATGGGCGATCTTGTTAGATCCTACCAGTGCATGTAATTTAAAATGTATTGGCTGTTGGGCAAGTGAATATGGAAAACAGTTAAGTCTGTCATTAGAAGAATTAGACGATATTATTACACAGGGAAAACAATTGGGTGTATATATGTATTTATATACCGGTGGAGAACCAATGGTAAGAAAACATGATTTAATTGAACTATGTAGACGGCATCCGGATTGTGTATTTTTAGCATTTACGAATGGAACATTGATAGATGAAGCATTTGCGGATGAGATGCTGCAGGTTAAAAATTTCATTCCCGCAATCAGTATTGAGGGAGATGAAACGGCAACGGATCATCGAAGAGGAAAAGGTACTTATCAAAAGGTCGTAAAAGCAATGCACATCTTAAAGGCAAAACGACTGCCTTTTGGGGCATCCTGCTGTTACACAAGTATGAATGTCAATTCTATCAGCAGTGAGGAATTTATAGATTCTCTGGTTGATTTTGGGGCTAAATTCGCATGGTTTTTCCATTACATGCCAATTGGCAATGATGCAGTATTAGATTTATTATGTACACCACCGCAAAGAGAAAAAATGTATCACAGTATTCGACATTTTCGTGGGAATAAACCAATATTTACCATTGATTTTCAAAACGATGGAGAATATGTTGGCGGATGTATTGCAGGTGGTCGTAACTATTTGCATATCAATCCAAACGGCGATGTAGAGCCATGTGCTTTCATCCATTATTCGGATTCTAATATAAGAGAAAAAACATTATTAGAAGCACTTTGTTCCCCATTATTCATGGCATATAAGAAGGGACAGCCATTTAACCAGAATCATTTAAGACCATGTCCAATGTTGGAGAATCCAGAGAAATTAATGGCTATGGTACATGCGACTGGTGCTCATTCTACAGACTTATTGTCAGAAGAACCAGTAGATCATTTATGTGGAAAGTGTAAAAACTATGCCGCAAACTGGGCACCTGTGGCAGATATGTTGTGGAATAATAAACAAGAGTAAATGAAAAACTGCGAATGAATCTATTCGCAGTTTTTATTGAAATAATGACAAAATTTCTTCCTGATTCATGGAAGTGATACTGCCTTCACTACCTTGTGTAAAGGTATCACTTAAATCTTTTTTCATTTCCTGCAGCTTCAGGATTTTTTCTTCAATACTGTTTTTCATAATCATTTTATAAACTTGTACATTTTCTGTTTGACCAATACGATATGCACGATCCGTTGCTTGATTTTGCGCAGACATATTCCACCATGGGTCCACATGAATCACGACTTCCGCAGAAGTAAGATTGAGTCCGGTTCCACCAGCCTTTAAGGATATTAAAAAGACATCCACTTGTTTATCTTGGAATATTTGAACATATTCCCGTCGTTTTTCCTTGCTTGTTTCACCAGTTAGCTTTACATAAGAAATATCTTCTTTATAAAATTCCTTTTCCAGCAATTCTAATAAAGAGGTAAAACTGGAGAAAACCAATACTTTTTTATCCGTAGCTTTTGCGGATTGTATCAGTTCCATACAACCTTCGATTTTGCTGGAAACTGTATCAATATTCTCATATAACAGCCTTGGATCACAACAGATTTGACGAAGTCGTGTCATCATTGCCAGAATCTGAAACTTATCAAAACCTTCCACATGCAGTTTTGCCTGCAGTTCTTTATTGATTTGCACAAGGTTTGCCATATACAGTTTTTCTTCTTCTTCATTGAATTCCAGATATTGTACACGTTCAATTTTATCTGGCAGTTCTTTTAATACATCTTTTTTCAATCTTCGTAATATAAATGGTTCTACCATACGTTTTAATTTCGCAATCACTTCTTTATTTTGGAACTTTACAACTTCTTTCTCATAAAATTTACGGAAGAAATTATAGTTATATAGATAACCCGGCATTAGGAAATCGAAAATACTCCATAGTTCCGCAAGTGAGTTTTCAATAGGTGTACCTGTCATCGCAAAACGATGATTTCCTTTTAATGCTTTTACCACACTGGCATTTTTAGTAGTATGATTTTTGATATATTGAGCTTCATCTAAAATGATATAGTTAAAGATATGTTTTTCATAATATTCATGATCTCTTCTAAGATAATCATAGCTGGTAACTATGACATCATATTCACTCATAGACAAGATTTTATTTTGACGTTGTGCTACACTGCCATGTATACATAAACAATGCAGGTTGTTGGAAAATTTATGGATTTCATCCTGCCAGTTAAAGATTAGGGAAGCTGGTGTGACAATTAAAGAAATGCTGTCTGGATTCTGTAGCTTTTCATCTTCTAATACTGCGATCATCTGTACTGTTTTTCCAAGCCCCATGTCATCAGCTAAGATTGCCCCAAAGCCATAAGCACTCATGGTTTTTAACCATTGATATCCAAACACCTGATAATCTCGCAATATGTTTTCATATCCATCCGGTAATTTGAAAGAATCATATTTGATATGACGTAAGCGATGTAGTGTATCTTCAAAGTTTTTACTGCGTTTCATTTGCGCATGTTGGATATTATTGCTTAAATCATCTACTTCAAAGCTGTGATAAACAGGTAATTGAATAGAACCATTCGCAAAATCAGTTGCACTGACATGCAAATCCTGCATCATATCATCTATTTCCTGAATGCTTTCCTGTTCTAGATAAATCAAATCACCATTTTTCAAACGATGATATTTTTTCTTTTTGCGATAACTTTTTAATACAGCATAGATTTCATCCTGAGGAATATTCACAGATTTTACATCAACCTGAAGCAGGTTGTTTTCCATTCGCACACCCACTTTGAAATTCACTGGTTTGGGACTGTTTAACTGTTTGATGGCATCACTGACAAATACATCACAGAAACTATCTAAATAAGCGAGTCCATCCTTTAAAAAGCTCATGATCTGATGAGAGTCATTGGCAATGTATGCAGTTTTTGCATCATAATCAATCACATCCGCATAGTTTTTTATTAACATGATGGCACGTTCTATGCGTAAACCTGCATGTCCCTCCTGATCAAAGATGGATTGTTTTAAACCGTTTTTCATTGCATAGATTTGAACACTGATATCGCCATTATCTTCCATATCAATATAACAGCTTAAATCTGGTTCATCATCCATAAATTCATCAATAGGATCCCCGCTTAATTCTACATAATCTTCTATCTGGGAATAAACATACTGACAGAATTCATGCATATCCTGATGGGCAATTACAATTTGCCTGTCTTTATGTAACTGCTGTAAAAGGTAGGTACAGGTATCATGGATTTCTTTTATGAAGCGGGATAAACATTTATCCTTGAAGCAATACCAATAAGCTTTTCCTTCATAGAGAGTATCTAAATCTAATGATGTGGTAATGACATAGCCAATACTATCTTTTTGGATATGGAGGGGAATCGTTTCAATTTCATCATATGCAAAATTACAGTCAATACTACAAGCTCCTTCTTCACTAAAGAAATCATAGAAGTCATCTAAACTTCGCTTGTCTAATGTGATACTGCGTTTATCAAGATAACCATATTCAAGTTCACTGATATGTTCCTGACGGTATTTCATAAGGAAATTAATCATTTGTTTTGTCGTATCATCAAAAGCATCAGGATGGTGAACAAAGCTTAAGCTTTTTCCATAATATACTTGACTGCGATGTTCAACTGCTTCTAAGAAGGTAAGAATATTTTTTACTACATAGAATTTATCATTACCAACTTTGAACGTCACATGAAGGCTTTGGTATTCATGATTCAGATAGGCAATCAAACGGATTTTATTTGCGATTAAATTTGCCTGAAATTCACTGTCGCTGATTCGTTTATAGGCATTTAAGAAGCTCTTGGATTGTTCCAGCTGGCGCTGTAACATCCAGTTTTTTAATTCATCTTCACGTTTGATACTGGCATCATAATGATAAGGATAACCAGTTGGTTTCAGATCATGCAGAAATAATAAAACAACACCAATATGTCCACAAGCCACTTCGTCTTCACAATAACGGCATTCACATGAGAAGGAGATGATATCGCCTGCTTTTGATAAAATAAGCTCTACATGATTATTGTAAGTGAACACTTCTACATCAGCACTCACTTCGTACCATTCACGCATTTGATTCTCTTCGATATCTAAATGTTCAATGACATCTTTACGCTGATAAGCTTTTGCGACTGCCCAGTTTCGATCATTAAAAATCCTTTGAATTTCGCTTTCTTTAATATACATAGGATACCACCCTTCTATTTGTTTGTATTGTATCAGATTTTTATGTTTACTTTAAGCACTTTTCATAGGAAAAATAAGTTTTGACAAAATTATAAAAAAATTGAAATTTCCTATTGACAAATATAGTGAAAATAAGTAGAATATACGTGTTGCCGAAATTGGGGTATAGCCAAGCGGTAAGGCACCAGACTCTGAATCTGGCATTTCCTTGGTTCGAATCCAAGTACCCCAGCCATATGAAAACTTACGAACTATGATTATATAGTTCGTTTTTTTTTGTGTAAATGCGTTTGGCTGGGAGGACTTGGATGTCCGAAGATGGTGCATCATTATTTTCTATTAAGTAATGATGTATAATGCATAAAATGATATATTAAAATCTATATAAAAGCATTTAAAATATTGTGAATTAAATAATTAATAATATAACGTGACAAGAACATGGAAATCTGTTATATTGAAGATAGGTAAATGTTAACGTTTACATGAAAGGAGGATTTCCATATGAAATATATTTGTACAATATGTGGCTATATTTATGATGAAGCTGCTGGAAGTCCACAAAGCAATATTACTGCGGGTACGTTATGGAAGGATTTGCCTGATGACTGGGTATGTCCTATCTGTGGTGCACCAAAATCTGCATTTGAACTTAAAGAAGAAACAATCGAATCAACAAAGGTAAACAAAGAGGTGACAATGGATTATGAAAATTGGGATGTGTTATCATTGAGTGCCCTTTGTTCAAATCTTGAAAAAGGCTGTGAAAAGCAGTGTTTAAATGAAGAAGCAAAGCTTTTTCATGAACTTTCTGTATATTTTGAAAGTAAAGCAACAGCTGTTGCAGGCAATATGGCAGCGTTGTTGGTACTCTTGAAAGAAGATATGAATTCGTTATATCCGATTGCAAATCAAATGGCAATAGAAGCAAATGATCGTGGCGCAAAACGTGTTTTAACATGGAGTGAAAAGGTAACACGTCTACAAGCATCATTAATTGAGCGATATGAAAATGAAAAAGGAGCAATGCTGGAAAATACCAGTGTGTATGTATGTGAAATCTGTGGATTCATTTACATAGGGGATACACCTCCAGATATTTGTCCGATTTGTAAAGTTCCAAGTTTTAAGCTTCAGAAAGTAGAAAGGAGCTGAATGATATGTTTGCGGTAAGAACCATACGTCTATGTACAAAAGATTGTTTATGTTTATATGTTTGTCCGACAGGAGCATCAGATACAGAGAATGGACAGATTGATTGGGAGAAATGTATCGGTTGTGGACTTTGTGCAAATGCCTGCCCATCCCATGCGATTTCCATGGTGCCTGAAAAATATGCACCGCAACAAAAGAAAAATCAAAACGTTGTGGATGCCCTGTATGTGTTGATTAATCATAAAGTTAAACAGGAAGCCATCCTGGATTATCTGTGGAAAACTAGTGATGATGCCATGACAAAACAGTTTGCTTTGGCTTTAAAAAAATCTAATCGTTTTATGAGTGAAGATTTATATCGGGAAGCAGGCTATATGCTTCCACAAAGCCATCAAACACATGCAATGTTAGGATCTTTCTTGAAAATCAAAGATCCGGATTTTCCAATGGATGCGGTCAAAACATTATTGAAACTAATCAAACCCAACGATTAGGCAAAAGAAAACATAAGATATAAAAGGTCTTGTGTTTTTTTCATCTCTGTGATTTTATATGGAAAAGCATACAAATGTCTTATAATCATCATAAGTTTTACACTTTTGAAGTAAACTATGTTAAAATATAAGATAGAGAAAAAAGAGGGCGCATATGGAAGAAATTAAGCATGGATTTACAACAAGAGAAGCCTGGTTTGATGCTTTTCAAGTGTATTTCACAAAAATAATCGAAATTGATGATAAAACACATACCCTCATGAATACCAGTTTAAGCTGTGATGAATGGATTGAGGATTTTAAGCGACAATCTAATGAAATCAGGGCGCTGTATCTGAAAAATGATCAATTTAAACAACAGCATATTCATTATTTTGTAAATCAGCCGGAAAACTGGACAGAGGAAGTCGCAGATTCATTATTAGCGTATATCTATCGTTACTGGTCTAGAATGGAAGATGTAGAAGCAATCTATGCGATTGCTCAGTCTTTACAGACATATTATGAAACAAAAAATGATGAAATCGCAATCATGAAGTGTAAGGCTGTTTTACTATATTGTTATACTTATCTGGATGAAGCACATTTTCATGATATCTGTATATCCCTTTGTAAAGAATTAAGAGCGCTATATATCAAACATTATGATGAACTGAGCGAAGAAGATAAAAGCATGGGATTATCGATATATGATATTTTAAATTATGTACGTTATACCAATCTGGTCATTGGTGATGACTTTAAAGATGTATTTGATCAGGTACTGTATCCTGATTATTTAGAATCAATTGAAATGATGGAGCGGTTCATGAAGGAAGCGGATATGAATCAGCCATTAAATCAAATTGTTCCATATATGATTTTAAACGTCAAACGCAGGTTTGCGGAGATATCCTTTCGATTACATAAACAAACTCTGCGTAAAGATCAAATGGAAATTGTGAAAAATATCGCAGAAGAATTGGTATATCTACAAGAAGATATTGATATCAATGGACAGGTTGAAAATCTGATATGTTTTTATATGGCACATCGTTTTGAAACTAATTATACCAGTGAAGAACTTGTGGAAATATTTATGGATGGTATCCGTAATCTGAACGCAAGCCATCAGGTAGAGGAGCAATTAGATATCAAACAGCTGATGGAAACCATGGAGGCTTTTTCACTTGCTTTACAAACCCTTGGGGAAGAAGATCCAGAGAGTGTAAAATCCACGATGCAATGTTGGAATGACTATCTTGAATATTTATTAAAACAGCCCTACAGTAAAGGGATGGCACAGCAGATCAATCAGACCATCTATCATTATATTGTGCCATTGATGAAATATATGGATGATGTAGATGATATCTTTAAATCATTATTGAATATCACAGTCTTTCGTCAGCTGCAGACAGCGATTCATTCCTTGATGGTAGGAAGAAGTGCGAATCTGATCATGCAGTGTATTATTGATAAACAGCCTCAAATATTAGTAGATGCCAAGCTTTTTTCAACAATTAAAGAAGTGAAAACAAATAAAGAAGAACTGCTTTCCTTTGTATCAAAAGCATCACTTGTACATGATGTAGGAAAACTGCTTTGTACACAGGTGATTAATATGCAGTATCGTCGATTGATTGATATTGAATATGAAACAATTAAATTCCATCCAAACAGCAGCTCGACTATACTATCAGATATTCCCTCCTTATCCATCTACCATGATATCGCCATTGGGCATCATAAAAGTTTTGATGGAACATTTGGATATCCAAAAGAATTTGATAATACAGCATCCCCACAGCGTATATTAATTGATCTTATCAGAATATGTGACAGTTTAGATGCTGCCACAGATACCTTCGGTCGTTTGTATGCGGCTCCTAAAAGCTTTCAAACTGTATTAAAAGAGTTTCAGATGTTAAAAGGAACCAGCTATTCTGATGTATTGGTAGATTTCATATCGGAACATGAAGATGTCCAACATCAATTAGAAAATCTGTTGGAGGAAGAACGTGAACAAGTCTATGTAGAAATGTATCATATCATCAAAGGATTGTGAGGAAAAACTGCTTGATCTACGTAAAAAAGTGTGGAAAAAGCGGTTTTTTTCGTATTCTACAAATGTTGTTTGTATTTCTATCTATGAAATGTTATAATGCAACATGTGACTTTGGAGGTAAAGAAAATGATAGGAACAAACAATCTAAGCGTTCGTTTTGGCGCTAGAACATTATATAAAGATGTAAATCTGAAATTCACAGATGGAAACTGCTATGGCTTGATTGGTGCCAATGGTGCTGGTAAATCCACATTTTTAAAGGTACTGGCAGGCGAACTGGCACCGGATACCGGAGATGTATACATGGGACCACATGATACGCTGTATACCTTAAAACAGGACCACTTTCAGTTTGATGAATATCCCGTATTGGAAACTGTATTGATGGGAAATGAAAAGCTGTATCAAATCATGAAGGAAAAAGAAGCCTTATATACAAAGGAAGGCGAATTTACTGAGGAAGATGGACAGCGTGCTGGAGAATTGGAAGAAGCTTTTGCGGATATGGATGGCTGGAATGCGGAAAGTGATGCTGCTATGTTACTATCAGGACTAGATATTCCAGTAGATTTGCATACATCCTTAATGAAGGATATTACACCCGCACAGAAAGTGAAAGTATTATTGGCACAGGCGCTGTTTGGAAAACCAACAACATTATTATTAGATGAGCCGACCAATGGTTTAGATTTAAAAGCAGTCGCTTGGTTAGAAAACTTTCTAATCAATTATGAAAGTACTGTTATTGTCGTATCCCATGACCGTCATTTTTTGAATAAAGTATGTACCCATATCGCTGATGTGGATTATGGAAAAATCAAAATCTTTACTGGAAACTATGACTTCTGGTATGAATCTAGTCAGTTATTAAGTAAACAGTTAAAAGACGCGAATAAAAAGAAAGAAGATAAAATCAAAGAACTGGAAGCCTTTATCGCAAGATTCTCAGCAAATGCTGCCAAGAGTAAACAGGCAACATCACGTAAAAAGATTCTGGATAAGATCGTATTGGATGATTTACAGCCTTCTACCAGAAAATATCCATTCATTGATTTTAAATCCGAAAGAGAATCAGGGAAATCTATTCTGTTTTTAGAAAATATCGGTAAAAGTATAGAAGGCAACGAGCTGTTACATAACATCAGCTTTTCCATGATGAAAGGGGATAAAGTCGCATTGATTGGAAATCCTTTACAAACATCATTGCTGTTGAAGATTATTGCAGGCGTTGTAAAACCAGATGAAGGAAGTATTGAAATCGGACAGACGATCACACCATCCTATATCCCGGATGATAATACAGAATATTTTGAAGGTGAGCAAAGTATCTGTGACTGGTTAAGTCAGTATACGAATATTGAAGATATGGCATATATTAGAGGGTTCCTTGGAAGAATGCTGTTTAGTGGAGAGGAAGCATTAAAGCCGGTAAATGTATTATCCGGAGGAGAACGTGCACGCTGTATGTTATCGAAAAGTATGCTGGAAGCACCAAACCTGTTGCTGTTGGATGATCCAACCAATCATCTTGATTTGGAAAGTATTCAGGCCTTGAATAATGGACTGGTAAGCTTTAAGGGAGAAATGATTTTTACATCCCATGACCACCAGTTTATCCAGACAATTGCCAATCGTATTATCGAAATTACAGAAGATGGCATCATCGATCGTCGTATGAGCTATGATGAATATTTAGAGCGTGAATTAGGTATTGAAGAATAGAAGCAAATCAGCAGGGCTTTTCCTTTTATACAATATAGAGGAAAACCTGCTTTTTTTACGTCTACATACACGGAATCCGTGTATATTCATGCAAAATACACGGTAACCGTGTATTTTGCCTTGCGAAACAAGAGGGTTTAAGGTATGATAAATATGCAAAATTGAAAGGATGACGATATGAAAAAGGTAAGAACAAGATTTGCACCTAGTCCAACAGGCTATATGCATATAGGAAACTTAAGAACAGCGCTGTTTGAATATCTGATCGCAAAACATGAGGGAGGCGACTTCATTTTACGTATTGAAGACACTGACCAGGAACGTTTGGTAGAAGGTGCTGTAGATATTATTTATGATACGATGAAGGAAGTCGGATTAACACACGATGAAGGACCAGACATCGGTGGCGACTTTGGACCATATGTACAATCTGAGCGTTTGCCAATGTATAAAAAATACGCAGATGAATTGGTTGATTTAGGTGGTGCCCACTATTGTTTCTGTGGGGAAGAAGAAATTGAAAGACAAAGAAAAGAAGCAGAAAGCTTAGGTATTTCGTTTAAATACGATGACCCTTGTAAACACATCAGTGTGGAGGAAGCAAGAGAACGTATCGCAAAAGGTGAAAAATATGTTGTAAGACAGACTATTAAACATGGTGGAGAAACTTATTTTGATGATGAAGTTTATGGAAGAATCGAAGTAGATAACAGCATTCTTGATGAATCTGTACTATTAAAATCTGATGGCTATCCAACCTATAACTTTGCCAATATTATTGATGATCACCAAATGAATATTACACATGTTGTACGTGGTAACGAATACTTATCATCTACACCAAAATATAACCTGATTTATCAGGCATATGGATGGGATATTCCTACTTATGTACACGTTCCACCTGTTATGAAGGATGAACAGCATAAATTAAGTAAACGTAATGGAGATGCAAGTTTCCAGGATCTTGTGAAAAAAGGATATCTGCCACAGGCAATCTTAAACTACATTGCATTACTTGGATGGTCACCTGAAACAGAACAGGAAATCTATACATTAGAGGAACTGATTAAAGTATTTGATATCAAACGTATCAGTAAATCACCAGCAATCTTTGACATTGATAAACTGACATGGATGAATGGTATGTATTTACGTGCCATGTCTGAAGAAGAATTCTTTGAAACAGCAAAACCTTATATCGAAGAAGGTGTACATAAAAATGTAGATCTGCGTTCTGTTGCGAAAATCTTACAGCCTCGTACAGATGTATTAACAACAATTCCAGAAGCAATCGACTTTATAGATGAGCTTCCTGAATATGATAATGCAATGTATATTCACAAAAAGATGAAAACAACATACGAAATCGCATTAACGGCATTAAAAGAAGCCACAAAAGTATTAGAAGAGCTTCAGGACTGGTCTAGTGAAGAAAAGATTCATGAAATCTTATTAGCCCTTCCAGCAACCTTAGGCATGAAGAATGGTCAGGTATTATGGCCAGTACGTACTGCCATTACTGGTAAACAGTTCACACCTGGTGGTGCAATCGAAATTGCACATATCTTAGGTAAAGAAGAAACATTAAAACGTATTGCCTACGGTATTGAAAAACTTGAAAAAGAAGTAGCTTAATTATAAAAAACATCTTTCGTATTGATGAAAGATGTTTTTTTGTACACAAATGAATGATTATATATGATGGATAACTGTGGTAAATCAGGATATCTTCAAATAATCGATATATTATGTTGCAGAAAAAAGCAATAATACTAAAAAGTGTAAAAATAAAAATGAAAAATACAAACGGAAAGGGTTTACATGTAACCGTATCCACATTAAAATGTATATGTCAGAAAGGAAAAAGGATATTCTGATAGTGATGAGGATTTTTGCAGATCATCAAAAGTGTTTAAAATAGTATACTATATGAGACGGCTGATTTCAGATGAAAATCAGTCTTTTTTTATGTCTTTATACTGAAAAAAGAAGGGTTTAAGACTTTCTTTAGTATATATAAAATAGTATACATTATGACACACAAACGATGATTAATTAATAAGAAAGGCAGGCGATGAAAAGCTAAAATTTTGTTTGATTTAATTGTGAAAAAAGATAAAGAAATTTTGGAGGGAACATGAAAAATAAAGCGATTCTAAAGAAAATTGGTCCAGTATCTTTGGCGACTGTCATGTCCTTAACGGGTATTTATGGATATGCTACACCGCTAGTACAGGTACACGCAGCAGAAGACGCAGAAACACAGCTAGGTTCTATTATTGATGTTAAAAAAGTAGAAAAGAATATTGTTGAAATTACATACCAAAATGGATATAAAGGACGATTGACGTTCTTAGACAATGGAATTTTCCGTTTCAATGTTGATCCAAGTGGTAAATTTGAATTATATGCAACACCTAATAACAAAGAACATACGGGTAGAATTCAGCAGCAGCCTGATGACTCTGATGAATACACAAAACCAGAAGCTAATATTACAGAAGGGGATATAATTAGTATCTCTGCTGGAAACACAGTCATTGAATTCAATAAAGCAAATACATTAATGACAGTAAAAAGAGCAGATGGCAGTATCGTATTAAAAGAAAGTGAGCCATTACAGATTGCATCAGGGAATACAAAGCAAGTGTTAGAGGCTTCTGATGATGAGTATTTCTATGGTGGCGGTACACAGAACGGTCGTTTCTCTCATAAAGGACAGGTTATCAAAATTGAAAATACGAATAACTGGGTAGATGGAGGCGTTTCTTCACCAAATCCATTTTATTGGTCTACAAAAGGTTATGGTGTTTTAAGAAATACTTTCAAACCAGGTGCTTATGATTTTCAAAATAGCAGCAACGGTGTAATCACAACACACAGCGAAAAAGAATTTGATGCATATTATTTTGTTTCAAAGGCTGCTGATGCATCACAAACAGCTGAAGAGCTATTACAGGATTATTATAAAGTAACAGGAAATGCAATTTTATTACCAGAATATGGTTTCTATCTTGGACATTTAAACTGCTATAATCGTGATGGCTGGGATGTTGAAAAAACTGATGCGACTCTAAAGAATGGAAAAGCAGGTGGGCATTCTCAATGGACATTAGAAGATGGCAATAAATATTGGGAAAATGGTTTAACTGATGGTTATGTTTTAAAACCTGATGCTTATCCTGAAACATTAAATGGTACAATTCCTACAGAACTTGTTGATAACTTCCATGTAAAAGGTTCTGATAAAGATGATATCTATAAATTCTCAGCACGTGCTGTTATCGATGGACATGAAGCTGAAGATATGCCATTAGGCTGGTTTTTGCCAAATGATGGGTATGGTTGCGGATATGGTCAAAACGGGTATGAATATACCGGTGGATCAATGGAAGAAAAAACAAAGGCAATTGATGCCAATGTTGCAAATTTAAAAGATTTTACCGACTATGCAAAAACAAAGGGTGTAACAACCGGTCTTTGGACACAAAGTCAGTTAACGCCTAGTGAAAGTAATACGATAGAATATCAGAAACTTCGTGATTTTGAAAAAGAAGTTAAAAATGGTGGCGTTACTACTTTAAAAACTGACGTTGCATGGGTAGGAGAAGGTTATTCATTTGGATTAGATGGAATCACCAGAGCTTATAATACTGTTACAGAAACAAAAAATCGCCCTAATATTATCACACTAGATGGTTGGGCAGGTACACAGCGTTATGGTAGTATCTGGACTGGTGATCAATATGGTGGAGATTGGGAATACATTCGTTTCCATATACCTACTTATATTGGACAGAGTTTATCCGGAAATCCAAACATTGGTAGTGATATTGATGGTATCTTTGGTGGATCAACAACTGTTTCAACCAGAGATTATCAATGGAAATCTTTTACACCACAGATGTTAGACATGGATGGATGGGGTGCATTGGCTAAGAAACCTTATTATAATGGGGATCCTTATACAGCAATTAACAGAATGTATCTGAAATTAAAAGCAGAATTAATGCCTTACACTTATACATTGGCTAAACAGGCTACGAATGGTCTGCCAATGATTCGTGCAATGTTCCTTGAATATCCTAATGAAGGAAATGCATTTAGCAAACGTAGTACAGAATATCAATATATGTATGGAAGCAACTTCTTAGTAGCTCCTGTATATGAAGATGTTGATGCTGATGAAAATGGCAATGATGTTAGAAATGGTATCTACCTGCCAGATGAAAATCAAATTTGGATTGATTACTTCACAGGAAAACAATATAAAGGTGGACAGACATTAAATAACTTTGATGCACCAATCTGGAAACTTCCATTGTTCGTGAAAAATGGTTCTATCGTACCAATGTATGAAGAACATAACAATCCACAGGCAATCACAGATACAAATAAAAACGGTTTGGATAAAACAAAACGTGTTGTTGAATTCTGGCCTGCAGGTTCTACAAACTTTACTTTATATGAAGATGATGGAAACTATGTAGATAACAGTAATAAAGAAGAAGTTTCTTATGGAGGAAATGTCACTACTAAATTTACTTCTGAAGTAGATGGTACAACAGCTACATTAAAAGCTGCTAAATCTATTGGAAGTTATAATGGATATGATAGTGAACGTAATACAACATTTGTAGTGAATGTTTCTAAAGAGCCTACTAAGATTACTGCAAAAAATGGTAATAGCGAACTGAGTCTGAAAAAAGTGAATTCACAGGAAGAATTTGATAAGGCTGATGGTAATGTCTATTTCTATAACGAAGCACCTAATCTGAATAAATATTCAGAAGCTGGAGAAAGTTTCAATACAGAGATTACAACAAATCCTAAATTATATGTAAAATTTGCGAAAACAAATGTGAATCAGAATGATCAGACATTGGTAATTGAAGGATTTGAAAATAAAGCTGATTTCTCTAAAGAAGAAGTTAACGAAAGCCTTTCAGCACCAGTGTTAACACAGGATGAAGAAGCATTAACACCAACAAGTGTAACATTGAACTGGAATGAAATTGATGGGGCTGATACTTATGAAATCATGACAGATGGTATCATTAATAATGTTGGCAATCACACAAGTTTCCTTGATAGAAATCTTGATTATCATTCTTCTCATACATACAAAGTACGTGCAAGAAATGCTGCAGGATATTCTGAATGGAGTAATGAATTAAATGTTACAACATTAGAAGATCCTTGGAGAAATGTACCTGAACAAAGCGTTATATGGGAGCATGGAGATGATTGGGGTGCATTAGAAAATGCAAACGACAGAAACTTCAATTCTATGTTCCATTCAACAGGTGATGCAAGAGGTCAGGACTTGATTATTGATATGAAAGATGCATATCAACTTGATAAATTTGAATACTATCCACGTGGCGCAGGTCAAAGTGGAGATGGCGCTGTTAGTAGCAGAAGCAATGGTATTATTTCACAGTTAGATGTTTCAATCAGTATGGATGGCAAACATTGGACAAAAGTTCACAATGGTGCAGATGATACATGGACATATAACAATGGTGAAAGTGTTCAAAGTAATGTGAAAACAGTCGATTTAAATGGAAATGCAGCACGTTATGTAAAACTGAATGTCGTTTCTTCTGTAGGTGGATTCTTTGCGACAAACGGAATCTATGTTCATAAGAAAGATGGTACAAACAGCTTTGCGGTAGGAAGTAACTTAAATAAACCAACCGTAACAGAAGGCGATTATACAAATATGAACCAGTATGTTGGTGTATCTAAAAATTATCATCCTACAATCTTTGAATCACAGATCAAAGCACACTATGCGGATATCAATAACAATGATGTTTATGACGCATATGATTATGCATTCACGATGTTTAAACTTGATGGTGGTACTACGAAAACTGGAGATGTAAAAGGTAATATGTTATTTATTCCTAGTGCTGATTCAGTAAAAGCTGGTGAAACTTTCACAGTTGATGTTTACGGTGATTCTATGGAAAATGTAAACGGCTTTGGTGCTTTAATCAACTATGATCCTGATATGATAGGTGATGTATCAGCAACAGCAAACCCTTACGTTGCTTCTTTAGAAAACCTGACAATCAATACACCATACGATGATGGTTCAGGTGCAACTTTGAATATGGCATTCTTAAACAAAGGCGATAAAGCTTTAGTTTCTGGCAACCATACAATTGCGACAATCACAATGAAAGCAAAACAAGATATCAACCTGAAAACAAAAGCAGCGGATTCTTTCTTACATATTGAAAATGGTATTTTAATTGGACCAAACTTCTCTACAGTAGAAGCAAAAATCAATGAAACACCAGAAATACCAGTTGCACCAGATGCAAAAGATACAATCATGAAGGAATCTGATTTAAATTTAACACTTACAAACGAATTCTTACCAACAGATGATGGCACGAATGTTGAAAAGCTGATTCATGGTAAAGAATACAGTGGATTGTTTAATGGTGGTACAGATGATAATGGATTTGAATTCTTCTGGAATATCGAAGATGAATATAAAGAAGAATGTGTAGTTCTTCCAGTTACACTTCATGCGGCACTGAAAGAAGAACAAACATTGTCAAAAATCAACTTATTTAACCGTAATGGTCTTGGACAGGGTGCAGTACACAAAGTGAAATATACAATCACTTATGCTGATGATTCTGTTGAAGAAAAAGTAATTGAAGGAAAAATTGAAGAATACGCTTATACTCCTTTAAAAGCTGATGTGAAAGTTAAGAATGTTGACATTGAAGTATTTGCAGCAGAAGATGCTACAGAAGAGCAGAAAAAACTGTTAACATTATCTGAATTACAGTTGGTACATACAGACAAAGTAAATGTAACAGATGTTATTTTGGATGAAAATAATGCAAAAGAATTATTTGTACGTGAAATCAGTCCTGTTAAAGCAACAGTCACAACAGATCCTGATAATGATGCAAATAAATTCTATAAAGTAGAAAGTTCTAATCCAGAAGTAGCCAATATCATTGTTACAGGAGAAGGAAATAATATCTCTTATCTTGTACACACATTAAAAGCAGGAACAACAACGATTACCGTTACTTCTATCACTGATCCTTCAAAGAGCAAATCTTATGAATTAACAGTGAAAGAAGGTATTAGTACAACTGACTTAATGGATGCAATCAATAAAGGAAATAAATATGGTTCAACAAAATATACTGAAGAAAGCTTTAAAGCATTACAGGATGCTTTGAATGCCGCAACAGAATTATTGAAAAATGAAACATATACACAGGCACAGATTGATAGTGCTACAACAGCAATCTTATCCGCAATCAATGGATTGGTTGTAAAACCATTAGATCAGAATCTATTAATCAATACAGAAGCTAATAAAGCAGGCGTTACAATCAATAGTGTATCTAGTGAAATAACTGCTGAAGATGGCGAAGATGGTATTGCTGCAAATGTTCTTGATTACGATGAAGGTACTTATTGGCATACAAATTATATGAATGAGGACGATTTAAAAATGCCTCAGGATATCGTATTTAACTTAGGAAAGAGCTATGATTTAAGTGATGTTACATTCCTGCCTCGTCAAAACCAGGGCGGAGCAAATGGTGATATCTTAAAAGCAGAAATTCAAATCAGCAAAGATGGAGAAACATTTACATCTGCAGGTGTATTTGAATTTGAAAATAACGGTACATATTTAACTAGCAGAGATTGGCAACGTGCTTCCTTTGATACTATGACTGGACAATATGTGAAGTTTATTGTTTTAAGTGCTGGTGGAAATGAAATGAATGCTTATGCATCTATGGCAGAAATTCGTTTTTATGGCAATGAAACAAAAGAAGTAATTGTGGTGGATAAGAATGCATTACAAAATGCAATAAACGAAGCTTCCTTACTTCATGAAGCAGATTATACGCCAGAAACATGGAAAGAATTTGCTATCGCATTAGAAGCAGCAAAAGATATTATGAAATCTGAAACTGCAGATCAGGCTGCTGTAGATAAAGCCGTTAACGATTTAGCTGATAAGAAAGATAAACTAGAAAAAGTCAATGCTGATATAGTAAGTAAAGTATTGTTAAAAGCTGAAATTGCTACTGCTGAACAATTAGATAAAGCAAATTACACAGAAAAAACATGGAAAGTATTTGAAGCTGCATTAAAAGAAGCAAAACGTGTCGATGCAGATGAAAATGCAACCGTAACTGATGTTGACAAAGCACTAAAAGCATTACGTAATGCAAGATTAGGCTTAGAGAAGATTGCTGATGAACCGATTGTAAATCCAACTACAGGAAAAGAAGCATTGGCAAAATTAGTAAATGATATGAAAGCTTATGATCAGGCAAATTATACTGCAGATAGCTGGAAGAATTTTGAGGCTGCATTGAAAAATGCACAGGCAGTTCTGGATAATGAAAATGCTACAGCTGAAGAAATTGAAAACGCACAAACAGCTTTGAAAAAAGCTATGAGTGAATTAAAAGCTATTGAAAAGAAACCAGAAGAACCTGTAAAACCAGTAACTCCTGATAAAGATAATAATCAGAATGACAACAAACCATCACAAGACAACACAGATAATGGAGATGTTGATACAGCTGATCATACAAATACAGGCTTACTTGCAGGTACTATGCTTGCTGCTGGTATCGGCGCAGTTCTGCTTCTGAAAAAGAAAAAAGAAGAAACAGAATAAGATTATTTGAATTACAGTAATATCTGTTCAAATATATGAAATTTATTTTGAAGTCGTACAATCATAAAACGAAGAGGTATTCCTTGATCAGATAATCAAGAAGAACTATGTTTGTGCATAGTTCTTCTTTTCCATTTTATTTGAAACGAAAAATAGTTGGATGAAAAGAGGACGGATATGAAAAAGAGATGGATGGCTATATTTTTATGCTTATTATTATTAACAGGCTGTTCTGGTTATGATAGAGATGATTCTCCTGGACAGATAATTTATATCACCTTAGATGATATGAAAGCAATGATGGAAGATAAAAAAGAATTTGTAATTGCATTTACACAATCCCTTTGTGTTTATTGTCAAAATTTTCATGAACTATTTTCCGAATATTCAAAACATCATCATGTAGTTATATATGAGGTATTGTTGGATAATGAATTAGGAACACCAAGTCAGAACAGAGCGATTATTCAAGAGTATTTTCCTGCTTTTGATACGACACCTGGAATTTTCTATGCGAAAGATGGAAAAGTATATGACCAATTATCTAATATAAAAATCACAGAGGAAGTATTTGATAACTGGGTTCAAAAAAATCAATTAGATAAGAAAGAATAAAGGAGAATACAATGAAAGAGAAAAAGAAAACAGAAGGAAATGCACATATATTATTTAATGTATTAACGATTTTACTATTGATCTATCTGGTATATACGATATTTACAACGTATTCGCAATTATCTGCATATTGTACACAATACAATACCACAATGGCAGCACAATGGTCTTATTGCCTACAAGTGTTTCTTGCGGCAATTGTGCCATGCCTAATCTATGCATCTACATGTTATGGCATTGGAATCATTATAAAAAACCAACAATCCATTTTGGAAAACAAATCTAAATAAATTATGAAAACAATCTTGATATTAGTTATTTGTGTAATTGTACTAGTCGTAATTTTTGTACTGCTTAGACTATATAAAAAGCTACAATCAAAACAGAGAAGAAAATCAAAAAATGATTTAGATGGAATGTTTCTTTTAAATAGAAAAAGCCATAAACATGATTAATTTATTAAAGAAATCAAACAGTCAGGACAGTTTCGTATCTGTCCTTTTCGTGCTATAATGGTCAACAGGAAGTGACCAAATATGGAAAAAGAAATCATTGAACAAAGAATTCAACATTTTATGGAACTAAGAAATACCAAAACAGGAACCATCAACGCTATGCTGGAGATGGAATTATATGCCTATGATCTGGAACAAAAAACGATTACATTAGCATTTCCAGTACGCACTTGGGAAGCAAATCCAGTTGGCAATATGCATGGTGGAATGATTTGCGCAATACTAGATGTAACAATGGGATGTGCAGCTTATGTATTCTCACAAGCGTATTTTACACCAACGATTCAAATGTCTGTGAATTTCGTGAAAGAAATTACATCAGATGAAGTATTACTGGTAGAAGGAATCTTAGATCATGCAGGCAGCCGTATGGCACAGGCAAGAGCAATCGCAAGATTACAGTGCACAAATGAAGTAGCTGCCACAGGAAATGGCAGTTACGCAATGAATCATAAGAAATGAGACAGTGATGTGATGAAATCACTGTTTTTCTTTCACAAAACATGCTAATATGTAAGAAAGAAAGACCAGAGGGGCGTATCATGAAAATTGTACAACTAAAATATTTCATAGCAGTTATCGACTATGGCAGTATCAATAAAGCCGCTGAACGACTATATGTATCTCAACCAAGCTTAAGCCGATCCATTCAGGCATTAGAAAATGAAATAGGAAAACCATTGCTTATACGTTCCAATCATGGCGTTTCCATGACACCAACCGGGCGTCTGGTTTATTACTATGGACAATCAATTATAAATGAATTAAATACATTGGAACGGTTAAAAGGATTAGATGAAAAATCTATTTACTCAAAACTGAGTGTATCCAGCAGTTCTATCTTTTTAAAAGACGATTTGGTGTTAAAATGTTATGAAAAATTAATATCCAGTGAAACAGAAATCCAGATGATTGAAACAACTACAGAAGAAGTGTTTGAAAATGTGGAAAACTCAAAATCAGAAGTTGGCATTGTGATTTTAAATGATATGCAATTGATAATATTCAAAAAAATGGCAGAAATCAAAGAAATAGAATATGAAGTACTAGGCTCAGGTCCTATTTATATTCATATGAATGAAGAAGATCCATTAGCTAAAAACGATACCATACGTTTTTCTGATTTGATAGACAGAACCTTTATTCATTTACCAAATGATTTCTTTTCTGATATCAATAAGAGTATTAATATCAACGGAATGCAGCTTTCCACGTTTCCCAAGGTTTTGATCATGCGTAACTATCATGCAATGTTAAGTATCGCAAAACATACATCTTCATTCTTAATCGGTCACAAATGGCAAGTAGAAGAATTGAAACATTCTCATATGAAAAGTCTTTTGTTAAAGGACAATGATTTACAAAAACATTTTATTATCATTAAGCGAAAAAATCATGTACTATCCAGTGCTGGTCGTATTTTTATAGATATCATCCATGATACATATAAACAAGTTTAGTTATACAATTTGAGTATAACAGGTAATTAGGTAATAAGCATTATACAAAAAAATCTCCTTGGAATATAATAGTGTTGTAAGGTAAAGATAGCAATCAGCTTATCATTACTACATTCTTATATAAATATCGGAGAGGAGATATTATTATGAAAAAGAGTACACTATTATCATTCGTCACAGCAGGTGCTATCGTAGCAACTAGCGTTGGAACATATGCAGCATGGGATCAGACAAGTGGACAAACAGATACGAAACAGTTAACTTTTACTAAACCAGTTATCGTTGAAGTTACAAAGGATATGGCTGGATTTACAACAAATGAATTAAATGGTAATAGTAACAAATCAAGTACAGGTACTGTAAGTTTAAAATCAAATGATGCAACAAAAACGATTGAATTAAGTTTGGTAGATGCAGATGGAAATCCATTAGCTGTTCCAGAAGGATTAAATGTCAACTTTTCAACATCAGATACTTCCCAAAATGGCACTGTAGTTGATAATGGGGATGGTACAGCTTCAGTTACAGGATATACTGTAGATACTAATTTAACATATGATGTGAAAATAGAAGTTAAAGATGAGGTAACTCCAGATCAAGCAACTAATTTATCAAACACTCCATTGAATTTTGCAGTTAAAGCTACTCTAACTAATACACCAGACGCAGCTTAAAGCCGTAATCCTACGGCTTTTTTCCTAGTCAGAGAACGTATTGTGTAGTAAAATGAAAGAAAGACAAGGGGAGTTGTTTATGCGATGAAGCTGCTAAAGAAAATAACAACCTTTTTAAGTGCTATTGTAGTGATAGCACTTTTGGTGTTTGTTGTTTGTATGCAGATATATCCAGAGGACACTTCCAGAGTGGTTGGATTTCGGTTTTATACTGTATTGACGAATAGTATGGAACCAATAATCCCTACATATTCTCTTGTTTTTAGTAAGATGATAGATGAAGATGAAAAAATTGCACCAGATACGATTGTGACATTTAAGGCGAACCGTTTTGGGCAGGATATCCTGTTGACGCATTATTTCCGTAAGACACAGGAAAAGGATGGTGTGTTGTATTATCGTACCCAAGGGGCAACGGCGCCGGATTATGATAATTATGAAACAAGCAGGAAAGATATTATTGGTAAGTATGTTTTTCATGTGCCATATCTGGGGAAAGTCTTTTTGTTTTTAAAAAGTAAGTTTGGCTTTGTGATGTATGGGGAATTGTTTGTGATCTGGTTGATCAATAAAACGATTAAAACACGTTGGGATGAAAAGGCCAGAGAAAAACGTATCAAGAAGAAACGGGCCTTTACCATTACAGAACTTGCACTTGAGGAAGGAAAAGATTGTCTTGTGTTAAGTGGATATTTAAGAAACAATATGAAGAAGCCAGTACACTTTGTGATGGCAAGATTGAAATTCTATGATGCGAATCACAACTTGGTAAAAGAAGATTTATGGTATCTTGCGGATAAAACGTATCTGAAGCAGGATGATATGGTGAAATTTGAATATCTGCTGCTGGATTATGAAGGTATTGAAGACTTTGAAATTCATGTGATTAAATATAAGCATTAGCTGATGGTGGAAAAACTGTCAGCTTTTCTTTTTGAAAATGTGAAAAGCGCTTGCGAAATCATGGATTTGGGGTACAATGAATAAGGATGAAAAAGGAGGCTGTTTTATGACAATTATTGAAAAATTAAATGCATTGAGAACATTAATGAAAGAAAGAAATCTGGATGTCTATATGATTCCAACTTCTGACTTTCATGAAACGGAATATGTAGGAGAACATTTTAAGGCAAGAGCATATATGTCTGGATTTACCGGATCACAGGGAACATTGATTGTGACACTCGATGATGCGGCATTATGGACTGATGGCCGTTACTTTATTCAGGCGGCAGATCAGTTGAAGGATACCACGATTACGTTGATGAAACAGGGAGAAGAAGGTGTTCCTACCATTGCACAGTATATTTATGATCATGTGACTATGCGGGGTGGCGTAGGTTTTGATGGTCGTGTCATGAATACCAAAATGGTAAAGGCAATCATGAGTAAGCTGGAAGAAAAAGAAGTGCATATCGCTTATGAAGAAGATCTGGTGGGTATGATTTGGGAAGATCGACCAGCATTACCTAAAAAACAAGGCTTCTTTTTGAACGTAGAATATAGTGGTAAATCCACAAAAGATAAATTAGCTGATTTATATGATATCATGAAAAAACAGGGAATTACACATCATATCATTACATCACTAGATGATATCGCATGGATCACAAATATGCGTGGATGGGATATTGCACGCTATCCTGTTATGCTGGCTTATCTGATTTTGACATTAGATGGTGGTGTGATTTTCGTTGATAAAGAGAAATTGAATGATGAATTGATCGCAAACTTTGAAGAAAATCATATAGAAATTAAAGACTATAATGATATTTATGAATATGTGAAAACCATTGATTCAGATGCAGTGATTATGTTAGACAGCAGTGTGGTAAATTATGCGATTACCCAGAATTTAAATCAGAATATCAAGATTGAGGATCGTGTAAATCCAAGTCAGCTGATGAAAGCCATGAAGAATGAAATTGAATTAGAAAATAATCGTAAAGTACATATCAAAGATGCTGTCGCTATGACAAAATTTATGTATTGGTTAAAGACGAATATCGGTAAAGAAAAGATGAGTGAAATCATTGCGAGTGATTATTTAGAAAAGCTTCGTAAAGCACAAGGTGCCATTGATTTAAGTTTTAATACGATTTCTGCGTATAAAGAACATGCGGCAATGATGCATTATAGCGCAACACCTGAAAGTGATGTAGAGTTGAAAAAAGAAGGCATGCTTTTGGTTGATAGTGGCGGACAGTATATGGAAGGTACTACAGATATTACCAGAACATTTGTATTGGGTGAAATCAGTGATGAAGAGCGTTATTGGTTCACAACTGCATTACGCAGCAACATCGCATTATCAAAAGCGCATTTCTTATATGGCTGTCGTGGTATGAATCTGGATATTCTTGCCAGAGGACCATTATGGGAACAGGGTATGGATTACAAGTGTGGTACAGGACATGGCGTTGGTCATTTACTGAATGTGCATGAAGGTCCAAATGGTTTCCGCTGGAAGATCGTACCGGAAAGAAAAGACAGCTGCGTATTAGAAGAAGGTATGACACAATCCAATGAACCGGGTGTTTATGAAGAAGGCAAGTTTGGTATCCGTCATGAAAATGAAATGGTTGTACGTAAGGGTGAAAAGAATGAATATGGACAGTTTATGTATTTTGAAACAATTACCTTTGTGCCATTTGATTTAGATGGACTAGATGAAGCTTTATTGACACAATATGATAAAGAATGGCTGAATGCTTATCATAAACAGGTTTTTGAAAAGGTGTCACCATACTTGAGTGATGATGAAGTGGCATGGTTAAGAAAGGCAACAAGAGCTATCTAATATAGCTCTTTTTCACATATGAAAACGGTATTGATAGAATTACAATGTCCCATGTGTGGGGCAATCTTTCATAAGAAAAGTGAAACATTATTGTTGCATGGATTTGAATCCAATGATGAAGCAAGACTTCGTGATGGTACCTTTTTCACAGCACACTGCCCCATTTGTGGAAAGGAAAGCAAGATTTTGCATAACTTTCTGTATATTGATAAAGAACATCATTTTGCGATATTGGTGAAATCAAGAAAAGATATGGTGGAAAGTGATCAGGAGCTTTACGCAAGAGATGCTCATTTAAGAAAACGCTATGTGAGTAAAGTAGATGAGATTCCAGAGAAAATCAGGGTATTGGAAGATGGATTGGATGATCGTGTAATAGAGATATTAAAGCTAAAACTATTACGGCAATATCAAAGGAAAACACCAGATGTGAAAAATGTCATCTATCATGACAGCGATAGACAAAGTGAAACATTGTGGTTTGATATCCTGTATACAGATCGAGAGGATATTGTCGGTATAGAAAAAATCAGTTATGATCGAATTTTAAAACAGCTGCCAGTGGATGGCATGCGATTTGTGGAAATTGATCGAGATTGGGCATTATCACAGGATAGATAAACGAAAAGGAGAGGCATGATGGAACAGGAAAAAGATCGCCAGCTGGGAATCACCTTTCAGATTAGTCTGGACAGCTTTTTAGATGAGCCAAAAATTGTGAATGATGAAAAGAGTACACAATATGAACAGGCATTACAGGTGCTGGAAGAAGCGAAACGCTTTCGCAGTAATCAGAAGAAATGCGATATCGCAAAGCAGGCACTTGGCATATGTGGGGATTGTATTGAAGCATATCTGGTGTATGGCTGGAATGTACAGGATATTTATGAACGTATCCATATCCTTCGTCAGGGTATGGAGCTTGCGACAATGAATATCGGCAAAGAATTTTTCTTGCGTCATGTGGCAGATTTTTATGAAGAAGATGTGATGAAGCCGCTTCTGCAAATCAAATTTGCGTATGCGCTGTCTTTATATGAAGCTGGCAATTTGAAAAAAGCACAAAAACAGTTTCAGGAGATATTGAATCTGAATCCATCGGATGTTTTTCATGTCAAACATTATGTATATGCATCTTATCTTTATTTTGAACAATTGGAAAAATGTAAAGAATTGCTTGGCAGGGAACTGCACGAGGATACTTTCTTAATGTATGTAAGGTTTTTGTTGTTGATGAAGGAAGAACAAATAAATGAAGCGAAGGCTATGGTAACACAGTTGGCTCAGGCAAATACGCATCTATTTGATATGTTGACGTATCGTATGATGAATACAGCCGCAATAGTGCCCCATTTTGAAGCTGGTTCTTTTGAAGAAGCGGCCTATATTTATAAAGTGTTGTCCAAAGTGATTTCTACCTTGGAATACCTGCCGGTATTTTTGATGAAATATGAGAATGAAGATTAGGGAAAGCCATTACAAGACGGCTTTCCCTTTTCAATTCATACAAAAAATGGTAAACTTGACATAGGAAGTGATGGCATGGCAAAACTGGAACTACAGCATATACAGAAACATTTTGGCAAGGTGAATGCAGTCAATGATTTCTCATTGAGGCTGAATGAAAAAGCATTTGTAGTATTGGCAGGACCAAGTGGCTGTGGAAAAACAACGCTGTTACAGTTGATAGCCGGATTACTTCCAGCAGATTCTGGCCGTATCATATTAAATGATACAGACATCACAACAACAGAACCAGGAAAACGAAAGATTGCGATGGTATTTCAGGAGGCCGCATTGTTTCCACATTTGAATGTATATGAAAATATTGCTTTTGGACTGGCTTATCAGGGAATGAAAGAAGCGAATATTCATAAGGCTGTTCATCAGATGGCAGAAATGTTATCAATAGATGAGCTGCTGGATCGTGCAGCGAATACACTCAGTGGTGGACAGATGCAGCGTGTTGCGATTGCTAGAGCATTGATTCGCCAGCCGGATCTGTTTTTGATGGATGAGCCATTAAGTTCTTTGGATGCATCTTTGAAATCAAAGCTGCGTATAGAAATTGCACAGCTGTATCAACGCTCAAATGCAACATTTCTTTATGTTACACATGATCAGATGGAAGCGATGACGCTTGCTACGGTTTTGATCATCATGAAGGATGGTGTGATTCAACAGGTTGGTAAACCAAGGGATTTATATCATGATCCATGTAATCTGTTTGTCGCAAACTTTTTAGGGCGTTATGGAATCAATCAATTCCATGGACATATTCAGCATCATACTTTATACTGTATGCAGAAACGAAAGGTATTGGATTTTCAGATAGAAGATCAGGAGGTATATGTTTGTGTCAGACCACAGGATATACATGAAGATGCACAAGGAGAAATCGGCCGGATTATTTTAATTGAAGATATCGGGGATGAAATTTATTATCATGTTTTGGTGAATGGTACGACGATTATTATGAAACATACGCATGAAAGGGAATATCAGATGGATGAAGAAATTCACATTGATTTTCATTGGGTGGATGCGCTATATTTCCATAGTAACACGGAGGAGAGAGTACACATTGGCTAGTACGACGAAAAAGAAGGCACACGTCTTCTTTTTTGTATATAATCGCACAAAAAAATCCCGATAAGCGATAACCTATCGAGATTCGTTTTAAATTTGGTGGAGCTTATCGGGATCGAACCGATGACCCCCTGCGTGCAAGGCAGGTGCTCTCCCAGCTGAGCTAAAACCCCAAGTTGCGTTATTAATATAGCATGCAGGGGGCATCTTTGTCAATGATTTCCAAACATCTATTGCGAAAAAATGCAAATTCCTATACAATAATACCAATTATACAAAAAGCGAGGGGATTTTTTTGAAGAACACAGTCAAAGAAGCATTGCGCTTATCATTCCCTGTCATGGTAGGCTATGTATTTTTAGGATTTGCTTTTGGATTATTATGTCAAAATCAGGGTTACTCCTGGATCTGGGCTGTATTGATGTCTGCGATTGTATATGCTGGAAGTATGCAGTTTGTATTATTGACCTTTTTTCATACAGGCTTTTCTCTTATAGAAGCATGCATGGTCACATTAAGTGTCAATGCAAGACAGATTTTTTATGGGATATCTTTTCTAAAAGAATTTCAGAATATGGGAAAAAAGAAATGGTATATGATATTTTCATTAACGGATGAAACATACTCTTTATTGTGTGCCATTCCAGATAAAGATACACCCCATGGAAAACAGCTGATGTTTTTTATATCTTTTTTTGATCAATGCTATTGGATCATAGGATCTTTGATTGGGGCAGTATTGGGAAGTGCCTTATCTTTTGATTCCACAGGCATAGATTTTGCGATGACAGCATTATTTACCGTTATCTTTGTGGAACAATGGATTGCAAGTACCCATCATGTATCTATCTTGATCGCAGTGTTTTGTATTGTGGTCAGTGCGTTGATTTTTGGATTAAAAAACTTTTTACTTCCGGCATTGATCCTTTTGGTTTTATTGCTTGCGATATTTGAAAAATATGTTGATCAAGATAAGGAGGATGCATCATGATAGGCGTAAAAGAAAGTCTGGCGATTATTCTGGTCGTGGCAATTACCACCTTTTTCACTAGAGCGTTACCATTTCTGATATTCAAAAATACATCCACACTGCCAGAAAAAGTTGTATACCTTGGAAAAGTGCTGCCTATGGCAATTATGCTTTGTCTGGTTGTATACTGTTTACGTAATACAGCTTTTCTTACATATCCATATGGCATACCTGAACTCATCAGTATTGGTGTGGTTGTGATATTGCATGTATGGAAACGTAATAATATGATTTCCATTGTTTGTGGTACGGTATTGTATATGGTGCTGATTCAGGTTGTATTTGCGTAAAAAAAAGCGATTACTCGCTTTGTAGGATACAGGAAATAAAATCTTTATATTCTTCCATGAATATAGTGTTTTTTTAAGTGATAAATGTAAAATCACGCTGGATATCAAAATCTTTTAAAGGAATCACCTCCATGGTTCCTTTTTTTAATTCTTCCTCCACTGCGGCTTTATATAGGAATGTGATTCCTGTATTTTCTTCCACTAAATGTTTAATGGCATTCATATTGCCAATTTCAATGGTATTAGAGAAATCCTGAATGGTCAAGTTACGTTCTTTCAATACACGCTCTAATACTTCACGGGTACCACTGCCTTCTTCACGAATAATCAAAGGTTCATCAAATAAATCCTGCAGGGTATAGACTGGCTTTTGCATTTGATAATCTTTTCCTTTTAACGCAACATATGGCTGTCTGCTTAACATCTGGTGTTCATAACGATGTAGTGGGAAATAGCCTTCCACAATCGCAAAACTGATTTCTCCATGATCTAACATCTGAAGCAGGGTTGCGGTATTTTCTACCAGCATGGTTAGATTGGTTTGCGGATGGATATGTAAATATTGTTTTATTCGTTTTGGTAGAATATATTCACCAATCGTCAAGGTAGCACCAAATTTGATTCTGGTGATATCTTTAATATTTCTTAAATTCTCCACCACACGCTTTTCATCTGCATTCATGGTGCGAAGGCAGCTGGCCAAATATTCTCCCTGTTTGGTAAGCACTAGGTTTTTTCCATGGTGGTCAAACAGTTTGATTTGATAAGTCGTTTCTAAATAACGGATATGCTGAGAAACAGCAGGCTGTGTGATACATAAAATCTCAGCAGCTTTGGTATAGTTTAATGTTTCTGATAATGTTAAAAATGTATATAAACGATAATCAAGCATAATAATTTCTCCTTTAACATAAGTATATCATGGATGAGTAAAAAGAAAAAGTCATGTTTGTTTCTGATTTGTGAACAAATGTATCTAAAATGTTTACATAAAGAAAACTGTTTTCAAAATATATTACAAAATCTTTCAAAGACTCTTTCATTTTATTTCATTTGTGCTATAATGGGTGTCACTAACACAAGATGTTAAAGAGAAAGGAAGGTGCCGATATTTATGGCCGAAAACAGAATTTTCAATTTTTCAGCAGGACCATCCATGCTGCCACTGGAGGTATTACAAAAAGCACAATCGCAGATGCTAAACTATGAGGGTAGTGGAATGTCGGTCATGGAGATGAGTCATCGTTCCAAAGCATATGATGAAATCATTACAACTACACAGGCAAGATTACGCCGTATTTTGAATATTCCTGACAACTATAAAGTATTGTTTATGCAGGGAGGAGGAACCATGCAGTTCTCTATGGTACCTTTAAACCTATTGCAGAAGGGAAAAGCCGATTATATCTTAACTGGATATTTCGCAGAAAAAGCTTATAAAGAAGCATGCAAGTTTGGGGATATCAAAGTTGCTGCATCAAGTAAGGAACAGGATTTCACTTTTATTCCAAAACAGGAAGATTTAAATCTTGATCCAGAAGCTGATTACGTTTATTTATGTGCAAACAACACGATCTATGGTACAGAATGGCAATATGTGCCTGAAACAAATGGTGTACCAATCGTTGCGGATATGTCAAGTGACATCCTTAGCAAACCAATTGATGTTTCAAAATTTGGAATCATCTTTGCGGGCGCTCAGAAAAACATGGGCTGTGCAGGATTAACTGTTGGCATCGTACGTGAAGATTTATTAGGAAATGCGAAAGAAAACACACCAGTGTTATTAGACTATAAAACACTTGCTGATAAAGATTCTATGTACAACACACCACCAACTTATGCCATCTATATTTTAGGACTTGTCTTAGAATGGATTGAAAACATGGGTGGTGTAGAAGTAATGCAGGAGAAAAACAAGAAGAAAGCTGCAATGTTATATGATTACTTAGACAGCTCTGACTTCTATACTACAACTGCAAACAAAGAAGATCGTTCTATGATGAATGTAACATTCCGTTCACCTAATGCAGAACTTGACGCAAAATTTGCGAAAGAAAGTGCTGCTGCAGGTATGAGTAACTTAAAGGGACACCGGGCAGTTGGAGGAATGCGTGCTTCTATTTATAACGCAATGCCAATCGAAGGTGTTGAAAAGCTGATTGATTTCATGAAGAAATTTGAGGCTGAAAACAAATAAAAAAGGAGAGAGAAAATTTTATGAAAGTAAAATTATTAAATAAAATCGCAAAAGTTGGTTTGGATCAGTTTGATGCAAATTACGAATGCAGTGAAGATTTTCAAGATTACGATGCCATTATGGTACGTAGCGCAAAACTTCACGATGTAGAATTCAGTAAAGATTTAAAATGTATTGCACGTGCAGGTGCTGGTGTAAACAATATTCCACTTGATCGATGCAGTGAAGAAGGAATCGTTGTATTCAATACACCAGGGGCAAATGCCAATGCGGTAAAAGAACTGGTTATTGCGGCACTTGTATTATCTGGAAGAAAGATTGCACAGGGTATCAACTGGGTAAAATCTATCGCTGATGATGACGATTTAAGTAAACAGATTGAAAAAGGCAAAAGTAATTTTGTCGGACCTGAAATTGCAGGTAAAAAACTTGGTGTTATTGGTTTAGGTGCCATTGGGGTACAGGTAGCCAATGCCGCAGCTGCTATGGATATGGAGGTTTATGGTTATGACCCTTATATTTCTGTACAGGCTGCATGGACATTGAAAGCCAGAATCAACCATGCAAAAGACTTGAAAACCATCTTTGAAGAATGTGATTATATCACTGTTCATGTTCCTTATAATGAAGCAACCAAGAACATTGTAAATGCGGAAGCATTTGATCAGATGAAAGACGGCGTTCGTATCTTAAACTTTGCACGTAATGGTCTAATTGATGAAGATGCATTGGTAAAAGCATTGGCAAGTGGCAAAGTTGGTGGATATATTACAGACTTCCCATCTAAAGAACTGTTACAATTTGATAATGTATTAGGTGTTCCTCACTTAGGTGCTTCTACTCCAGAAAGTGAAGAAAACTGTGCGGTCATGGCAGCAAATGAAATTCGTGATTACCTTGAAAATGGTAATATTACACATTCTGTAAATATGCCAGATATTCAAATGGCACAGGAAGCAAAATATCGTTTGTGTATCATCAATAAAAACATTCCAAACATGGTTGGTGAAATGACCACAAAACTTGCGAATGTTGGTATCAACATTGAGAATATGGCAAACAAGGCAAAGAAAGATTATGCATATACAATTTTGGAAACAAATGATGAAATCTCTGCAGAGCTATTGGATAAATTAGCTGCACAGGATGGTATCAAATCCGTTCGTTTAATTGTAAAATAAGTTGTAAAACAGACATTGCAAAAAGCTGATGTCTGTTTTCTTTTTTTGATAAATTTATGATATAATAAGAAAACCTGTGGAAGGAGGAGCCTTATGAAGTCATTGATTATTGCGGAAAAGCCAGAGCTTGGACGTGCGATTGCTAAAGCGATTGATGGACCAGATAAAGAGGTACATGGTGTCATTGTGAAAAAGAATGTAGTCATCACATGGGCATATGGACACTTGCTGCGATTGGCAGAACCAGATGAATATGATCCAAAATATAAAAAATGGAATAAGGAGGATCTTCCTATTTGTTTTGATAACTGGAAACTGGTGCCAGATGGTTCTAAAAAAGATCGTGTGCAACAAATCATCACATTGATGCAGGATTGTGACCAGATTATCCATGCTGGTGACCCGGATGATGAGGGACAGTTTCTGATTGATGAAATATTAGATTATGCCAAGAACACAAAACCGGTCAAACGTGTGTATATCAATGATAATACACCTTCCAATATCAAAAAAGCTTTTCATCAATTAATTGATAATGATGATAAATTAAGAGCTGTTGGACGAAGCGCTTATGCTCGTGCAGTCGCAGATTATGTAGTAGGAATTAATTATTCACGCTTGTATTCTTTAGCACTTCGTAGAAAAGGTATGAGTGTAGGACGTGTACAAAGCCCTACACTTGGATTAATCGTGACACGTGATGAATTAATTGATCATCATAAGAAACAAAAATACTATGAAATGGAAGTACAGGGGGATGTGGAAAAACAAGAAACCACCATTACCTTTGCATTAAAACCGAAAAATGATTTATTAGATGATGGAAAACACATCTTAAGTCAGAAAATCATGCAGGATATGTGTGATGATATTCTAAAAGAGCCGCATCGTAAGATGAAGGTAGATGAAAAGCTGATGGATGTAAAACCACCATTGCCTTTTAATCTGGCAAAACTTCAGGCCCATATGAATACAAAGTATGGCTTTGATTTGAGTAAAACCGATGCAATTACCCAGACTCTTCGTGATAAGTATCAGGCAATTACATATAATCGAAGTGATTCTCAATATCTAAAAGAGGAACATTTTACAGAAGCTCCTCAGGTATTGACACATGTTATGAAAAAACTGAATGAAACTTATCCTGTGGATTATAAAATTCATTCAGAATGTTTCAATGATAAATATGTCACAGCTCACCACGCTATCATTCCTACTATGTCAGATTTTAATATTGCGGCATTACTTCCAGATGAGCGAAAAGTGTATGAAGAAATCTGTCGTCAGTATATCATGCAGTTTTTACCACCTGTGAAAAAACGTCAGGTAAGTGCAGTCATCCCTACAGAATATGGGGATTTAAAAGCAACCAGTACCTTTATACTGGATGAAGGATATAAACAGTATTTTAAAAATAATAAAGAAGAAAAAGAGGATAATGAAGAAGTAGATACAGGTAAATTTGATCTTCCAAAAGGAAACTATGACGTTTCTTTACATGATGGTATCGTCAATGAAAAAGAAACCAATCCACCTAAACGCTATACCCAGGCATCTTTAATCAAAGATATGACAAGTATTGCCAAGTATGTTGAGGATAAAGAAATCAAAGAAATTCTGAAGAAAAAAGATAAGGATAAAAAAGGCGAAAATGGTTCTATTGGAACCAGTGCAACACGTAGTCAGATTGTGGAAACTTTAATCAAACGAGGGTATGTTCAAATGAAAGGAAAGAATATCATTTCTACTCAATTGGGAAAAGATTTTTATCATCTTTTGCCTGAAGAAATAAAGAAAGCTGATCTAACAGCAAAATGGTGGGTCATACAGGAAGATATCAAAGAGGGAAATGCGGATGTATCTACTCTTGTACAAAGTGTGCTAGATGCATTTACACCACACTTAAAAGAGAATCTTTCTAATCTAAAAGCTGGTGGGGAAGTACCGATTGATGATGATCGAGAAGCGATTGGGGTATGCCCAGTCTGTGGCAACAAGATTGTGGAAAACTCCAAAGGCTATGGTTGTGTGAATTATCGAAATGGCTGTAAGTTTGCGATATGGAAAGATGATCAGTTCTTCAAAAACATCCATAAAGATGTCAGTAAACCAATGGCAGAGAAACTGTTGAAAGATAAATACTGTCTAGTGAAACTTATGGAACAGGAAGAAGAAGTTGTGAAAATCTTACAGTTAGGCGTACGCAATGGCAGAGCAGTTTATCGTTTATTGGATAAGAAATAGATGAATATCAAACAGTAGCTTTATATCAAATAGAAAAAGCCTTCCAAGCCAAATCAGCAATGGAAGGCTTTTTTAGGTATCTTGTGATAAAAAAAACAATAAAAAGATAAAAAATGTAAGCGCTTATTTAAAATGCGGTCGGCATATCCCTAAACTATCATTTGAACCCTAAAAAATTGTGCAGTATATATATGAAAGTTATAATTTGAATATGAATAGAATCAAAATTTAGAAATAATAAATTAATAAAAAGATTTTATTTCATAGAAAAAATACTGTTTGAGGTGAGCTTATGAAAAGAAATATTGTGATAGGAATGATCAGCTGTTTATTGCTTTGTGGTTGTAGCAGTAAGGTTCAAGATGAAGTATTAACGATTTATATACCAGAGCATAGCGAAAAATGGATAGATTCGGGGACTATCACAGATAATCGTATAGATGTGTTAAACAAGAAATTGAAAGATAAAGGTAAACACTATACGGTGGAAGTAAAATCTGTTGAAAATAACCAGGCAAATCAAGATGTATTAACTGCGCAAAAAACGATGTTGGAAGAATTATCAAAGAATAAAGCAGATATTGTTTATTTTGATAGTAATCAACCATTATATGAATACTTTAAAGTATTAAATGAGGATTTTGAAAAAGAAAATGGTAAAAAACTTTTACAAGAGATACCAGAGCATCTATTTGAAGCAAATAAGATTAAACATAATATCTACTACATTCCTAAAGTGACCATACCTTATCAGCAGCTTTACGCAGTGTTTAATGATGCGTTTTATAAAAAGTACGAAAATGAGATAAGCGAAAACATAAACAATCCTGTCGATTTATTAAGTACTTTAATTCATTCTTATCAGAATGAAAAAAATGAAATATTAATGGATGGAAACCCATTAGCTTGTTTTACAATTTTGGCATCAGATTATATGCAAATCAAAGGAACTCCTTTATTCATAGATGAAAAAGGAAAAGTTATTAATCCTTTAGATGAAAAACGTTTTATGGATGTATATCAATTATTAGTTGAAGCTGATTTAAAAGGATATACGGGTAGAGATTTTACAGAAAAAGAGTGGGATACTTTTTATCAAAATGGTAAAACAGGTTTAGCATATTCATATTCATATTTAAGTAAAGACAGCTATGGGATAAGTGAAACAAATGGTAAGGAAATAGCTTTAAGTAATCATAAATATCCAGTCAGAACATCTGGCTATGGTATATTAAAGACAAGTGAACATGCGGATAATGCGTTTGATTTTTTGTGTGAAATCAATACGGATCAAGAACTATCAGATTTATTAATTTATGGAGAAAATCTAGAGAAGAATACAGATGGAAAAGTAGTGACAGATAAAAATTATTTTTATGGCTTGTTTATGGGTTCATTAGGAAATGATATGATCACTACACCACAAGCAGATCAAAATGCGGATAAGAAAAACTTTGTTTTTGAGCTTGATCATCAAATAAATGTAGAGTCATTAAAACCTAATATTTTAGATTTATCAAACGTGATTGAAAAAATTGATAAAATAAATAATATTTGGAATGATTTTGATTCTATTACAGCGGATTTTAAAGTATATGATCATAAAAAGATCTCAATGGATGAAGTATTACAAATGTTTTCTGAAGAGAATAAGAAACTAAAAGAAGCTGGTATGGATGAAGTAATTGCGGAGTTACAAAAGCAGGTGGACGCATATGAGTGAGTATAATCTTGAAGTATGTGAATTGGTAAAAGATTATGGAGATAATCGTGCTTTGGATCACGTTAGTTTTACATTAAAACATGGGATATATGCATTACTTGGACCAAATGGTGCAGGAAAATCAACATTGATCAATATTCTTTGTATGCTGTTAGATGCTAATGAAGGCTGTGTAAAATTCAATGGAACAGATATAAAAAAGTGTAAAAAAGAGTATTTGTCCAAGGTAGGATACATGCCACAGCAGCATTGTTTATATGAAGATTTTACATTACAAGATTATCTTTACTATATTGGCAATTTAAAAGGAATGAAAAAAGAAGCCATACGACAACAAAGTGAAGATTTGGTAAGAAAAGTGAAATTGGAAGATGTATTTCATAAGAAGCTAAAAGGATTTTCCGGTGGAATGAAACAAAGAGCGATGCTATGTGTTGCGTTATTAAATGATCCATCTATCCTGATTCTTGATGAGCCAAGTGCTGGTCTTGATCCTTTAAAGCGAATGGAAATGCAGAAGCTGATTGCGGAGTTAAGTAAAGATAAGATTATTATCTTTGCGACACACGTGGTAAGCGATGTAGAATCTATCGCAGATGAATATTTGATATTGAAAAAAGGAAAATTGTTGAGAAAAGAAACAAGAAAACAACTTGTATCACTATTGGAACATAAAGTAATGGAACAAGAAGTTGATCCATTGGAATATCAAAAGCTGAAAACAAATAATAAAATTAGCAATGTTCGCTATGATGGAGATAAAATGATGATTAGAATCATTGAACCAAAGGATGAAGGAAAAGGAATATATGTAAGTCCAAATATCAATGATGTTTACCTTTACATATTTGATGAAGAACATGTTGTACTATGAGGTGAAAAAAATATTTTCTAGACGGTATCATATCGTATTTTTATTGGGAATCATCATAGTGGCTAATGTTTTATTCTTTTACCAAAATAAAAATGATTCATTTAATGCAAGTGACTATAAACAAATACAAATCAAGCTAAAAGGTAAAACTGAAAAAGAGCGTTATGCTTATTTAAATGAATTACAGGATATAAATTCCTTATTTATGATGAAAGAAGCAGTAATAAATCATCAAGTAGATTTTAACGAATATGTTGAAAAGTATGGAAAAGAGTGGGTAAATCAAGTACTAAAAATGGAATATGAGGATATCGTGAATGATGCTTTAATCCATCGTCTGATAGAGGAAGAAGATAATTTACATTCTTATGATCTTTTTTTGAAACAGGTAAAACAACAATATGAAACAAATCAATCAATTTCAATTTTTCAAAACAAAGATCCATTTATACAATCAAGAGCTGACCAGACAAAAAGACTATATGAAAAGATGCATGTGAATATGCCTTCTTCCAGTGATGGTAGTTATGGTAGTGAAAAAGTATTGAAAAGCATGATTCCAGATGCATTGATTTTATTAACAGTCGCATACTTTTTCTATATATTAGTGGCATTTGAAGATGAAAAAGGTATGTTAAGATATGGTAGTATGATGAAAAAAGGAAGTAATCAACAGCTATTATCCAAGTGGCTTGCTTTATTGGTATTAGTCATGGGATTGGAAGCAATTTTTTTGTTAACATTGTTTTTGAACTCTGGTATGCAATATGGCATGCAAGATATCTTTCAGCCAATACAAAGTATTTTATATTATGTGAGCGTGCCTTATCATATGAATATTTTAAGCTTTATAGCGGTTGTATTTTGTTTTAAAATAATCATTTATGCATTTTTACTTGCGCTGTTGTTTATGGTCTATGCACTTGTGAAAAATTACTTATTAGCGATCTCTATTTCAGCTTTGTTTATTGGCAGTTTTACATTTTTGGCATCTACTTCAGGTGACAGTCATTTATTATCTTATTTAGGCCTTACACAGATTCTGCATCCTGAATATGCCTTAAAGAATGTATCCTATATCCGTTTCTTCTCTAAGGCGATTCCATATAATGTCTTATATGGATTATTCATCATTCTTATGATATTAGCTTTTGCGTTATGTTTTAAGCTGTTCCATAAACAGAGAAAACATATCCTGCATATAACTCATCAAGCAAAATCACATAAGGTACATGGTCTATTGTTTTATGAAATGAAGAAATTATGGATCAATGATTTTGGGATTGTGCTTATGGTCGTATGTTTGATTGCACAAATTTTACTATTAGCACCAATCATCAGTATGAGTAATATAGAAGATAATCAATACAATTATTATATCGATCAAATTGGCGATCATGTATCAAAGGAAGCAGATGAAAAAATAGCGCTGGAAAGACAGAAAATTGATGATGCGAAGCAGCAAATCATGATCGAAAAAGATTCTATAAAATTAAATGAATATATGAAAATACAATCCATGGAACAAGGTTTTTCTTTATATGAAAATCGTTATCGTGCAATCAAACAAGATTCTTTTTCACGTAAGTTAATCAAAGAGGATCAGATTAGGTTTTTGATTGATAACGATTATACACAAAGTCAAATGTTATTTGTATTATTGTTGTTTATGATTTTAATCACTATGCAAAGCTATGATCGAGAAAATTTAACAAAGGTTAAACGATTACAAAGTATGAGTGAACATATGGATACAAGGCTTAAAAAAGCGAAACTTATAACAATGGGAATAGGTGCTTTTGTTGGTGTTTTAGGCATGAACTGTATGATGTTGTTACATAATTATCAAATGTATCCAGGTGCAGATTATACGAATCGCTTATGTGATAGTGTTGTTTTCCATAACACCCATATAACATTATCCATCGGATTGTATCTTGTATTGTTGTTTATATGGCAATTATTCATCACTTGTATCCTGATGCTTGTTTTACAAAAGGTGTATCATAAGATACCACATGCCAAAATGATCACAATCATATTATTAACTATGATATTTCCATTATTGATGAAGGATACATCATTAGGTGTTTTCGCAATTTTTTATGATTTATATTATCCTATTACCAATTTCATAATGGCAGGTATTGTTTTAATTGGATGTGTGGGTATTTATATTGGATTTCACGTAGTGGAAAGGAGAAAGCGTTTATGAAGAAAGTCATTGCAGTATGTTGTTTATTGCTTGCATTATGTGGATGTCAAAGTGCAAAAAATGAAGGGAAAAGTGAGGATTACGCAAATATGGGGTTTCCAGGGATTAGTGAAGATGGCATTTATCATCTTGTGAAAACCGATTTTGCGAATGAAGTATATTTTTATGATTTTAAAACAGATAAAGATGTACCTTTATGTAGTAAGGTAAACTGTAATCACCAAAACGAAGATTGTGATGCTTATCGTTTGACTTTCTACAAAGATGAAGATCAAACTTTACATTTACCTCCGATTTATTATCAAAATAAAATCTATTATTTATATGAAAATCTACAGAAAGGGAAAACAACTTTATGTAGTTCTAATGTGGATGGTACGGATTTGAAAAAAATCGCAGATATAGCTGAAATGGCAGTTGTGGATAATGCTACCTTCTTTGATCAAAAAGTATGGTATACAGAAAATGCATTTGATGTAGATGATAAAGGCAATATTATATCCACAAGCAATCACTTTAAATTGATGTGCTTGGATTTGAATAATCATAAAACGGAAATCATCAAAGAAAGTGATGATGAGATGCTATTGGGTAGAGGCGTATATGATCATCAATATTATTTCATGGATGTTAATTCTGTAGATGGAAAGTCAGTAAATGAATTAGTAAAGTATCACGAAGATAATCAAACATTTGAGAGTATCTATCAATGTGAGAGTGGCAATTCTTTTCTCATTAACAAGTATTATTATGATTATGACAAAGAAGCAGGAAAGATTTTCCGCATGGATGTAAGTGATCAGTCAAAAAGTAATGTTATGGATTATCAACCGGAAAAAGGATATGAAGTATTTAGTGTACAAACAGATGATCAGGGCATTATGACTGTGGTATTAAAAAAGGATAATCAAGTAGTTGGAGAAAGTTATATTGACTTATTATCAGAAAAAGTTATTTCTGGTACAGGCAGGGTGATATATTTGAAAGATGGGGCGTATTATTGTTTAAATGATAAAGGTTTAATCTATAAAGAATAATTAAAATATAAAGAAAGTGATTATAAGGAAAATAAAAATCCTTCCATCGCCGATTTGGCAAGGAAGGATTTTTTTAGAACATATTACTGTTCTTCGTAGTAACAGCCTTCTTCTTGAGAAGGAGGAAAACGTCTGTCTTTTTCTACATCGATGTCACCGTACATTTCGTTACCGTTTTTATCGTAACATGTGTACTTTCCAGTTTTTTCGCAGTTCATGCCTGGACGGTATTTTTTAGTAGCCATTTCTAACACCTCCTGATTCTAGTATGGGACAACAAATAAAATGTTATACATATTCTTGTAATTTGTTTAAAACTTGGTACAATGAATATAGTTGGAGGAAAAGGATATGAAGGTATTGGCAAGTGATTATGACGGTACATTACGTACTGGTGAAATGGTAGATACAAAGGATGTAGAGGCAATTCATGCTTTTCGTGAACAGGGAAATGTGTTTGGACTTGTAACTGGAAGAAGTATGGAGTCTATAAAAAAAGAAATTGAAAGAAATGGTTTTGAGTTTGATTTTATTATCGCAAACAATGGTGGTGTGGTT
This sequence comes from Absiella sp. AM29-15, assembly GCF_003434225.1. Lineage (NCBI taxonomy): Bacteria > Bacillati > Bacillota > Erysipelotrichia > Erysipelotrichales > Erysipelotrichaceae > Amedibacterium > Absiella sp. AM29-15. The sequence continues at coordinate 122,878 of NZ_QVFL01000003.1, forward strand.
TATGATGCTAACTTCAATAAACTGCAATGCTTATATATGGATTTTAATAAAGCACTGGATATCATTTCTTATATTAAAACACTGGATTGTGTTTCTTTTGTGATTAATGATGGCTATAATCGTTATAAAGTCAGGGTAGATGAAAACCAGATCGATCATAAATATGGCGATATGGCAGAAGTCACCAATGAAGAAGAAGTTTTGGATAAGGGAAAAATTGCACAGCTGGTAATTTCATTAAATGATCAGCAAATGGCACATGAAATCAGTGAATATATCAACGCTGAATTTAAAGGATATGTGGTTGCTTATCCTAACACCCATTGTGTAGATATTGTACCTGATGGAGTTTCCAAGGCAGAAGGACTTTATGTCATAGAAAGCTTTATGGATTTAGAGCATGATGATATTTATACCATTGGAGATTCTTATAATGATATTCCTATGTTGAAGGAATTTCATGGCTGTGCTGTCGCACATGCACAAGCGGATATTTTAAACGCGGCTGAACATGTTTATGATAGTGTAGCGGACGCAATTGTTGATTTACAATGACATGTAGTTACTGCATGTCTTTTTCATGTCAAAAAATATAGGTATATGGATAGTCTTTATGGTATAATAAACTAGCGAGAGGAGTGTTTTTCATGTTTAAGTACCTTACTCTTAACAACTTATTAACAATTATAAAGCAGCTGGCGGATATTGGGGTTGTCTGGTTGTTGTTTTACTACCTTTTGAAGATTGTAAAAAACAATTCCAGAACGATTCAGATTTTTAAGGGAATCTTAGTCATTGTCATTGCCCAGTGGATTGCAGGACTATTGGGACTACACACAGTCGAAACACTGGCTGCGACAATTATGAATTGGGGACCGTTGGCGATTATTATTATCTTCCAGCCGGAAATTCGTAATATTTTAGAGAAAATTGGAAAGACGAATGTTTTTTCACCAATCTCTACTTTAACGCTGAATGAGCGTGAAAATCTAGTAGAAGAGCTGGTAAAGGCCTGTACAGAAATGTCAAAGACAAAGACAGGAGCTTTGATTTCTTTGGAACAAGGGCATTCATTAAGTGATTATATCAAGACGGGAACACCAATGAATTCTGTAGTATCCAGTGAACTATTATGTTCTATTTTCCAATATGGAACACCGCTTCATGATGGTGCTGTTATTATTCAGGGTGTAAAAATCGCATGTGCTGCCGCTTATTTCCCACCTACTACAAGAGAATTGCCAACCAGTTATGGCGCAAGACATCGTGCTGCGGTTGGTATTAGTGAAATTACTGATTCAGTGACAATTATTGTCAGTGAAGAAACAGGTAATATTTCTATTGCTCAGGGTGGAAAGCTTTCTGTTATTTCACCTGCTCATCTGCATGATTTCTTGATGATGATTGTATGTCAGAAACAGGGCGATGAAGTAAAAGGTGAAAAAGATGTACAGAAGGAAGCATTAAAAGAAAGTATTGAAGCAAATGATGGCAAGAAACCAGGGGTATTTGCACATTACTTTAAAGGCAAGAATAAACGCTCTACAAAGAGTAAAGATACACCAGAAAACAAGTTTACCAAGAGTAAGAAAGAAGATTCTGTGGATGTACTACAAAGTGAAAATGTGGTTGTGGACAGCGAAATCGAAAAACTTGGTATTGCGGATCTGGTAGAAACACAAACAGATGCGCCACTTGATCAGCTGTTTGAAACAATCGTTGTGGATGCGGCTAAGGATGATGAAAAGACACAGCCTAAAAAAGAAGATGGCAAGGAAGAAGCACCTAAGCCGAAAAAACGTGGAAGACCAAAGAAGAAAAAAGATGATACTGAGGAAAAAGATGTAAAAGAAACAAAGCCAAAGGCGAAAAGCAAAGGGCGCAAGAAAAAAGATGAATTCATGGATGACATACTAGAAGCACAGGAAATCATATTTGATGATGGAAGTGCGGATTCTTCCTCGAAGAAAGATAAAGAAGGGAGGAAGTAAGCATGGCAAAAAATAAAAAAAGAACGCAGTTAAGTTCTGAAGGAAAAACAGAGCTTGCGAAAGCAATAGCGGAGAAAAGCCAGAATTTTGCGAAAACCTATGCGAATGTGGAAAACCAGATTGGAAAGTTTTTTAGATGGTTAAGCGGATGGTTAGATAAACTGTTATTCAACCAGAAGCATGGAAAACTGGTGGCACTTGTTTTAGCATTATTCTTCTATATCGCCATGAGTGGTGGAGAAGATTTGTTTAAAACAGATGAAATCAGTAAAAGTCTTGGCAAATTAAAAGTTGAACAGCGTATCAGTACAGAAATATATGAGGTAAATAATTTACCAGATGAAGTAGAAGTTACCGCAATTGGGGATATCAGTGATATCAAGAATATGAAATCACAGAATATTAAGATTGTGGCGAATATGACAGATTTAACAGAAGGTACACATGATGTCACACTGGAGGTTGAAAATGCGCCAAATCGTGTAAAAATCATTGTGGAGCCAAGCAATGCAACGGTTACCATTAAGAAAAAAGTAATCAAACGATTCTCTGTCGGCTTTGATTATGTCAATCGAAGTTCTATGAATAATCGTTATGATTTAAGTGAACCAGAATTAGAACAAGGTGAAGTATTTGTACGTGCCAGCAAAGATACACTGGATAAAATCGCTTATGTAAAGGCACTCATCAAGGTAGATGCGGATACGACAAAAGATTTTGAACAGCAGGCAACGATAGTAGCATATGATCAGGATGGTAATAAAATGGATAATGTGGACATTATTCCAGGCGATATGAAAGCGAAAGTGAAAGTTACCAGTCCTAGTAAAGATGTTAAACTGACACTGGTGCCAACAGGCAATGTGCCGGATAATAAAGCAATTGAATCCTATACGATGGATCATGAAACGATTACACTGTATGGAAAACAGGAAGCACTTGATAAGATTGATGAGCTGCCTATTACGATACCTGCCAGTACATTGACACAGGATCGTGAGATCAGTATGCCAGTGCCATTAATGAATGGGGTATCTGCGACAAATGTGGATGTTGTGAATATCTCCATTAAATTGGCAGATTTAAAAGATACTGTGGTAAAAGATGTACCGATTGAAATTATCAATGGCACCAAAGGATTGAATTACAGTATTTCAGGCAGCAAGACGAGTGATGTTACTGTAAAAGGTGCAAAGAAAGTAATTGATAAGATTGAAAAAGGTGATATAAAAATCACGGTTGATGTTAGTAAGATTGATAAAGCTGGCACATATAACGATATGGCGTTAAGTGTAGAAGGCAAAAACAAGCTTGCGACATATGAATTAAAGAATGCATCAATTTCTGTTAATGTAACAGGAAGTGCAGAATAGATAGGAAAGGAATGTATATATGGGAAGATATTTTGGTACAGATGGCGCCAGAGGACGCGCTAACGATACACTGACACTTGATATGGCAGTGAAGATCGGTCAGTATTTAGGCTGGTATTATGGAAAAGAAAACAAGCGCCATGCGAAGATTCTGATTGGAAAGGATACACGTTTAAGCAGCGATATGTTTGAAATGGGGCTTGCTGCTGGTGCAACCAGTACAGGTGCAGTTGTGTATCTGTTGGGTGTATGTCCTACGCCTAGTGTTTCCTTCTTGATTCAAAAGGAGCAGTTTGATTGTGGTATTATGGTAAGTGCTAGCCACAATCCATTCCACGATAACGGCATTAAATTATTCAATGGGGAAGGCTGTAAAATGGATCCTGCCATTGAAGCACTGATCGAGGATTATATCGATGACAAGAGTGAAATTGAAATTGCAGTTAATGAGAAAATTGGTCATACGATTTCATGGGATGAAGGATTAGAATTATATGAATCCTGGTTAAAATCCGTTGTAGATATTGATTTAAATGGTATGAACATTGCCTTAGATCTGGCAAATGGTTCTGCGACAAGCTGTGCAGCAGAAACATTATCTGCATTAGGCGCAACAGTAGAAGTCATTCATTCTGCGCCAAATGGTATTAATATCAATACCAAATGTGGTTCTACACATCCTCAAGAGCTACAGAGAATGATGAAGGAAGGCAATTACCATGTTGGTTTTGCTTTTGATGGGGATGCCGATCGTTTGATTGCAGTAGATGAAGATGGTAATCTGATTGATGGTGACCACACGATGTATATTTGTGGATGCTATATGCATGAAAAAGGTATCTTGCATGATGATGTGGTTGTCACAACCGTGATGAGTAACCTTGGCTTATATCACGCCTTAACGGCGAAAGGCATCAAATATGAACAAACAGCTGTTGGCGATAAATATGTATTTGAATGCATGAGAGAACATGGCTATTCTGTTGGTGGAGAACAGAGTGGTCATATCATCTTCAATGAACATGAAAATACTGGGGATGGCTTGATGACAGCATTAAAACTGTTGGAAATCATGGTCAACACAAAGAAATCTTTAAAAGAATTAAGTGAAGATTTATTTATCTATCCACAGTTACTAATCAACACACCTGTAAAAGATAAACATAAAGCAATGGAAGATCCTGAACTGTTAAAGGTTGTGGATGAAGTTGCGCGTGAATTAGGTGATGAAGGTAGAATTCTGGTCCGCCCAAGTGGTACAGAACCTTTGGTTCGTGTCATGGTAGAGGCGAAAACAGATGAACTTTGCGAACAATATGTAAATCAAGTGATTGATTTCATTAACGCAAAAGGATTATAAAAAGTACACAAAAGGCTCATTTGAGCCTTTTGTGTTTGTGAATTATGTGATAGACGTCTTAAATTTTAGAAAAAGTCTGTGACTTTACGAAATCTCTTTTTTTTTCACATAATTTAGTCTAAAATAAAGGTAAGAGGTGATTTGCGTGAAAAAAGTGATTTGTGTTGTAGAAGACGAAAAAGCAATCAATGACCTTGTTGCTCAGTATCTGAAAAAAGAAGGTTACGAAGTAAGAAGCTATTATACATACGAAGAAGCAAGTGCACATGTTAGTGATGATGATGTACATTTGTGGATCTTAGATATCATGTTGGATGATAAAAGCGGTTTTGATTTAATTGAAGAAATTCGTTTACAGGGAAAAGATATTCCTGTCATCTTCATGTCTGCCCGTGATAAAGAATTTGACCGTATCATTGGACTGGAGAAAGGTAGTGATGATTATATCACGAAACCATTCTCACCAAAGGAAATGGTATTACGTGTTAACAACGTTATGAAGCGTGTATACAAAGAAGAAAACAACCGTATTATGGTTGATGGATATGAGTTGGATGAGGAACAGCGTAAAGTCTTTGATCATGGAAGTGAAATAGATTTGACCACAAAAGAATTTGATTTGTTAATGCTGTTTATCAAAAATAAAGGAATGGCATTCAACCGTGATAAGATTCTGACAAGTGTCTGGGAAGAAAATTATTTTGGAAGCGACCGTGTTGTGGATGATACCCTTCGTCGTTTGCGTAAAAAACTGCCAAACTTGAATATTCATACCATTTATGGATATGGGTACAGGTTAGGTTAATATGAAACGTTTTAATGAATTTATCAAACAGTTATCACTAACACAACAGCTGTTCGCATTAATTTTCTGTTTTGTGACATTCTTTGCGCTGTTTTTCTTTGTATATCTGAATGGAAATGTCGATCAGGTATTGCGTGGCAGAGAATATGATATGATCAAAGAAAACCAGGAAACCAGTGTAGCGTTAAAAGAGAATACGATTCTTTCTGGACAGGATAAATATCCTGTCATCGCAAATGTACAGACAATCTCTTTTGTGATTCAGGATGGCAGAGGCTATCAATCATCAAATTTAGGTGCATCAGAAGCAGAATGGGAATGCATTTTAAATGATATTGCCACCATGAATAAAAAAGGTGCCAGTGAATGGAGTGGCTTTTATCCAGGCGGTAAAAAAGATTCTTATTATTATATCACAAAAGTAGATGATAACCAGTATCTGATTTCCCGCAGTGTTTCCAGCAGCTTTGATAAATATAAAGATGAACTGGTCAGCCGTGTCATTTATATTACAGTGATCGTTGTAGGATTCTTTTTCATTATCCTGATGATGTGGGTCATTACTCTGATTCATCCATTAAACCAGATACGTAATTATATTGAGCGTGTCAAACAGGGAAAAGATGCAGAACTGCATGTTAATCGTAAAGATGAGATTGGTGAACTTGCGGAAGCACTCATCAGTATGCGTGAAGAACTGCGTAAACAGGAAAAGACCAAAGAAGATATGATTCATAATATTTCTCATGATTTGAAAACACCAATTGCGACAATCAAGTCTTATGGGGAAAGTATCAAAGATGGCATTTATCCATATGAAACTTTGGAAAAGAGCGTGGATGTCATTATCGAAAATGCAGATCGATTAGAAAATAAAGTGCATTCTTTATTATTTATGAATCGTGTAGAATATTTGATTTCTCAGGATGCTGAAGGTATTTCTTCTGATATGAAGGAAATCGTGGAAAAAGTTGTACAGGCAAATAAAGTAATCAAACCGGAAATTGAATTTATCACAGATTTAGAAGAAGTGTGGTTTGATGGTTTAGCCGAACCTTGGCGTGTTGCTGTGGAAAACATTGTGGAAAACGCATTGCGCTATGCGAAAACAAAGATAGAAATCCATTTGAATGAAGAAGAAGGATTAACGATTGCCAATGATGGTCCTTGTATGGAAGAGGATCGTATCAAAGTGCTGTTTAAGCCTTATGAAAAAGGACAAGGTGGAAAATTTGGCCTTGGCTTATCCATCGTATCCAAAGTCGTTGCCGCAAACCATTATGAAGTATGTGGTGAAAATACAGAAGATGGTGTAATCTTTAGAATCACAAAACCAAAACCAGAAGGAAAGAAGGGACGTTAGTTTCTTCTTTTTTCTGTATAATTTTCCAATCTTTGTGTTTCTCATGATATACTGAAACTAGGTGATGAAAAATGAAACATAAGTTAATCGTAGCGCTAAGCATTCTTTTATGCTTGAGTGGCTGTTCCACAAAACCGGATGAAAAACCTGTGGATAAAACAGAAGAGCATCAGGAAGAAAGCATAAAAACTATGGAAATTGATGGTATGATAGAAGATATTACAAGTACACGTATTATAATTAAAGCCCCGAAAGAAACAATATCTATGAATAGAGAAAAAGCAGATATTAGCGGCGATTTGATTGTAGGTAATAAAGCACATGTGACATATAAGGAACAAGATGATGACAGGATTGCCATACAGATACAAATAAGCAGTGAAACAAAAAGTGATATTGATGAGATGATTTTTAATATGACATTGGAAGAAAAGGTGGGGCAAATGTTTATGGTGCGTTGTCCAACATCTGAGGCGTTAGAAGCAATCGATACATATCATATGGGTGGCTATATGCTATTTGATGAAACGATTTCGCCTTATACAAAAGATCAATTTATCACAAATAATGAAGCTTTTCAAAGAGAAAGCAAGATTTCGATGCTGATTGGAGTAGATGAGGAAGGCGGCAGTGTCAATCGCTTAAGCTGGTATACAAATTATCGATCACAGCCATTTGCATCTCCGCAAACATTGTATCAGGAAGGTGGATTTAATCGCATTATAGAGGATACAAAAGAAAAAGATGCGTTATTGAAATCACTTCAAATCAATGTGAATTTTGCGCCTGTCAGCGATGTATCCACAAACCCATCAGATTTTATATATCCTCGTGCATTTGGAAAAGATGCTGCACAGACTTCAGAGTACGTAAAAACCGTTATAAATACAATGAAAACAGATCAAATGGGAAGTGTACTCAAACATTTTCCAGGGTATGGCAACAATCAGGATACCCATACAGGAAGTTCTCTAGACAAGCGTTCTTATGATAATTTTGTGAAGCAGGATTTTTTACCATTTGAAGCAGGTATAGAAGCTGGGGCAGGATCAATACTTGTATCTCATAATATAATCATGGCAGTGGATGAAAATAATCCAGCGTCTTTATCTCCAAAACTGCATGAAATTCTTCGTCAGGATTTAAATTTTGATGGTGTGATTTTTACAGATGATCTTTTTATGGATGCGATACGTAAAACCAGAGGGCTTGAGGAGGGGGCGATTGAGGCCGTGGAAGCAGGCAATGATATGCTGATTATCCGAAATTATAAAGTCCAGATACCAGCGGTTTTGCGCGCAGTAAAAGAAGGTACGATAAAAGAAGAACGTATCAATGAAAGTGTTAAACGTATTTTGCTTTGGAAAAAACAATTAGGATTAATTTAAAATGAACATACATGCATGTGTGTTCGTTTTTTTCTATTGGTCTAATTCTGTAGGATACTGTCATATACTTATCATAGATAGGAGGTATCATACGATGGAGGAACAAGATAATCATATCAATCTTACAATCAAAGGTACTGGTCAGGGCGTTATTCTGTTACATGGCTGGGGACAAAATGCATATATGATGAAGTTTATTCAGGATCATCTTTCTAAGCGCTTCTGTGTGATGAATCTGGATCTTCCAGGATTTGGCGATAGTGAGGAGCCTGAAAGGGTGTGGAATATACAAGATTATGCAAATTGTATACATGCATTGGCTGATCAATATCATATGGAATGCCCGATTCTCATTGCACATTCATTTGGCGCAAGAATTGCATTTCGTTATGCTTTATCATATCCAGTAAAGAAAATGATTTTAACTGGTGCAGCAGGGATAAAAAAACATTATACATGGGATTATTATTTGCGGGTTTATACTTATAAGATATTGAAGAAAATGAAGATCAAAGCAAACCTTGGCAGCAGCGATTATCAAAATGCCAGTGGGATCATGCGGGGGATATTGGTAAAAGCGGTAAATGAGGATATCAGTACGGAATTATCTAAAATTGATGTAGAAACATTGCTGGTATGGGGAGAAAAGGATAATCAGACGCCTCTTTGGATGGGTAAACAGATGGAACATGATATGCAGAACGCCACACTTGTTGTGCTGGAAAAGGAGGACCACTTTGCTTATTTTCATCAAAGCTTTCGTTTTTTACGCATTGTGGATGCTTTCTTAGATGCGTAATATGATCATTTACTGGTTCATTTCCATCTGTTATCTTTATGTGAATATCAAATACAGTACCATGATTCTTCAACAACATCATTATCATAAAGATCGTTACCTGCATTGGCTGAAAAGCAACTGGCTTCAAAAACGTACCCTGCTCATTACGTTATTGTTGTGTTGTATGTATTTGTGTTTTTTACTACATGGGGAATATCGCAAAGAAGTCATCTTATTAATGATGGCACTAACTGCTTATTTCGCATATAAAATCGACCATGAAATAAAATATCGTCTGCCTTTAAAACTAACGCACCGTATCAAACGATTATTGTGTGTGCGTATCTTATTGTACGTGTTATTTTCATGGCTGTTTACACATGCAAATGATACCATATGGATCATTTGTACTCCATGGCTATATTGGCTGCCTTTCTTTGAAATTCTTATATCGCTTGTGATTGTAGAACCATTAGAGCGTATGATTCAACAGTATTATGTCAATGATGCGAAAACAAAACTGTCTAAACGTGATGATTTAACCATCATTGGCATTACGGGCAGTTATGGAAAAACGTCTGTGAAGAACATTTTATATACCTTATTAAGTGATTATTATGATACCCTGATGACTCCTAAGAGTTTTAATAATAAAATGGGAATTACACTTACCATACGAAACTCATTAAAACGCATGCATCAGGTATTCATATGTGAAATGGGCGCAGATCATGTGGGAGAAATATTAGAATTGATGCATTTTGTGAAACCGCAAATAGGTATTGTGACAGCAATTGGTCCCCAGCATCTTGCGACTTTTCATTCTATGGAGCATATTGTACGGGAAAAAATGTATATGATTGAGGAACTGCCAGCAAATGGCTTAGGCTTCTTAAATGCGGATAATGCCTATATCCGCGCACATCCACTTGCCAGTGCATGTAAGATTATCTGGTTTGGTAAAGATATGATTGCGGATTATCGTATCATGGAGATCCAGCCACATGCATCAGGTACGTCATTTTCTATTCAACATGAAAAAGAAGTATATGGTTTCGATATCAAATTATTGGGAGAACACAATGTGTATAATACATGTGCAGCAATCGCTGTAGCACATGAAATGGGGTTGCCATTTACAAGACTTCAGGAGCTGACTAAAGAAATACCTTATGTAAAGCATCGTCTTGAAATCGTTTCTACTACCCCCTACACCTTGATTGATGATGCATATAATGCCAATCCAACAGGTGCTCACAATGCTTTACAGGTATTAAAAGCGATGAAAGAGCGCGCCATCATCGTCACACCGGGGATGATTGAATTAGGCGATAGAGAAGATATCGCTAATGAAAAATTCGGAAAAGAAATGGCACATTGTGTAGATGAAGTGATTCTGGTTGGTATCAAAGTAACAAACAGAATTCAAAAAGGATTAATGGAAGAAGGGTTTGATGAAAATCATCTGCATATCTGTAAAGATTTTGCACAGGCAATGAAAGTGTTAAAAGAAATCGTACAGGAGCATGATGTGGTATTGCTGGAAAATGACCTGCCAGATGCGTTTTCACATTAACCAAATTTCCATAGGCGCATATACTAGCGTAAAAGCGGAAAGGAAGATCATATGAAAACGAACATTGTGGTAGCGTTTGGAGGAGAATCGGTTGAGCACGAAATCAGTATCTTATCAGCAATGCAGGTTATGGCAGCACTAGATAAAGAAAAATATGAAATCATCCCATTATATATCGCAAAGGATGGCAGAATGTATAGTGATGAGATGTTGATGGATTTAAATTTATATCAGGATTTGGATGAAATACAGGCAACGTTTTCGGAAGTTAGTTTGATTAGAAGAGAAGACCGCAATTATGTCATCCCTTCTCATCATCATTTTTTTAGAAAAGAAATAGAATTTGATATGGTATTTCCCGTCTTACATGGCACCTATGGGGAAGATGGCAGTTTTCAGGGATATTGTAAAACATTAAGAATTCCATTTATCGGCAGTGATGTTTGTGGTGCAGCAATTGGACAGGACAAAGTCATTATGAAACAATTGCTTCAGGAGGAAGGCATTCCTATTACTCCTTGGTTTCATGTATCCCTGTATCAAAAACTAGACGAGGCATTTTTTGCGAAGGCAAAACGATTGGGATATCCGTTGATCATAAAGCCAGCCAATTTAGGCAGCAGTGTCGGTATTCAAATCGCAAGAGATGATACACAGCTTCATAAAGCTTTAATTGAAGCATTTCAATATGATATCCAGGTTGTTGTGGAAAAACTTTTGACGCATGTAAAAGAAATCAATTGTTCTGTATTGGGGGATGAGGAACATGTACGCTGTTCAGAGTTAGAAGAAGTGAGAAAGATGGATGATATCTTATCTTATCAGGATAAATATATTCAGGATGGCGGTAGTAAAGGCATGGCAAGTGCTTCCCGAATCCTTCCAGCACTAATGGATGATGAAACAAGAGATGAAATACAACGATATGCCGCACTAACCTTTGAAATTCTCAAAGCAAGAGGTGTAGCTCGCATCGATTTTCTGATTGATGAAGATACACAGGATATTTATGTGAATGAAATTAATACCATTCCTGGTTCTTTATCTTATTATCTGTGGGAGGCAAGTGATCTTCCTTTTTCAAGTCTTTGTGATGAGTTGATTGAATTATCAAGAAAAAATGCCAGAAGAAACCGGAAACAGATTCATAGTTATCAAAGTAATATTTTAAAAGAAGCAAATGGCTTAAAATTAAACAAATAAAAAGGGGAGATACCTCCCTAATCATAACGTTTACGATACTCATTAGGCGACATATTTGTTGCCTTTTTAAATACCTGAGAAAAGTAAGACTGTGATGAAAAACCAGAAGATTCCGCAATTTGCGCAATCGGATAATTGGTCGTTTCTAACAGCTCCTTCGCACATTCCACACGTTTGCTAATCAGATAATTGATAGGTGAAACACCTTTATACTGTTTAAAAACATGTACTAGATAATACTTATTCATATAGCTTTTTTCACTTAGTAATTCCAATGTAATATCTTCACGGAAATGGTTATTGATATACTGCTCCACAAAGCGACATTCCTTTGTGATCTTCTGACTTGGTGCTACAATCATGTTAGCCTTGGTTCTTCGCACCATATTAATAATTAATACTTCTAATAAATCCTGACATACGATTTCATATTCTTCATCTTCATGCTCGATTTCCTGTAGTAAGGTCTTTAGATAAAAAAGAATTTCATGTTTATAATTATAATAATTATGTACGCTGTAATCATCCTGTTCGCCTTGTTTAGTGAGTGTGGTAAACTGTAGACCTTCAATACCTAATACAATATATTCTAACGGTTCTGTGTTTTTACTCATTTCAGTATGCATCACATTTGGATTCACGATGATTAAATCATCTTCTTTTATATCAAAGATTTCTTCATTTGCCTGAAAACTTCCACGTCCTCTTAATACATAAAACAACTCTGTACAATGATGGGCATGCGGTGTAGAATGCCAGTCTTTTTCATATAAAGATGTGGAAATATATAACAAATGGAAATTCATTTTTTCAATTTGTTGATGTCCTTTAAATTGATAGCGCTTTATACTCATAATATCACCTGATGACATTATATCAAATTCTTTGCCAAATTTGAAAAAATATTGTCAAAAAAACAAATTAAGCAATTTATCTAAAAAATCGGAAAAGGATATTAAAAAAATCCGATAACCACGCTGTCTACGTGAAATAAATTTTATATATATTGTAAAAAAGGCGAAAATGCCGATTTGACAATCATGCAATTCTTTTTTACAATGAGGGCAGGAAAAGATGAAAAATAGGAGGATAGTTCATTTATGAAAACGAAAGGACGCGTAACCGTTCCAACGGATGTGGATGTCATTGACGAAACATTACGTATCATTGATTTATGGGGTGCTGATGCAATCCGTGACTGTGATGGAACCAATATGCCAGAAGAACTAAGCAAATTAGACATCAAGCAGTATGCAACTTACTACACAACAAGAAAAGACAACGCATGGGCAACAGCTCATCCAGAAGAAATCCAGCAGATGTATCTGATGAGTGATCCTACAACTGCAACGAAAACATCACTTCGCATTCCATTGATGAAGCATTATTATGAAAAACAATTAAAGGTCAATACGATAGATGATATCAAACGCTGGTGGGAAGTCATTGATCGTACAACGGGAGAAGTTTTCCCTGTGGAAAACTGGAGTTATGATGAAAATACACAGGAAGTAATTTTAAATGACTGTGTACCATTTCATGCATATACCGTATCATTCTTAGCCTTTGTTATTTGGGATCCTGTACATATGTACAATGCCTTAACAAATGAATGGAAAGGTGAAGAACATCAGATGACATATGATGTACGTCAGCCCAAAACACAGGCATATGTGATTGAAAAATTAAAACGTTGGATCAAGGAACATCCAGAAGTAGATGTTATCCGTTTTACTACATTCTTCCATCAGTTTACCCTGATGTTTAATGATCAGGCAAAAGAGAAATTCGTGGACTGGTTTGGCTATAGTGCCAGTGTATCACCATATATCTTGAAACAGTTTGAAGAAGAAGTTGGATATCCATTCCGCCCGGAATATATCATTAATCAGGGATACCACAATTCAACATTCTGTGTACCAACCAAAGAATATAAAGACTTTATGCAGTTTCAGATGAGAGAAGTCGCAAAACTTGTGAAAAAGCTTGTGGATATCACCCATGAAGCTGGCAAAGAAGCCATGATGTTTTTAGGCGATCACTGGATCGGTACTGAACCATTTGGACCATATTTCAAGGATTTGGGAATTGATGCAGTCGTAGGTTCTGTAGGAAGTGGAACTACCCTTCGTTTAATCAGTGATATTCCAGGTGTTCGCTATACAGAAGGTAGATTTTTGCCATACTTCTTCCCAGATGTATTCTGTGAAGGCGGCGATCCTATCAAAGAAGCAAAAGAAAACTGGGTAACCGCAAGACGTGCCATTTTACGTTCACCACTTGATCGTATCGGATATGGCGGATATTTAAAACTTGCGTTAAAGTTCCCAGATTTCGTAGATTATATCACATCTGTATGTGATGAATTCAGAGAACTGTATGAACATGTACATGGCGCAACACCTTATGTTATGCCATTTAAGGTAACCATTTTAAACAGCTGGGGAAAAGTGCGCAGCTGGGGCACCCACATGGTAGCACATGCGTTATGGTATAAAGAAATCTATAGTTATTCTGGTATTTTGGAAGCATTGAGTGGTATGCCATTTGATGTGCAGTTTATCAGCTTTGATGATATCCTAAATGATGAACATGTTTTAGATGGTGTAGGAGTTATCATTAACGCTGGGGATGCATACACCGCATATAGTGGTGGAGAATATTGGGATAATCCTAAAATCGTAGCTGCTCTTCGTAAATTTGTTTATGAAGGTGGAGGCTTTATCGGTGTAGGGGATCCAAGTGCTTACCAGAAAGAAGGACACTTCTATCAACTATACGATGTTCTTGGTGTAGACAAAGAATTAGGTTTCTCTTTATCCACTGATAAATATAACTGGAATGAACAGGCTCATTTCTTAAATGAAGGTTTACACGATCCTTTCTTTGGTGAAGAAATCAAGAATGTATTCGCATTAGATGAAACAATCGTATTAAAAGATAATCGTCATAATATTCAATTTGCGACAAATACCTATGGCAAAGGAAGAAGCGTATATTTAAGTGGTCTGCCTTTCAGCTTTGAAAATGCAAGATTACTATATCGCTGCTTATTCTATGCTGCACATGAGGAAGAAAACATGAAGAAATGGTACAGTGAAAACTGTAACGTTGAAGTCAATGTTTATCCAAATACCAACAGTTATTGTGTTGTGAATAACACATATGAACCACAAAGCTCTACGATTTATACTGATAAAGACAGTTACCAGATTGATCTTGAAGCTAATGAGATCCGCTGGTTCACAATCGACTAAAACAAAAGCCACGATTTGTGGCTTTTTATTTGTGATGTGGAATCATATTAACGGCTTTTTTACCTTTGATTAATTTTGTTCCATCACTATAACCTTCTTCACGATCCTTTAGCTCTTGAATCAATATGTTTCTTAATTCATCAATACGTTTTTGATATGTTTCATCATGAATGGCATCATGACTTTCCCTTGGATCATTTATTAAATCAAAGTATTGTTCCTGTCCTGTTTCACTATACCAGATAAATTTATCCTGTGGTGTCACGATATAGTGATTAGAGAAAGCGGAATGAAAACTATGCTCCCCATGCAGGTATTCACGTATCTCTTGTGTATCACTTAATACATTCTTGACAAGGGAAATACCATCCACGCTATCAGGTACGTCGATATCACAAAGCTCTAACAGTGTTGGCATGATATCACGTAGTTCTGCGATCCCCTCTACTTTATGTGGAATGATGGGTGCGATATTTTTTCCAATATGCATAAGAAATGGGATATGGGTGCTTCCTTCATAAGGGAACACTTTGCGCCATAAGCTGTGATCAAATAACATTTCTCCATGATCTGATACAAAGACGATAATCGTATCATCATATACACCTTCTTCATGAAGGGCAGTTATGATTCTGCCTATCTGATGATCAACATGGGAAATAGAACCATAATATCCAGCCATGGCATTCTTGCGACTTTCTTCATCGTTACAGCCATAAATGGAATCGCAGATGTAACCAAAGGCATTGGTTTTTTCAATATCATCCCAATCACCATGTGCTGGTTTTCTTAAGTCTTTATCTTTGTACATATCGAAGTAGCTTTGCGGAGGATCTAATGGCTGGTGTGGTCGTACAAAGCTTGACATTAAAAAGAAAGGCTTTGTATGATCTCTTGTCTGTAAGTAGCGGATACTTTGATCTGCGACCCAGTTGGTTGGATGAAGGCGTTCTTCATAGATCCATGGGTGAGTTACCCATGAGTTGCATTCAGCACCACTTGCATTGAAATCAGCACTTCTTCCATAGATATTTTGAAGATCATATAAATAATCATCACTTACTTCTTGATGCATCCAATGAGGGATATGATTGTTTCGATAACATCCCAAGTATCCATCATGCAGCTTCAATCCTTGAAAGCCACAGGATAAACGTGGGGGATGTACATGCATTTTTCCAATACATTGTGTTTGATAGTCTGCATTGGAAAACTCCTCTGCCATATAATGATCATATTCCCATGCGACATTATCTTCATAGCCTACTCTGCCATGGCCTTTCTGACTTCTTCCAGTAAGCAATGCTGCTCTTGCGGGAATACAGCTAGGGGTAGCACTATAAGCGTTTGTAAAGCAGATGCCATCTGCGACTAAGGAATCTAAATAAGGCGTTTTAACATCAGGATGTCCTGCAAAAGATAAGCAGTCACCACGAAACTGATCACACATTAGTAATAATATATTCGGTTTATTTTTCATTGTTTTTCTCGCTCCTGTTCTTTTTTATTATAAAGCATTGTAAATGAAAACGGAATCATTTAAAATAAGAAAGCTAATTTCTTTATGAAATATAGCAACATCCCTTATAATGGTATTAACGACAGGGAAATGTATTTTTATGTCTATCATATGTAATATATTTTTAGATTTATCGCTTTTTTGCTTATTATCGCAATATATATAAAATTAGTAACAACATTATGTATGGTAAAAGCGGTTACAATTGGCTATAATGTAGACATGGAAAACATAATCCACAAGGAGGAAACGGGAGATTATGAAAAAATTATTGAAAGTCGGTTGCTCAGCATTAGTATTAGCGACCCTTGTTGCCGGCTGTGGTAGTAAAGATGACGGCAAGAAAAGTGATGCTCCAACAGAAGGAGGAAAACGTGTCTTAAAAATTGACGCATTTGATGGCGGTAACGGCCAGAAATTCTTAACTGATTTGAAAGAAGCTTTTGAAAAAGAACACAAAGATGTAACAATCGAATTACGTGTTGAAAAAGAACTTCCTACATTATTGGATAAAGAAAACGCTACTGGAAAATATTCAGATGTTGTTTACTTTAACTTAGGTCAGCCTTCTTCATACACAGAAACTCAGTTAAATACTGGTGAAGTTGCGGACATTAGTGATGTATTCAAAGATTTAGGTGATAAAGTTGACAAGTCATTTGTTAATAGTTCTGTTTCTCAGTATATGGGAGATGGAAAGAACTATCTGGCTCCAATCAGCTATACACCAGCTGGATTCTACTATAACACAAACCTTGTTGGTGAAGGTAAGAAATATGCATTACCTGAAACTTGGGATGATATGTGGGCATTAGGCGAACAAGCTAAGAAAGATGGAATCGCATTATTTACATATCCACAGGCTGGATACTTCGATACTACATTAATGGGTATGTTAGACCAGGTTGGCGGATTAGAATATTTCACAAAAGCATTGAAATATGAAGACGGTACTTGGGATTCTGACAATGGTAAGAAAGTAACTGAAACTATTTCTAAATTAGTAAGTAATTACTTATGGTCAGATACAGTAGCTAATGCGAATACAAAAGATGGTTTCACTAACAACCAGCAGGCTGTTCTTGATGGAAAAGCATTGTTTATGCCTAACGGTTCTTGGGTAGTTGGTGAAATGGAAAAAACTACACCTAAGGATTTCCACTGGGGTGTAATGGCACTTCCTGCATTTGAAAAAGGCGGAGAAAGAGTTGCTACAGCGTTCACAGAACAAATGTGGATTCCAAAGCAAGCTGCTAACATTGCTGATGCAAAAGAATTCTTGAAATTTATCTATTCTGACGCAGGTGCTGATATTATGATGAAATATGGTTTGGTAGTTCCTATTCAGGGTGCTAAAGATAAGATTTCTGATCCATTAACAAAAGAATTCTATGGTATTTATGATAACGAAAACGTACGTGCATCTGTAGGTGCTTACGCTCCTTATGACACTACAAAAGTTAAAGAACAATTTAAAGACGTAGTATATGGACCAATTAACGATATCGCTAATGGTAAATCAGATGCAGCTGCATGGCAGA
The DNA here is from genome assembly GCF_003434225.1 of Absiella sp. AM29-15. Lineage (NCBI taxonomy): Bacteria > Bacillati > Bacillota > Erysipelotrichia > Erysipelotrichales > Erysipelotrichaceae > Amedibacterium > Absiella sp. AM29-15. The sequence goes on from NZ_QVFL01000003.1 coordinate 141,035, forward strand.
AACAGTTGACTGATTTCTGGAAGAAATTAAAAGCAAACCCAGTTGCAACTAAATAAACTACTACAGTAATTAATAAACTTTAAAGCGGTGAGCTAATTACTCATCGCTTTTTAAAAGAATAAAAGGAGGAACATCCATGACAAAAAAGAAAGCACAAAAAAGATTTGTATTTGCATGTCTGGCTCCGGCAATCATATTGGTATGCTTATTTATGGTTTATCCAACACTTCAGGTATTTAGGATTTCCATGTTTGAAAAGCCAAAATTTGTAAGTCCGGAAACGTTCGTTGGATTAGGCAACTTCAAGGAATTGATGAGTGATATGACATTTGTTGAATCCTTACAGAATACAATTTTGATTATTGTCATCGTAACATTATTTACAGTCATATTAGCAATCTTGTTTGCGACTCTATTGACAAGAGAAAATTTCAAAGGAAAAAATATTTTCCGAGTAATCTTCTATATTCCTAATATTTTGAACATTGTTGTTATTGCAGGTATCTTCTCAGCAATCTATGCACCAAGCAATGGTTTGTTAAACAGCCTGTTGGTAACACTTCATCTGGATGGATTGACACAGCAGTGGATGGGTAATCCGGATATCGTATTGTATTCCATTATCGCAGCCCTTGTATGGCAGGCAATTGGATACTATATGGTAATGTATATGGCAAGTATGACTTCTATTCCAGAAAACTTATATGAAGCAGCTTCATTAGAGGGCGCTTCAAAGTTAAAACAGTTCTTTATGATTACACTTCCATTGATTTGGGACAATATCCGTACAACATTGACATTCTTCGTAATTTCAACAATCAACTTAAGTTTCATGTATGTACAGATCAATACCGATGGTGCATTAGGCACAGAAGTTGCATTAAACTATATGTATAAACAAGCATTTGGTGGTAACTTCGGTTATGGTATGGCAATCGGTGTTTGTGTATTTATTTTCTCATTTGGTCTTGCAGGTATCTTGAACAAGATCACAAATCGAGAAGTGTTAGAATACTAGGAGGGGTGAATTATGAAAAAGAAAGAAAAAATGTCATCACATGCCTGGTATAAAATATTTGTATACTTTGCAATGATCGTATTTGCGATTACAATCGTTGTACCTATTGCCTGGGTATTCTTAGCAAGTTTAAAAAGTCAATTAGAGCTTGTTGGTGATCCTTGGACATTACCAGAAGTATTATTATGGAGTAATTATGCAACGGCATTTACCAAAGCACATATGGGTGATTATCTAATCAACTCAGTTATGGTAACTGCAATGGCTTTGGTTATTTTATTAATCGTTGCATTGCCAGCTTCTTATGTATTAGCAAGATTTAACTTTAAAGGGAAAAAAGCAGCGAATATGTTGTTTATGGCGGGGTTATTTGTTAACGTAAACTACATTGTATTGCCAATTTATCTGATGTTATTTAATGTGGATAAAGCATTGGGATTAACGAACTTCTTATTAAATAATAAGCTGGTTCTTGCCATTGTTTATGCATCTACATCTCTTCCATTTACGATTTATCTGTTAAGTGGATTCTTCAAGACTCTTCCAAAGGCATATGAAGAAGCAGCCTTGATTGATGGATGTGGATACTTTAAAACTATGACTAAGATTATGATTCCAATGGCTCGTCCAAGTATCATTACCGTTATTTTATTCCAGTTCTTATCCTTCTGGAATGAATATATCGTAGCATTTACATTGATGGAAAAAGAAAACTCCACATTGGCTGTAGGATTGAAGTTCCTGATGGCTTCTCAAAGGTCACAGGCAGATTTTGGTGTCATGTATGCCGGCTTAGTTATCGTCATGGTACCAACGCTGATTCTATACATTTTAGTACAAAAGAAACTGACACAAGGTATGAGCCTTGGTGGTCTGAAAGATTAGGAGTTTAGATTATGGGAAAAACAAAGGGTAGAGTAACATTGCCAAGTCAATCAAATTTTCTTGAGCAAACGAAAGATTTATTAAACCGCTGGGGTGCGGATGCCATTCGTGACAGTGATGGAACAAAGCTGGATGATGACATCAAACATCTGGATGCTAAAATTTATACAACATATTTTGTAGCAAGAGGTCATAATGAATTTGCTCAGCAGCATATGGAAGAATGCCAGCAGATTTATCTGATGAGCGCTTATACATTAGCTACTGAGAATCAGGTAAGCATTGCATTTGCGAAAGAATATTTTGATCAACAGGTAACACCTGATTATGATCATGATCCAAAAGTATGGTGGGAAGTGATGGATCGTACAACGGATGAAGTTGTGGATCCAGCAAATTGGGACTATGATAAAGAACATCACATCGTAACAGTCAACAATGTCATACCTTTCCATGAATACACAGTATCTTTCTTAGCATATATCTTATGGGATCCAACACAGATGTATAACCATATCACAAATGACTGGGGAGATAAACCTCATGAAATCCCATTTGATGTAAGAAAACCAGCATCTGCACAATATGTTGTAGATTATCTGAAACAATGGTTGAAAGATAATCCAGATACAGATGTTGTCCGTTTCACAACATTCTTCTATCACTTCACATTGATCTTTAATGCCCGTGCGAAAGAAAAATTCGTTGACTGGTGTGGATATGGTGCAAGTATTTCTACAGAAGCAATGTTGGCATTTGAAAAAGAATATGGATATAAACTACGTCCAGAAGACTTTGTACAGAATGGATATTACAACTCTACATTCTGTGTACCAACAAAAGCGTATCTGGATTATATCGATATGCAGCAGCGCTTTGTAAAAGATAAAGCCAAAGAGCTTGTGGAATTGACGCATGCTGCCGGCAAAGAAGCTATGATGTTTTTAGGAGATAACTGGATTGGTACAGAGCCTTATGGCAAATACTTCCCGGAAATCGGATTAGATGCAGTGGTTGGTTCTGTGGGTAATGGGGCAACACTTCGTTTGATTTCAGATATTCCTGGTGTAAAATATCATGAAGGAAGATTCTTGCCTTACTTCTTCCCGGATACCTTCTATGAAGGAAATGATCCAATTCCAGAAGCAGTAGACAACTGGTTATGCGCAAGACGTGCAATCATGCGTAAACCAATTGATCGTATTGGTTATGGCGGATATCCAAGCTTAGCATATAAATTCCCGAAATTTGTGGATTATATTGAAAAAGTTTGTGATGAATTCCGTTATATTTATGATCATGTACATGAAAATGAACCTTATTGTGGCTTAAGGGTTGCGATATTAAACAGCTGGGGATCTTTACGCAGCTGGCATCCTTATATGGTCGCACATGGATTATATTGTAAACAGATTTATTCCTACAATGGTATGCTGGAAAGCTTATCAGGCGCAAGTGTGGATGTAACATTTATCAGTTTTGATGAAGTGTTGGCACATGGTATCCCAGAAGATATCGATGTAATCATCAACGCAGGTGATGCTGGTACAGCATTCTCTGGTGGAAGCGTATGGAATAATGAAAAACTGGTATCTATGCTTCGTGCATGGGTATACAATGGTGGTGGACTTGTAGGTATCGGTGAACCAACAGCAATTGAAAAAGGTGGACATTTCTTCCAGCTTGCGGATGCATTTGGTGTAGATAAAGAACTTGGCTTTACACTACATACAGATAAATATTTCCATACACCAGTAGAGCAGCACTTCATTACGGAAGATGTTGTGGAAGATTTAAACTTTGGCGAAGGTATGAAAAATATCTATGCACTAAGTGAAGATACACAAATCATCTCTTATAGTAATGGAGAAGTACATTTAAGTACACACACATATGGAAAAGGTCGCTGTGTTTATATCGCAGGACTTCCATATAGTGAACAGAATACAAGAATTCTGATGCGTTCATTATATTATGCAGCTGATAAAGAAGCAGAGTTTAGAAAATGGTATGCGGATAATTTATATTGTGAAGTACATGCTTATCCAAAGAGTGGTACGTATGCAATCTTAAATAATACCAATCGTGAACAAGTTACAAATGTATATGATGGTGAAGGCAACAAGACCAGTGTGACACTGGCACCTGGAGAAATTCGATGGATGGTGATGAATGATGGAAAGTAACATTGTTAAAAATATCGTAATGGCAATCTTGTTCTTCGTATTCCTGGGAATGATCATTGTCGGACAAAAAACCGTATCATTAGGCAATTTAGGTATGGAACTACTTGGATTAGCCGGACTGCTTGTGGAATTATATATCTACAACAAAAAGTATAAATAGGAGGTAACGATATGGCAGAATTATCATTAAAACATATAGATAAGGTATATGACAATAACGTTCAGGCTGTATTTGATTTCAATTTAGAGATCAAAGACAAGGAATTTATTGTATTCGTAGGACCTTCCGGATGTGGAAAATCTACAACACTTCGTATGATTGCCGGTTTGGAGGATATCACTGCAGGAGAATTTTACATTGACGGGAAACTGATGAATGATATAGAACCTAAAGATCGTGATATCGCCATGGTATTCCAGTCTTATGCATTATATCCACACATGAGTGTCTATGACAATATGGCATTTGGTTTACAGCTTCGTAAAACACCAAAAGAAGAAATTGACAAACGTGTTCGTGAAGCAGCTAAAATTTTGGAAATTGAACCATATTTGGATCGTAAGCCAAAAGCATTATCTGGTGGACAGCGTCAGCGTGTTGCGCTGGGGCGTGCAATCGTTCGTAATGCGAAAGTATTCTTAATGGATGAACCACTTTCCAACCTGGACGCAAAATTGCGTGTACAGATGCGTAGTGAAATTATCAAACTGCATGAAAGAATCGGAGCTACTTCTATTTATGTAACACACGATCAGACAGAAGCCATGACAATGGCCGATCGTATCGTTGTTATGAAAGGTGGATATATCCAGCAAATTGGGGCACCAAAAGAAATTTATAACAATCCTGCTAACATGTTTGTCGCAGGATTCCTGGGAGCACCAGCAACAAACTTTGTGAAAGGTACATATACTCATAAAAAATTCGTTACAGATGGACAGGAAATCATCGTTCCGGATATGTTTATTGAAAGCTTACAGCCATATGAAGGCAAAGAGCTAGTCATGGGTATTCGTCCAGAAGATTTACATGGAGAAGGTATTGTTGCGGAAACTTATCCAAGTGCAGCATTTGATTTCCATGTGGAAGTCAGTGAATTGTTAGGACATGAATATATCCTTCATGGAAGCTTCCACAATCAGCCAATGAATGCGAAGGTTGCGGCTAGAATTGAAGCGAAACCTCATGAAACAATCGCATTGACAATGGATTTAAGTAAAGTACATTTCTTTGATCCAGAAACTGAAAATAGAATTATGTAGTTGATTACTGAATGGTCAGTTGCAATTCATATTAACTCTTTCCTTCTCTTGATTCGATATGATCATTCAGTTTCATAGGGATTGCGTAAGGGGATGCTGCCTCTTACGCATATCCTGCCAGAGCCAAAAAAAGAATAAGGTACAAAAAAGTGGAGAACGAGCGCTTAGCGTTCGTTTTCCACTTTTTATAATCTAATCATTTGATTTTGATTTGTAGTTGTGTGATAAATTCTTCTTCAATCTTGGTTTCATGATCATCAATGATAAAGAATTCCATTGCATAATCATCTATTTCATAACCATGTGTATGGGCATAGGTTAATAACGCTTTGATATAGGTGTTGCTTTCATCACGTTTTCCTTTATAATAATACGTCAGATAATCTCCTTCTGGTAATAAAAACTCATAAGATTCTAGATTATCTCCCACAATAAATACACTGTGTGGATGAATATCATTCTCATCACTCATATCAAGGAAATAACCGGTATTGAAATTACCGATGATAAACAGATTCTTTTCATATTCTTTTGATAAACGAACCAGCTGTAAATCCGCATCACTTCGATTGGTAGAACTCTTTAACGCAACGCATTTACGTTTATGAAAGTGCTCCTTCTGTATTTGGTTGGGGATGATCTTCTGACTTTGACGAAGTGATTTCTTTCTGATTTTTACACTTTCTTCAATGCGTTTTAATTCTTTAATTTTTTCCTTGATGATTTTTTCTTCTTTTTCCATAAAGGCAAGGGAAGAAGAAATACTTTGATTTTCCAGATATGCTTTAATGCTTTGCATAGAAAAGCCAAGACTTCTTAAATCACGAATGACATTTAGCCGGTGGATATCATTGGTTGTATATTGGCGATATCCATTACTAGCACGTTTTGGATGCAGAATGCCAAGCTCTTCATAATAACGGATAGAATCTACACCGATATTATAAAGCTTACTGATTTCATTAATCTTATAGTAGTTCTTCATAAGCCTCTCCTTATTCTTTATAAATGATCTTCTTTCAGCCATGTTTCATCCACTGGCAGCTCCTTGATATAGGTAATACCATATTGGCTTGGATCTTTGGATTGATGATATTTCATCATGAGATGGGTATCATCGATCTTGCCTGTGATTTCAATTTTACCACTTTGATGTGACATGATGTACTTTAAGCATTTTCCCTGACCATTCTGTTGTGCCTTGGCTTTTTCTACGATATCATAGCCAAGTGCCAGCGGTATTTGAAATTGAGTTTTTACACCACAGACAGGGCGACATTGGAAAATGTAATATGGTACTACACCGATTCGGGTTAGACCCTGTAAAAGTTGTGCTAAAGTATTCGCATCATCATTGACACCTTTCAACAATACTGTTTGATTTTTCACAATGATGCTAGCATCTCTTAATAATTTAACCGCAAGTGTGGATTCCTTTGTGATTTCACGAGGATGGTTAAAATGGGTTACGATATAAATCGGTTTGATATTGTTGTATTCACGAAACATAGTCACAAGTTCTGGATCATTGATGATACGTTGTGGAAATACAACGGGAATCCTGGTCCCAAAACGGATAAAATCCAAATGCTCCATTTTAGAAAAGGTATCTAAGTAGCGTTTAATCATATGATTATCCTGACATAAAGAATCTCCACCGCTGATCAATATATTATTGATTTCCTTATGCTCAGCCACATAGTTCTCAATGGCATCAAAGCGTTTCATGATCTCATCACCAGATAAACCTACCAGCCTTCTTCGGAAACAATGCCGGCAATAAGAAGCACATTGATTGGTGGAAAGAATTAATGCAGTTTGCGCATATTTATGTTGTAGACCAACAACTTTGGTGTTTTCTTTTTCACCACTGGTGTCAAAAGAACCTTCCAAATGAAATTCTTGTAGACTAGGAACAGCAATACGGGCAATAGGATCATGAGGATCATCTTTATTGATCAAAGATAAATAATAGCGTGTGATGGACATAGGGAATTGTTCCAACAGACGATTTAATTTTTTCTTTTCATCTTCTGTAAAATGATAGTACTTGGATAATTCCTCTATGGTTGTGATATTATGATGCAGTTCGTTTTGCCATAGCATAAACATCACCTCTTTTCTTCATCTTAACACCACATCAAGTATACTGCAATGTTGTGAATGATAGCGCAATCACATGAGATGTATACGGGATGATGAAAATTGAGGTTGACTCTAGTATTATACCAGGGTTTATAATGAACAGGCAAGAGGTGAATTATGAATAAAAAAAGACAGTTTTTAAAATTTGTAATACCAAGTGTTGTCAGTATGCTGGTATTTAATCTTTATACGATGGTGGATGGCATCTATGTTGCACGCTTTGTTGGAGAGCATGCATTATCCGCAGTAAATATTTCTATGCCATACATCAACTTTATTTTTGCTTTTTCTATACTATTCTCTGTAGGAACCTCCACGGTTGTGGCAATTTATCGTGGAGAAAATCGATTAGATAAAGCAAACCAAGTATTTACGATCAATACATTTGTATTGGCAATATCTGCAGTTTTGATTACCTTTCTGGCATATTTAAATCTGGATACACTGGCTTTCTTTCTGGGTGCCAGTGAGGTCACGATGCCTTATGTAAAAAACTATCTGGGAATCATCATCTGGTTTTCATTCTTCTTTATTGTATCCTATTCCTTAGAAGTACTAGTCAAAACCGATGGTTTTCCAAAGCTTACTACAGCAGCCATTGCCATTGGTGCCATTACCAATATCGTCATGGACTATGTGTTGGTGGTATTATGTAAGATGGGAATTCAGGGAGCGGCAATTGCGACTGGATTATCCCAGGTATTAACATTTGGTGTGTTTTTCCACCATTTCATCAAACGTAAAGGCAGTATCCACTGGATAAAATGCAGATTGGATTTATCTATCTATCAACGTATCCTTCCCATTGGAACAGCAGACTTTATGAATGAATTATCTGCGGGATTTATTGTATTTGTATTTAATCATGCGATATTGAAATATATTGGAGATGATGGTATCGTAACCTATACGATCATTACGTATATTTATAATATTGTTATGATGACATTTACTGGTATTTCCCAGGGAATGCAGCCACTTGTAAGCTTTTATCGAGGTAAAAAAGAACCCAAAACATGTGCGTTGTTTTTACGATATGGCTTTATATCTACACTGTTGACTTCCATTGTATCCCTTGCCATTTGTTTGATATTGACACCATTACTTGTATCGATCTTTCTTGATTCATCAAGTGGGGAATTGTTTAATGAAAGTGTCAAAGCTTTTCGGGAATACTCCTTATGTTATCTGGTTATCGGATATAACATTGTTGCCAGTGGTTATTTTGCGGCGAGTGAACAAAGTCGTTACTCCTTTACGATATCCGTATTAAGAGGCTTTATCATGATTGCGTTAAGCGTATTATTGATGGGATATCTGTTTCAGGGAGATGGTATTTGGTATGCGACACTTGTATGTGAATCAGTTACATTGCTTGTGAGCGTTACATTTCTTTGGAAACAAAAGAAAAAAGGTGAGGCTGCCCTAAGTATTGCTTAGGATGCTTCACCTTTTTGATGCATCTTTTTTAAGTCCTCTAATAGATAATATAAACGATAGCGATCTTTTTCCTGTAACTCAATATTTGGGTTATACAGATAATGCTGTAATACATCACTGTCTTTCAACATTTCCGCAAAACGGGAATCTGTACGGGACATTTTATCTGAGTGCGTGGCAATTGCACTTGTGATGGCGATTATTTCATCTTCTTTAAACAGTTTTGATTCTTCTAAGATAGATTTTGCTAAAACAGCACTTCGTTGTGCATGATCTTTATGAGGACAATTTTCTGCATAAATTGCAATGTCATGTAACATACCAGCGACACCGGCAAGTTCAACATCAAGTTTCCTTACAGTTGCCAGACAAATGGCACATTGAGAAACACCATAACTATGCAAATAGGCAAACTTTCGATTTTCCTCATTAGCCAGCTTTTGAATAATCTTGTCAGTTTCGATACGAATAAGTTCTAAGCGATCCATTGGTATCACCTTCTTCTACTTTTATTTTATCATTTCTTCGTTTTATTGTATAGTGAAAGTCCATGTTCAATATAAAAAAAACGTTGATCTTAAGACCAACGTTTTCGGTATTGTTTTGGTTAATTAAGCTTCTACAGAAACATTAGCAGCCTGCTGACCGCGATCACCTTCAACAACGTCGAAAGTTACTTTCTGTCCTTCTTCCAAAGAACGGTAACCATCAGCATTGATGCTTGTGTAGTGAACGAAGATATCTTTTCCTTCATCAGAAGTGATAAATCCGTATCCTTTTTCTGCGTTAAACCATTTTACTTTACCTGTACTCATTTTTCGTACCTCCTATAAGTGTTGAATAAGAAGCCCTCAAATGTATAAAAAAATCACGATTAGATCATTGTACATTAGAGAATAAATACAATTCCAGAATCGTGAAATCATAGTTATTGCTTTTTATTACTTATATACCTTATCACTTTTTTTGTGTGTTGTCAACGTAAAACGCTTACGTTTTTATTTTTGTATCAAAAATCCCTTTATAAAAAACAGGAAAGCAGTTTCAGAAATCTTAAAATTGGGGTATAATATAAACAGACATACGAATAGATTGGAGGAATCTGTTATGATCATAAAAGATGAAATGCTGGCGGCGGCAATTGCCCGTACGTTACAGATACCACAGGAAGCCATAGATGAGAAGCAGATGGAAAAATTAACGACGTTATCTGCCCGTTCAGCCGGCATTGTTTCACTTGATGGTTTACAATATGCCATTAATCTGGATTATTTAGATCTATGCGGAAACAGCATTGAAGATCTAGAACCAATCAAGGATTTGAGGGAGATAGAATATTTAAATCTGTCTAAAAATATGCTGCGTGATATTCAGGCTCTTCGTGAATATCGTCAGCTGTTACGTTTGGATATCTCAAGAAATAATTTGTATACCATGGATATCTCTGCCCTTGCAGGTATGATTAATCTGGAAGAATTGAATCTGGAACGCAGTAAGGTAGATAATCTGTCTTATCTGGAAAATGTAAAGAAATTAAAGAAGTTATATGTTGGTATTGAAAACGGACCATTCCCATTATCCATACTGGGCATGCTGGATGAATTAAAAGAATTACATATGAATAAGATGTGGCTGTATGATATCAGTGATTTAACTTATTTGAAACACATTGAAGTATTAGACTTATCCACAAACCTGTTTTCTGATTTAAGTCCTTTACAGTATTGTAAAGATACACTTCGTTCATTAAACTTAACAAACAATGAATATTTGGTGGATTGCAGTATGCTTGCGGAATTCCCAAATCTGGAAACATTAGATTTATCATTTAATCATGTCAAAGATTTTTCTTTCTTGAAGAAGCTGAAGAAATTAAAAGATTTTCGTATTATCCAGGGTGGATTGACAGACCTTCGTAATTTAAAGGGATTGACAAAACTTGAAAAACTGGATATTTCAGAAAACCGTGTCACACATACAGAAGTATTAGAAGAAATGAAAAATCTGACATACTTTAAAGCAAGCTTTTGTTTCTTGAAAAGTATTGATTTCTTAAAGAATGCAAAACAGCTGGAAGAATTGAATGTATATAATAATCAGATTAAAAATATTGATGTTTTAAAAGGCTGTGATAAAATGACAACCTTGGATGTTGGCAATAATGATATCCGTCATATTGACTCTTTAGAAGGTATGATCAATCTGGAATGTTTAGGATTAAGCAATAATGACATCCGTGATTTAAAACCATTGAAAGATCTGACCAATCTAAGTTCTATTGATTTATATGGCAATGTAATCGAAGATTTAAATCCATTAAAGAAATTGTGCAATCTGACACGTTTGCGTTTAGATCACAACAGTGTTATGGATTTAAGTCCATTGGTGAGCTGCCAATATCTAAGCTCTTTAACATTGAAGGCAAATTATGTAACCGATGTTACACCGCTTTCCAAGCTGAAAAATTTGTATGAATTACGCTTAGATGAAAATCCAATCGAAGATATCAGTGTATTAGAAGATATGGAATACTATGATAAATTCTCATATTAATAGTAAAGGAGTATGTTCCCTGTATTAGGAACATACTCCTTGTTTTATTTCACCAGCTCTTTAAATTGATCTAAGGTTTCTTTGAAGAATGTGAAGGCATCATCATATACCTGATCATCTCTTGGATCAACACCAGCATGAATCAATTCATCTAAAGGTGATTCACTTCCACCTTTTGTAAGGAATTCACGATAAGCCTGTACATCTCCTTGTTGGATGCGTTTCACAAAGGATAATGCCACTGACATTCCCAGAGTATATTTATAAACATAGAAGTTGTAGTAGAAGTGTGGAATATAGTAACAGCCATAGCGTTGTAAATCATCGACTTCTACACTATCTCCAAAATATTGTTTATTTAAATCAAGGAAATGCTGTGTAATCTTTTGTGAAGAAATGACTTCTTTATTTTCTACCCATGTATGCAGATCATATTCAAATTTCGCATACATCGGTTGACGATACAGTGTACCGATTAACTGTGTTAAAAGATTGCTGAGGATATAAGCTTTGTAGTTGTTATCTTTGCTTGTTTTCAACAAATAGTCATTCAATAAGACTTCATTTACTGTACTTGCGACTTCTGCCACAAAGATACGATAACCACTATTCATGGCACGATTGTTTTCCCATGAAAAATAGGAATGCATGGAGTGTCCCAATTCATGTGCCAGTGTACTTAAAGATTCATAATCTCCATTGAAATTGGTCATGATGTATGGCTTAGAATCGTAAGTACCCCAGGAATATGCACCACTGCGTTTTCCTTTACATGGCATAAAATCAATCCAGCGTTCAGCTTTTGCCTTGTGCAGTAGTTGAATATAATCATCCCCTAAAACCTTTAATGCTTCATCCATAATATCAAAACAATCATCAATGGTATACTTCACATCCACTTCATTTACCAATTCTAATTGAATATCATAAACATGTTGTACATCTAGTTGTAGTATTTCTTTACGTAATGAGAAATATTCTTGTACATAGTCATGGTATTTTTCATTTCCCATATATAATACTTTATGGAATAAATCTTCTTCTACACCATCTTCAAACAGGCTGGCAGATAATGCATTCTTGAAGTTTCTTGCTTTTGCGAGCAGAACTTGTCCTTTTGCGTGAGCACTTAGTGTATTCATAAAGACATTTTGGTATGTTTGATATTCTTTAAAGTAATGTTCAAAGGCCTGTTTTCTAACATTTACATCTTTATTTTGAAGGAAGGATATATAAGTAGCGCCATTTAAGAATTCTTCTTTCCCATCTACAATGACTGGCTCAAAGTTTAAAGGAAAACTTCTAAAGGTATCTTCTGGGCATTTTGCCAATGTGACAACATCTCCCAATAAGGCTTCTGTTTTTTCATCTAAGCGATGAGGAATGGTACGAAAGATTTCAGACATCGCATAACGGAAATCTTTACAATCATCATCCTTCAGATAAGTTTCAATAGCATCTTTTGATGCGATAATTTCATTGTCAATGAAGGTTAAAGAGCTTGTCTGTAAATCAATCAGACTATTTGCCTTTGACAAATTTTCCTGTACAGCTTCATTTTCTGAATCCACATCCACACACATACTGGCATATACTTCGATGTTTTCCATATAACGCATAAGTTCCTCACGTGTATTCATGAAGGCGATAAAGCTGTTTTTACTATCCGCGATATGTCCTTTAAACTGGCATAGCTTGTGGATATATGCCTTTGCTTTTTCGAATTGATCATCAAAGGCTTTCTGATCCTTAAATAATCCACTTAAATCCCATGTAAGTTCTGTTTCAATTTCATTTCTTTTCATGTCGTTCACCTCTTGTTAATTTCTTTCTTTTTTTATTTTTCTTCCACCGAAACTGTAGCCGGTGTTTTTTCATATAGATCCGCAATGCAATATATAAGGATAATAATATCAGAAGAATCACACAAGGCACTATTAGATAACGCATAATATAGTTTGTGCCATTTGTCTTGATACTGTTATTTTCAATAATATTATCACTTTCCTGCAAACGGGTATTGGTAGTTGAAACAATCGCGAAACTTCCGATATGTTCACTCTGGAAGATAATACGATCTTTTGTCTGGCTTGTGGGCAGCTGATATACATCTTCACCATCAATGTAATAGATACGATATTGACGATAGTTATGTTCTTTAGGTTTTTGAATAGAGAAAAGCATTTCACTTTTTCCCTGTAGACTGCCAAAATCATTTTTTCCTGATATCGTAAAACATTCATCCAGGCGAACATAATTGGCATCCGCAACCTTTTCCACAAGAGCTTTTTGTTCTTTTCCAATTGTATCTTTTACCTGTAAGATAATCGTTTTAGGGAACAAGTGATTTAAAAAGCTTTCATCCTGTATGGCTAAAGATAACCCGGATACCGCAAGGTCATGGCTTTTATCTTTGATCACAACACTGTAAGAAGGATGCAGGTTTTCCTGAAAGATCTGATCCAGCATACGAATCTGGGCAGCAGTGAAGATATTTACATCAGCGCCCCGCATATCTTTTTGAAATTGTTCCAGCTGTTCCATGGATTCTTCACTTAAATCACGTTTTCCAGCATAATTTTTAATGATTTCATCTGCTGTGGAAGATAATGTTTCATTTTTCTTTTGACTATCTTTATCTACTTCTATTTCATAATGTATGGTGTATCCGGCATAAGTGATATCTAACACCTGTTTTCCTGTCTTTTTACTATCATAGCCTGATACCATTTCACTTTCTATTGCGACTTCTTTTTTATCGCCATTTTCAAACGTAATACTAAGCATGCCATCTTTTACATCTAACAATTCCTGATAAGTATACTTTGTTTTCGGTTTTTTAGATATCGTAACATCTTTCACCTGATCATAAACTGCCCGATAAGTCGTAGTTTCTGTGGCAGCTTGTACCTCTTTATCCCATCCCTTGAATAATGCGTGTACTTTGATAGGAGTCGTAACACTAGGTATGATACCATTTTTTACCTGTAATGTAACACTTTTTTGATCAGGATAAAATGTACCGCCGTTTGCGTCAAAGGTAATATCGATATAATTCACATCAGATAGTTGTTTTGGATGAATTATGGTCTGTATGTTTTCAGCTTTGATATAACCATAACTGTCTTTGAAGGAATATGTTCCATCGTTTACACGTTTTCTATCTTTATTCAATGCGATATCTGATTGTACACGATACCATTGACCATCTTTGTTTTTTATTTCTTCCAATAAAACAAAGCTAAAGGTTGCGCCTTTTTCAATAGTATAAAGCTTTTTACTTTTCGTATCTGCACTTGTATACACACTGATTTCTTTCTGATTACTGATTCCTAAAGCATATTGTGATTGATCTTTGCCACCAAGTGCTTCATCAATTTCCATTGCATATTGGGCTGCTTTTTCTCCCCAATATGGATCAGAAGCATATTTTACATTCATGCCTGCACTTTTATCCCCAAAGAATCCACCAGCATAGGGAAATTCATCAGGATTGGTATATGACTTTGAGATATATTGAACATCATGCGCATAGACACTTGCGTTGATACTTTGATAACGACTGGCATTTTTTTCTACATCACTGTCATATGCTGCATGTCCAAACAGGTTATTGCGCTGATAAGCCAGTACACTTTTACCGGTTGCACTTTCATTCATGGATAATCCCAGATTCAACAAGGCATTTGCGCCATATTGATTTTGATATTGCAGAAAGGCACTAATCGCCTGTGGCAAATTGGATTGTGTCAGAATATCATGAATCTGATTATCCTTATCATAAAAAGATGTGATGGAATGATTGATTGCCAATTGATCTTTAAAGTATGCGTCCAGATCTTCTTTTTGATAATTACTGGTGGTTCTTTGAGAAATATACTGGAAATAGTTATAGAAAGGAGAGTCTTTATTTTTAGATTGTTTATGTGTATCATCACGATAATCATTGATCATCTTTCTAAAATCTTCATAAAAATAATGTCCATCATAGCTGTAATATGTTTTTCCTTCACTAAGTCCGCTCACATCTTTTTCAAGCTTTACACTGGTATCATAATCTAACGCATGGATATCAGAAGATATATGGTGATATAAATAGCCGTCTTTGACAGAATACGTACTGCTTTTGGATACTTGTTCGATGGGATAAATCGTAACATCCTTACCTTCTGCCCATCCAATAACACCACTCAACATGAATTTTACCTGATTATCTCCATAATTGTATTCAAGAAAAGCCGCATCTGCGCCATAGCAGCCATTGGTATACCCATCTTTTCCATTGGCATCATTGCGATATTCAACATTGAAGCTGCAATCATCCGCCTTTTCAAAACCGACAACACCATATTCAATAGTCAAAAATGATGTACCATAGGTAATTCCCAGATTGTTGTATTGGTTTTTTAATAACGTATGAGAAACTTTTGCTTCCCCATAGGAATCATATGTTTTAATAATTTCTGTTGTGCCATCTTTTGTGACATTTACAACATGATATTTCGCATCATCACTTAATGTATCTTCTTTTGCGGATAATGGCTGTATACATAATAACAGCATCATGAAACAGATGCCGATCGTTAATATTTTTTTCATGATGGACTTCCTTTCATAAATTCTTACTATCATTATATCCTGTTTCGTATCCGCTTTCCTACCATAAAATGAAAATTCATGGAAATTAAGAAAAAGATAAGAAAAACTGTACAAAAATGAAAAATTAAAGTGTGTTTTTCCAATTTATCGAAGCATACTAAAGATGAGGTGATGATAATGGATAAGGAAAAGTTAATGGAAGAATTAAATCAATTATTGAAAGGATGTCATATGGGCGCAGGCGTATTTGAAAATCTGGCAGGTAAATTGAAAAGTGAAGAATTGAAATTAGAATTTGATCGTATTCTGCGTATTTTAAAAGTTCATGAAAGAAAATTGACAAGACAAATCAATACCAATGGCGGGGATGCTGCGGATGATGCTGGTATGATGGGTTCTATGGCAGAAATGATGAGTAAAATAAAAAATCTGTCATTGATGAATGATACAGAAGTGATCGCAGAAGCAGTAAAAAGTATTGAAATGGGAGAAAAAGCCATTCGTGATTTTGATGACTCTCATTTTACTTTAGATGAAGAAATGCAGAAAACCATTCGTATTATGGAGGATGATTATAAAAGTATCTATTATAATCTGCATAAATATCTGATTGAATTAAAGTAAAACCAAGGTAGTAAGCGGCAGGTAATCTGCCGCTTTTTAAGTTGACAGTTTCTTTTGCCTAATCAATTTAAAAGTATCGATAGTTTTTACAATGGATATCGATGAAATCAAATATCGTATGCATTATCTAAAACTAAGTCATCAAAATGGAAAACAGAAATGCATAAAAGATATGATTTAAAATATATCAGCCAATGTTGTGGCATATGGAAGTCCCTGTAAAGTCATAAGAGAAATCATAAATGATGTTTATAAATATGATTGGGAATATCAATTGAGCGATATCAAATGATTCTGATTGAAAAAGAGGGATGGTTAGGATACAATAACATAAGGAAATAAATGAAAAAAGGATGGTAAATATGAACGTTACAGAAAGATTTTTAAAATATGTTGGATACGATACAGAATCTGATCCAGCATCTACTACAACACCAAGCAGTTTAAAACAGTTAACACTTGCGAAAGCACTTGTGGAAGAAATGAAAGAAATGGGAATACAAGATGCGTATGTTGATGCATATGGCATTGTATATGGAACAATTCCAGCAACCAAACAAGGTGTAAAAACAGTTGGATTTATTGCGCATATGGATACATCACCGGATATGAGTGGCAAGGATATCAAACCAAGAATCATTGACGAGTATGATGGTGGTGTCATCGTTTTAAATGAAGAAAAAGATATCAAGATGGGACCAGATGAATTTGATTCTTTAAAAGATAAAAAAGGCAAACGATTAATTGTCACTGATGGAACCACATTATTAGGTGCGGATGATAAAGCAGGAATTGCGGAAATATTAAGTATGGCAGAAATTATTATGCAAAGTGATTGTCCACATGGAACAATCAAACTGGCATTTACACCGGATGAAGAAGTAGGACGTGGCGCTGATCACTTTAATATAGAAGCATTTGGCGCAGATTTTGCTTATACTGTTGATGGTGGAGAAGTAGATAGTGTGGATTATGAAAACTTCAATGCGGCTAGTGCTGAAGTAGAAATTCAAGGAAGAAGCATTCATCCAGGAGATGCAAAAGGTAAAATGATCAATGCATTGCTTGTGGGAATGGAATTTCATTCCTTATTGCCTGTCTTTGACAATCCTGCCTATACAGAAGGCTATGAAGGATTTCATCATTTGACAGATATGCATGGAGAATGTGAGCATGCACAGCTTTCTTATATCATTCGTAACCATGATGAAGTTCTGTTTGAAAAACAGAAACAGCAGTTTAAAGATGCCGCAGATTATATAAATAAAAAATATCCAGAGGGTACAATTACATTAACCATCAAGGACAGTTATGCAAATATGCGTCAGATTATTGAAAAAGATATGTCTATCATTACCTTAGTGAAGGAAGCAATGAAACAAGTTGGTATTGAACCAACCTCTCATGCGATTCGTGGTGGTACAGATGGTGCACGTTTAACATATGATGGACTGCCTTGTCCAAATCTTGGTACTGGTGGATATAATTATCATGGAAAATATGAATTTGCATGTATTGATGAAATGGAAAAAAGCGTTGAGCTGCTTGTGAAAATCGTAGAAAATATCGCAAAATAACAAAGAGGGGATGAGCATTCATCCCCTTTCATCATCTTCAGCAAGTTCTGATTTAATTGTAATACCCAATAACTTCACAAGTTCTAAGGCCTGTTGTTCACTCACAATGACACCATTTAATTTATCCTGTGTAACGCCAATACCTTCAATATCACTGCTGGCAAGATCCATTCCAGATAACGCTGTATTGTAAAATTCACTTTCATTGAGTCGGCAACGGTCAAAAATCGTTTTATAAAATTCACACTGAACGAAAGAACTGCTTGTGAAATCACTGTTTTCAAAAACTGTCTGTTTAAACTTGTTGCCAGACAAGTTGGCATAATTTCCTTTACACTCTTTAAAATATACATTTTTTAACGTAGAATCTAAGATCTCAATGCCGGTAATGCGGCAATGTAGAAACTGTGTACGATGTATCGCACCTTCTTCAAAATGCAGGTTGCTGATTTCACAATTCTCAAAAACAACATCTACCATATCTACTAATGGAAAATGACAATCCTCAAAGAATACATTCTTAAATACACAGCCATCCAAATGTAAACATTCCACATCTAAAGAGGAAACCATAATATCTTCAAAAAGTTTTCCCTGTACATAAGGATCTTCATGAATACAGCTTTCTAAATCTATTGCTTTATCTAAAAGCGACCCAATCTTTGGTTGTTCGATTTTCATAACCTATCTTCCTCATTTCTTTTATGCATATTGTATCCTATCCAAAGAGATTATAAAAGAGAATTTTATAAAGCTGTTTATTATCGTTTATAAAAACAATCATTTAAAAACGATATACGCTGTTTTACATGTGTATGGACAATTTTTTTGTGAATAGCAGCATCATATGCATGATAGGTTCCCTTTGTATCATTGATTATTACCTTTGCACCAGCAGCTTGTAAACGTAGACCATAGAAGATACCTTCATCATGTAAACAATCAAATTCTGTAGTTTCCATATAGGTGTTTGGTATTTTGGAAGGAAGTACATTTTGCATAGGGGAAGCATTTCTTTTCATTTCTTCATTTGAATTTCGTAAATACATTTTCCACATACGCTGATTATTTTTCGCATTCCATATTGGCGTATCTGTATATTTTTTCATGGATTCACTTTGCATATCCGCATCCACTGCTGGATAAATCAGCATTTGGGCACAGGGTGTTATTAAGTTTTCTTTTTCAATATGATTACATAATAATGCTGAAAGACAAGCACCTGCACTATCTCCACCAATGCCTATACGATTTATATCAATATTGAGCTCATCCCCATGATGCATAAGATATTGATATAAGGCGAGAACTTCTTCATAAGCGGTTGGATAAGGATATTTGGGTAATAAATGATAATCAGGGAAAAATACTTTACAGTTAGTTTCTAAAGCATAAAGACATGCATAGTGTTTGTGAATCATACTTGCTTTATAACTAAAAGCACCTCCATGAATATATAGTAAGCATGGTAGTTTTATTGAACTATCTTTTGGTTCAAATACATGGGTTTTTAATGACAAATGATTCACTTGTATCGTAAATTTACTGTGCTTAATTCCTTTTGGAACTTTCTTCATATGAAAAGCGATACTTTGAAAAATATTGGCTATGTAAATCACTGCTTTATTATATGGAACACGATGAGCATTGTTACGTAACTGCGGGTGAATGAAATTTTTATAATTCATGGCTTTTACCTCTTTATATGGATTGCGCAATCAGCACATCTATTTCAAAATACTTTTTTTATTATACCACATAGCATAATCAAGGAAAAAGTCCAGCCTTGTTTTTTATAAGCATATCATTCATAAAGTCATACAATCCCGTTTTTTTCATTAGAACCCTTTTTTGTAAAAGAGAATATATTTTTTTGCTTAAAAATGCTATCGTTTAATTGAAAAATATGATATTTGAATTTCTTTTATGATATCATCTTATTTACTATTCTAAGGAGGTTAGATAGGAGGAAAAGATATTTGTCTTACTATCTAAATCTTTATATGAAAAGTTTGCCATTTTATAGAAAGGATAAAGGCGATGAAAAAAAAGTTTTATATCGTAATTGCTGCGATTATAGGAATGCTTGCTATGTACATTTTTTACTCAACACATTTTTATGGGAAAGATTCAAGAGTTAACCTATATCAATCATTAGAGGAATATAAAACTGCAGAACATATAGATTTCTATGATTTTTATGATCCATTAGAATACATTGTTAATGACAAAAAAATTCATATATCTGAATATCAAGATTTATTGATTAGTACGCCAATTAGATTTAGGGATTTTTACTGTACTTTTCATATCGTTCATGAAGAAAATGAAAACAATCCTACTGCACAGTTCACAAGAAAAGGAACATCATTATCAGAAGTATCAAAAAATAAGGAAAAGAAAATAATAGAAAACATCACCGTATATTATAGTGATAATCAACGTGAAGATGAAATACCAGCTTATTATTTTATATTCCAATTAGATGGCATCGTATATAGTATCATTGTTAGAGATGGAAATCATATGTTTAGCAGGGAAGAAATGTTTCATAAAATGTTTGATTATTTTGAGATGCAGTTCAAAGAAGTATAAAATAAGCACCTATGAATGGAATCGTATCTAAACAATACTTACACCAATGATAGGTGTTTTTTTATATAGTATATCATGAACACTTTTCATGAGGTAAAATCATATTTCATATATAACTGCTTGTTCATAAAGCATAATCAAGGAAAAAGTCCAGCCTTGTTTTTTGATGAAAATTAGATATAATGTGTCTTATGGGATTCATCAAAAGATGAAGGAAAGGATATACATATGGATCATATTATTGAAGCGATTGCCAGCGCACTGAATATTAGTGTGAAGCAAATCAAAAATACATTAGGCTTACTGGAAGAAGGAAATACTGTACCATTTATTGCCCGTTATCGTAAAGAAGTAACAGGTGGATTAGATGAAGAACAGATTCGTGTGATTCAGGAAAATTATGCTTATCAGGTAAATCTGGAAAAACGTAAAGAGGATGTATTGCGTTTGATTGAACAACAGGGTAAATTAACGGATGAAATCAAGGCAGATGTGATGAAAGCCGATAAGCTGTCACAGGTAGAAGATATCTATCGTCCATATCAACAGAAACGTAAAACCAGAGCAACAGATGCGATTGCGAAAGGCTTAAAACCATTAGCAGAGTGGATCTTAACACTTCCTAGAACGGCAGATATTGAAGCTGAGGCAAAGAAGTATATCAATGATAAGGTAGAAACAATGGAAGATGCTTTGCAGGGCGCAAAAGATATCATTGCGGAAATGGCGAGCGATGATGCACAGGTACGCTCACGCATAAGAAACAGCATGGAAAAATATGGACATCTTGTCACAAAAGCCAAGAAAAAACATACAGATGAGAAAAAAGTATACAAAATGTATTATGAATACAGCGAACGAGTATCAAGTCTTGCCAACCATCGTATCATGGCGATTGATCGTGGGGAAAAAGAAAAAGTATTAAATGTTTCCATTGATTTTGATGAAGAATATATCATCAACTGGACAATCAATAAATTTACTAAGAAGCGCACAAGCCCAGTAAATTATTTGATTGAAGAAGCTGTAAAAGATGGGTTGAAGCGATTAGCTTTTCCAAGCGTGGAACGTGAAATTCGTAATGAATTAAGTGAAAAAGCACATGAAGCATCTATCGAAGTATTCTCCATGAACTTAGAACGTCTATTATTACAGCCACCAATGAAGAATAAAATGGTATTAGGATTTGACCCAGCTTTTCGTACCGGATGTAAGCTTGCGGTAATTGATCATACAGGAAAGATGATTGATGTCAGTGTGATTTATCCTCATCAGCCAAATGCGAAAGTAAAAGAATCACAGCGTATCATGCTGGATTTACTAAAGAAATATCCAATTGATATCATTGCGATTGGTAATGGTACAGCGAGTCGTGAAAGTGAAGCTTTTGTGGCAAAATTAATCAAAGATTATAACTTAAATGTTTCCTATACAATCGTCAGTGAAGCAGGTGCATCCGTTTATTCCGCAAGTAAGCTTGCACGTGAAGAGTTCCCAGATCTGCATGTAGAACAGCGTAGTGCGATATCTATTGCAAGACGTATTCAGGATCCATTAAGTGAATTGATTAAAATTGATCCACAATCTATTGGCGTTGGACAGTATCAGCATGATTTGCCACAGGCACGTTTAAAGGAACGATTAGATTTCGTTGTCAGTAAAGCCGTTAACCGTGTTGGTGTCAATGTCAATATGGCCAGTGCGGAATTATTAAAGAATATTTCTGGATTGAATGCATCCTGTGCGAAAAATATCGTAGCATATCGTGAAGAGCATGGTGAAATTCATAATCGTAAAGAATTAAAGAAAGTGCCAAAGATTGGCGCAAAAGCCTTTGAACAGGCAGCTGGTTTCTTACGTATTGAAGATGGAGATGAAATGTTAGATCGTACCAGCATTCACCCGGAAAGCTATGATCTTGCGAAAAAGATTTTAAAAGAATTAGATATCAAAGAAGAAGAAATGGGCAGTGCAAGTGCTGCGGATAAAGTAAAAGAAGCATCTGTAGAAAAACTGTGTGAAACATTAGAAGCAGATAGCTATACTGTAAAAGATATATTAGACAGTATTGCGGCACCATTACGTGATTATCGAGATCAGTATGCCCAGCCAATGTTAAGAAGTGATGTATTAGAGTTATCTGATCTTCACATTGGACAACAGCTGGAGGGTGTTGTAAGAAATGTTGTGGACTTTGGGGCCTTTGTGGATATCGGATTACATGAAGATGGTTTGGTACATATTTCAAAAATGAGTAAACAAAGAGTATCTCATCCTTCTGAATTAGTTGCTGTCGGTGATATCGTAAAAGTCTGGGTATATAATATTGACGAAGAGAAACAGAAAGTACAATTGAGTTTTTTACAGCCATAATCATGAGAAAGTCATTTTTGAAAATAACAAAAATGGCTTTTCTTTATGCCAGAATAGGAATTGTTTGATATAAATAAACAAATATAATATACTTGATAATGGTAAAAGATTTAAATGTGATGGGAGATGTGTATGGATAATAAACAAAAACTGGTTCACATCCTTTGTGAAAGAAAAGAAGCAGTATCTTCAAAAGAATTAGTAAAAGTTTTAAATGTCAGTGATCGAATGATCAGAAAATATGTTAAACAGATTAATTGTGAATCAAAACCTTTTATCATCTCTGGTAAAGAAGGATATCAATTGATTAAATATCCTGCTCATATTTTTGATTCACATATAGATCAGCAGTCTACAAGGCTTGCTTATATTCTTACAGCAATTACTGATGAAACAAATGAAATAGATATCAGCAGTTTAGCGGATGAATTAAATGTCAGTATTGCCACGATAGAACAAGATATAAAGCAAATCAAAAATTTGTGTAAAAACACAGATCTTCAACTAACAAGGTATCAAAATGTGTTTAAACTCAAAGGAAAAGAAAGTGAAAAGAGAAAACTCTATAAAAAAATATTGATTCAGGATCAAACACAATATATCTTTGATTCTCAATATTATCAACAATTCTTTTCTTTAACAGATTTAGATAATATTCGTAAGATCATTGAAAAAAATTTAAATATGTCAAATTTGAAAATGAATGAATTTTCTATGCTTAATTTATCCATGCATATTGGCATTAGTGTAGAGCGTATTTCCATGAATAATCTATTATCTGAAAATGTTATATTGCATTCAGAAAAAAAGTTTGACGATCATATGCGGGTTTTTGCGCATCATTTAATAAAAGATATAAGCCAGCAATATCATATCGAACTAAATGAAGATGAATATGCAGAACTAGAATTTGCTATCTTATCAAGAGTTGTGCCCAATGAATTTCTACAGGATCAGGTTGTGCGTGTAGATAAATATGTTCAACCACAAAGTGTAGAATTTGTCAGACAGCTTGTTGATAAAATATCACGGTTGTATCATATTGATTTTTATAATGAACTTTTTATTGCGCAATTTGCGCTTCATATAGAAAAATTAACCATACGATTAAAAACGAATACTTTACAGGAAAATCCATTATGTCAAACCATAAAAGAGGAATATCCAACTTTGTTTGATATTGCGGTATTTATCGCAAACGAAATACATAAGGAATATCATGTGGAATTAAATCAGGGAGAACTTGCGTTTTTAGTGCTGCATTTAGGAAATGCAGCAAATGATATTATCAATACAGCACCCATGATTGATTATCATGCAGTTTTATTATTCCCTATGTATTATGATGCAGAAAAGAAGCTGATTTCTTATATATTAAAACATTCCAGAGAGCATTTAAACATAGAATGTTATCATGATATTAAAGATGTTAAACTAGATCAATTTGATTTTATTTTAAGTGTTTATCCTTTGCATTTAGATATAAAAATCCCAGTTTTACAGATCCATCCATTGCCTCATGAAGGTGATATAGATAAGATTGATGATGTTTGTAGAACTTTAAGAGATCATAAAGCTTATGAAGTAATTGAGAAAGCTTTTCAAGGTTTTGATGAAATTTTTTATAAACAGGAAATATACATGGATAATGAATATGATTTTATACATGCGATTTGTGAACCTTTAAAAGAATCACAGATCATTCATGAACAATTTATAGAAGAAGTATTAGAAAGAGAGCGATTGTCTTCTACTTATATTCGTAATGGTATTGCGATCCCTCATTCTAGTGGTATTCGGGCATTAAAGAATTTTGTGGTTGTTATTAAAAATCAGAAGCCAATATTGTGGGGGTCACATAAAGTGTCTTACATTATTCTATTTGGAATGACAAGTAAATCAAAGTTCCTTAACACTTTTGATATATTCATACAATATCAAAAACAACTGATTACATATATTAATCTTCAATATAATAAAAGTCTTTAAAGGGTGTTCCGCATTAAGCGGAATACTCTTTATTTTACAGAATAAGGATTTATTTGCATAATATAGGTGTCGCTAGCGAAAGAGATATCATGAATATAATAAAGAGGAGAGGATTACATATGATCACAATCATAGCAGATAAACTGCAAAAATATTTATTGCCAGTTGCTAATAAAATTGGTTCAAATCGTTATCTATTAGCAATAAAAGATGCTTTTCTGATTTCTTTACCATTTACAATGTTTGGCTCCATTATCCTTGCACTTGTAAATATACCTTTTTTAAACAAATTAATCGCAGAAGATACAATCGCAGCTATTCAGGCGGCAGCAGCGCCAATACAGAATGTTACGTTTAATGTAATTGCGGTTATTGTGGTACTGGGTATTGGATATAGTCTAGGAAAATATTATAAATCAAATCCAATTTATACAGCCATTTCATCTTTAATAGGATTTTTGATGGTAACACCTACAACAACTTTATTTGAAGAAAATGTTGTGACAGGAGTCTATGAATTAAATAATTTAGGAACAATGGCTATTTTTTCAGGCATCATCATGGCAATCTTATGTACAGAAACTTATCGATGGGTCGTGGAGAAAAATCTGGTAATTAAGATGCCAGATAGTGTTCCGCAGCTGGTAGCGGATTCTTTCTCATCATTTATCCCTGTAGGGGCTGTATTATCTATTAGTTTTATCATTCAATTAGGCTTTTCATTCACTGGATTTCAAACAATGAACGCATTTATTTATGAAATGATTCAAATACCAATTTCTAGAATTGGAAGCAGTTTTACGGCAACCATGATTGCGGGAGCATTATGTAATTTGTTCTGGTTCTTTGGTCTGCATGGAAACAGTATTGTTTATAATTCCGTATTAAGTCCTATTTTTAAGGCACTTTCCATAGAGAATCTAGCTGCATTTCAGGCACATAAAATGATTCCAAATGTTATTACTGAAGAATTTGCGTTTTATTTCGGCGGTTTTAATGGTAGTTTTATAGCATATCCTATTTTGATCTGTATCATTATTTTCTTCAAAAAGAAGAAAGAATGGAAAAAACTTGCAGAGGTATCTATGGTTCCTGGAATCTTTAGTATCTACGAACCAATCGTATTTGGATTACCATTGATGTTAAATCCAATTATGTTAATACCAATGTTGTTAACACCGATGTTGTCATGTGCCATCAGCTATTTTGCGATGACAGTTGGTCTTGTGCCATTATGTACTGGTGTTTCTATTCCATGGACAACGCCTATGATTTTAAGTGGTATCATCACAACGAACTCTTTACAGGGTGGAATATTACAAATTGTGATCATTGCTGTATTAACAGTACTATGGTATGTATTCTTGAAAATTGCATATAACGGAGATAAAGATAAGGAGAAGAAAATTGAAAATGAATAATATTATATATGATAAAGTATTGGGATGTTTATTAGGATGTGCATTAGGCGATGCAATGGGAGCAGTAACAGAAAATCTAACATTTGATCAAATAAGAGAGAAATATAATGGTAAAGTTACAGAAATGCTGGTGCCTGATAAAAGTGCATTTGCCTATGGTAATTGTGCAGGACAAGTAACGGATGATTTCTCACAAACATATTTATTAACACAGCAAATTTTAAAACATGGGAAAGTTGAGAAAGAGGCAGTGGAAGATATGTTGATTGATTGGTCACATATGCCGGTATATTTTAATCGATTTGCCGGACCAACCACTAGAGCAGCGATTGCTGCCTTACAAGAAAAAATTGGCGAGAAGAAGCCTGATACAGAGAAAAAAGTGGTGGATTATGCATCACAGGCAACCAATGGAAGTGCAATGAAAATCGCGCCAGCTGGTTTATTTGCTTACGATTGTATTGATGAGGCTGTGCAAAATGCATTTTTGATATCCAGTGTTACCCACAACAATCAGCTTGCCATCAGCGGAGCATGTGCAGTTGCAGCATTTATCAGTGCTTCACTTAAACCAAATGCCACTTTATATACAGCCATAGAAGCAGCCTTTTATGGCGCTGAAAAAGGAGAACAATTAGGAATGCAGTATGGTCATACAGTTGGCGGAGCGAGTGTTAAAGAGCGAATGAATCTTGCCATATCCATCGCCTTATCCGGTTTAGATAAAGAGGTAAAAATGCGTAAGCTTTATGAAATAGTAGGTAGTGGCTTACATATTTCAGAAGCTGTTCCAGCAGCAATTGGTATTATCGTTGCGTGCAAAGGAGATCCTTGGGATACAATAGTTGAGGCAGTTAATATTGGTTATGATACAGATACAGTAGCTGCGATTGCTGGTTCAATGGCAGGCGCATTAAATGGAACAAGGAATATTCCTGATGGCTATTTGGAAATAGTAGAAAAAGCAAACGATATGGAAATACAAAAACTTGCGGAAAAAGTCTGTGATTTTATAAAAGAAAAATAAAATATATTTTTGCAACCATAATGTAAACAATGAAAGAAAGCATAGATTTCCATGAAAATTGTGAAAAATATGCTTTTTTTCACTTTATACAGAAATTTCTTTGATATATGTGATGATTTTTAGTATAATGTAGGCGGTCAAATAAAGGAGGACTATGCAATAATGTCAGATTTAGAAAATTTGAAGGAACATGCGACGAATATACGTAAAAACATTGTGAAAATGGTGACAGCTGCAGGATCTGGACACCCTGGTGGATCTTTATCTTCAGTTGAAATCCTTACATCTATTTACTTCACACAGATGGATATCAATGCAGATAATTTAGAAAGCAACAAGCGTGATCGTTTTGTATTAAGCAAGGGACATGCATCACCGTTATTGTATGCTGTCTTATGTGAAAAAGGTTTTTTGAGTGAAGAAGAATTGATGACATTTAGAAAGATTGATTCTCGTTTACAGGGACATCCAAGTATGCGCAAGCTGCCTGGCATTGATATGTCTACTGGTTCATTAGGACAGGGAATCAGTGCTGCAGTCGGTATGGCTCTTTCAAATAAATATCACGATCTTCCATATCGTGTATACACACTACTTGGAGATGGAGAATGTGAAGAAGGAGAAGTATGGGAAGCAGCTATGGCTGCCGCTCATTATCATTTAGATAATTTAATCGCAATTGTTGATTTTAATGGTCTACAGATTGATGGGGATATTCATGATGTTATGAATCCTACACCATTAGATGAAAAGTTTAAAGCATTTGGATGGAATGTCATTACATTAGATGATGGAAATGATATGGAACAGGTGTTGGATGCACTTGAAACTGCGAAAACATTAGAAGGCAATCCAACGGCAATCATTGCGAAAACAGTAAAAGGTAAAGGTATTTCTTTCATGGAAAATAAAGCAAGCTGGCATGGTGTTGCGCCAAGTGAGGAGCAATGTGCAGATGCTTTAAAAGAATTGGAAGGAGGAAACGCATAATGGCAAAGATGGCGACAAGAGAGGCTTATGGGCAGACACTTGCTGCATTAGCTGCTGAAAATGAAAATATCCTGGTATTGGATGCGGACTTATCTGGTTCTACTAAAAGTGGAATGGTAAAGAAAAATAATCCAAATCAACATTTCAACATGGGAATTGCAGAAGGCAATATGATGGGCGTTGCGGCAGGTCTTGCGGCAAGTGGAAATATTGTATTTGCCAGCAGTTTCGCAATGTTTGCGACTGGACGTGCTTATGAACAGATTCGTAACTCCATTGGCTATCCAAGATTAAATGTAAAAATCTGTGCAAGCCATGCAGGAATTACAGTAGGAGAAGATGGCGCAAGTCATCAGACATTTGAAGATATCTCTTTAATGAGAGGTATTCCTAATATGATTGTTGTATGTCCTGCTGATGGTGTAGAAGCTAGTAAAGCAATCAGAGCTGTTGCGGCATATGATGGACCTTGTTATGTAAGACTTGGAAGAAGTGCTGTAGAAACAGTATATGATGAAGATATGGATTTCCAGATTGGAAAAGGCAATGTATTACGTGCTGGAAAAAAAGTAGCAATCATTGCTTGTGGAATCATGGTAGAGCAGGCACTTGCTGCCTATGATATGTTGAAAGAAAAAGGCTATGAACCAACAGTTGTGGATATGCACACAATTAAACCAATTGATGAAGAGCTGCTTGTATCTTTAGCTGAAAATCACGATTTATTTGTGACTTGTGAAGAACACAGTGTAATTGGTGGTTTAGGTAGTGCTGTGGCAGAAGTTCTTGGTAAGAAAGCACCAAGAAAGATTGCTATGGTAGGTATGCAGGATACATTTGGAGAAAGTGGAAAGCCTGCACAGCTGCTTGAAAAATATGGCATGACAGCAAAGGATATTGTAAAAGCAGTAGAAGAAAATATCTAAAAAAAGAATTGGTTACCGATACTTCTATATGGAGTAAGGTAACCTTTTTTTTGTTTGTCAATATACCTGATAGGTATATTTTAATAGAAACATGAACTTTTTTAGCATTATTTATGCTGAAACTTCGTAATTTTACCAACCTTCTTTTATAATAGTAACAGTGTAAGGAAGGGATTACAAAAAATGGAACGATCAACAATCAACCAAAGAGTAGGCGTAGCCATTCATCAGGCATTGAAGAGGCGTGGGATGACACAAGAACAACTTGCATTGTTAATTGGAACTACACAGCGTTCCATTTCGGCATATGTTCGTGGGGAACAGCAGCCTTCTTTAGAAACATTGGTTATGATTTGCCAAGTGCTGGATTTGAATTTAAATCAGGTATTGCGTATGAATGAAACTTATTATCCATATCGCATTTTAGAAAAAGATGAAGAAAAAGATTTTATGAGTATTCTAGATGAAGTACCTGAAGAAAAAAAAGAAGACTTCACGGCTGTTGTGAAAAGGTTTAAAGACTTAATGAAATAATACACGAGCAAGTGTATTTTTTTTGCTAAGCGACACATAGTATCTATTATAGTGTGATAGACAAATTTCATAAATGCGTTATACTATATTTAGGTTGAAAGGTCGTGAATGTTATGGAACAAAAAATCGTTTTAGAAGTCAATGAGGAAGAGAAAAAAATCATAGAATTATATCGATCATTACCATTGGAAAAACAACAAAAATTTTATCAATTGATGATTTCTTTGGAAAAGTTGATTTTAGGAGAATAAAATTACTTTTATAATTTGTAAAATACTGTTACAATAGAGAAAAGGAGAAAAAGTTGAGGTACACATTATGAATGAAAAAGACGTAATTGAGAATGTCGGCAGATGTGGGAAAATCTGTACGTTCTGCAAGGATGCTGCTTTCTGCCGTGGATGTGGTTCCACAAGCGCAGAATGTGCAAAGCATTTAACACGTGAGGGGTGTTATCAGTATCATTGCAGCAAACAAAAGGGGTTAGCAGGCTGTTGGGAATGCGATGATGCACCATGTGACATGGATGTATTTTCAATGGATAATAATATCCGATATCGTGCATTTGTAAGATTCGCAAAGTATGAAGGTGTAGAAGAATTAGGAAAGTGCGTTTTTCAGAACATGATCCATGGTATCCGCTATGGGGAAGGTAAGGATTATGATCAGTTTGATTCGGAAGAAAAGGTGGTTCAGCTTCTCACAAAACATTATTTATCTGATGACTGAAAATAGTTTCATAAAAACTGAAAATTTTCAAATTAATGATTGACATTTTTCAGTTTTACGTTTACTATATTAGGTATACAGATAAAATAAATGCTTTGATGGGAAATAGTAAAACAAAAGAACTTGATAGAGAGTCTTTGGCTGGTGGAAAAAGATATGCTTCTTTGTTTGAACACATCCTTGAGCAGTAAAGATGAACCTTAGTAGTCTTTATCGGGGTCCCTGCATCCGTTATCATGCTAGAGTATGTTGGTACTCGAAGAGGTTGGTATCGTGAGATATCAATAAAATAAGGTGGAATCACGTAAGTTAAACTTTCGTCCTTTGGATGAAAGTTTTTTTGTTAAGAAAGAGGTGCGCAAGATGAAAAAATTCAGTATTCCTTCAGGTACAAGAGATTTGATATTAGATGAATGTATGAAAAAAAGAGCTTTACAAAAAGGCATTGAAGAAGTGTTTGACGCATATGGATATGATGAAATTATTACACCATCCATCGAATATTATCAAACATATCAGACAGGTTTTGAACAGTTAAAGGATGAACAGATGTATAAATTCTTTGATCAAGATGGAAAGATATTAACGCTGCGTATGGATATGACAGTGCCAATCGCCCGTGTGTGTGCTTCTAAGTTTAAAGATCAGACACCGCCATTTCGTTTCCGTTATCATGCAAACGTATATAAGGTGAAACAGTCTTTTGCGGGAAAACGCAATGAAGTTACGGATTGTGGGATTGAATTATTAGGTTTACAGGATAAAGAAAGTGATCTTGAAATTTTAATGTGTGCTTTAGAAGTTATGGAAACGATGAAACAAAGCTCTTATACGCTGGAAATTGGAAATGTGAATTTCTTCCATAGTGCATGTGATGAATTGCAGTTAGATAAAGAGGAAGTTGAAATTTTGGCAGATTTAATCGATCGTAAGAGTATGATAGAATTAAAAGATTATTTATCAAAATTGAAATTAGATGAAGATAAACAACAGT
The DNA here is from genome assembly GCF_003434225.1 of Absiella sp. AM29-15. Taxonomy (NCBI): domain Bacteria; kingdom Bacillati; phylum Bacillota; class Erysipelotrichia; order Erysipelotrichales; family Erysipelotrichaceae; genus Amedibacterium; species Absiella sp. AM29-15. Next base: position 172,903 of record NZ_QVFL01000003.1, read on the forward strand.
TTTTCTTACAGCTGCCATGGCTTTGCGGTGATATAAAGGTATTAGACGATGCTTTGACTTATTGTTTCAATGATCAGTTAAAGGATATCGTATACCAGTTGAAACAGCTGATGAGTGATTTAACCGCATTGGGATATGGAAAACATATTACATTTGATTTAGGGAAAGTACCACATTTAAACTATTATAGTGGATTATTATTTGAAGGCTTTGTGGAAGGTATTGGAACCAGCGTATTAAGCGGTGGCCGCTATGATCATCTATTAGAAAAATTTGGCAAGCCAATGCCAGCCATTGGGTTCTCAGTAAAACTGGATTATCTTTTAGAGGTATATGAACTGACATGTGAAACAAAAAAGACAATACAGATACTTTATCCATTGTCTAAGCAGTTGGAAGCTTTACAGAAAGCAAAAACATTACGTAAAGATTATCGTGTGGAATTATTGCCACAAGAGCGAGAAGATATAGAAGTGAAGGAGGTTATGGCATGAGTATATCATTTGCACTTACCAAAGGCCGTTTAGAAAAAGAAACAGTGAAGATGCTGGAAAAAAGTGGTTATGGCATAGAAAACCTAAAAGATAAAGGAAGAGCACTTGTATTTCCTGATACCAAAAAAGACATTCGTTATTTCTTAGTAAAGGCGAATGATTGTATTACCTATGTACAACATGGGGTTGCGGATATTGGTGTTGTAGGTAAAGATACTTTATTAGAAGGCGATAAAGATTATTATGAAATGCTAGACTTAGGGATAGGCAAATGTAAATTTATTGTCGCAGGACTTCCTGAAAATAATTTATTCGATAAAGTAGGACATGTGAAAATTGGTACGAAATATCCTAATATCGCAAAGGCTTATTTTTTAGAAAAAGGTATGGATGTAGAATTGATCAAAATTGATGGGTCTGTGGAATTGGCGCCTATTTTAGGCTTATGTGATGGCATTGTGGATATCATGGAAACAGGCACAACCTTGAAGGAAAATGGTCTGGTTGTATTTGATACTGTATGTGATATTTCTGCCAGAGTCATTGTGAATAAAGCAAGCTTTAAACTAAAGAAAGACGAAATTACACAGATCTTGAATGATTTGAAATCAGTGATGGAGGATTAACATATGTTAAGTGAAATCAAAAAGGAAAACAGTGAAGAATTAAAAGCATATCTGGAAAGCCGTAATGAGGAAATAAGCAGTGATATCATTGTGACTGTATCAAAAATATTAGAAGATGTTAGAAAGCGAAAAGATGAAGCGGTTATTGCATATACAGAAAAATTTGATGGAATCCGATTAGAAAACTATTGTGTAAGTGAAGCAGAAATAGATGAGGCAGCATCACATTGTGATCCGTTTTTTATGGAAAGCATGCAGAAGGCAAAGAAAAATATTGAATTTTTCCACAATGCGCAGAAACAGAATGGATATTTGCTACAGAAGGAAAAAGGTATTTATTTAGGACAGCGTGTACTTCCATTAGACAGTGTTGGTATTTATGTACCAGGTGGTCGTGCGCAATATCCAAGCAGTGTTTTAATGAATGCGATTCCAGCAAAAGTAGCCGGAGTAAAACGTATTGTAATGATTACACCGCCAAGTAAAGAAGGCTCTTTACACCCTAATATTGCATATGCCGCAAAACTTGCGGGTATTGATGAGATTTATAAAGTAGGTGGTGCACAGGGAATTGGGGCATTGGCTTATGGTACCCAAACTCTGCCACCGGTGGATAAAATTGTGGGACCAGGAAACATTTTTGTGGCAGCTGCCAAAAAATTGGTGTTTGGAAAAGTAGATATTGATATGATTGCCGGACCAAGTGAAATTCTAGTTGTCGCAGATGAAAATGCTAATCCTGCTTATGTCGCAAGTGATTTATTATCTCAGGCAGAACATGATCCAATGGCCAGCGCAATCTTATTGACAACTTCTGTTTCCTTATTGGATGCGGTTAATGAAGAGTTAAGAAAACAAACAGATGTATTGCCAAAGAAAGCCATTGTGGAAGAAAGTATGAAGCATTATGGGAAAGCAATTGTATGTGACAGTATTGAAGAATGTGTTAACATCGCTAATCAAATCGCACCAGAGCATTTAGAATTGATGGTAGAAGATCCTATGGCATATTTAGGTCTGGTAAGACATGCAGGCAGTGTGTTTATGGGATATTATACATGTGAAAGTATTGGAGATTATTTTGGCGGTACCAATCATGTATTGCCAACAAGTGGCACAGCACGTTTCTCTAGTGCGTTATCAGTAGATAGTTTTATTAAAAAATCAAGTTTCCTGCATTATACAAAAGAAGCAGTGGACGCATATGGTTCTTACATTGTGGAAATGGGAGAACAGGAAGATTTACAGGCACATGCCAATGCGGTAAAAGTGAGGTTGAAGTAAATGAAAGAAATACAGTCCTATGAAGCACAAAAACAAGAAGGAATTCTGTTAAATGCAAATGAATTATATAAAAACGCAAGTGATGAAATCATTGAAGAAGTCAAAGAAGCACTTTCTGATATCGCCTTCAATCGTTATCCGGATATGGAAAACAAAGAACTGATTCAGGCATATGGCAATGTAATGAATATACAAAGCAATAAAATTCTGGCAGGGAATGGCAGTGATGAAATGCTTGGTCTTTTGATTGGGTATTTCCTTGGGAAAGGAAAACGTTTATATACCCTTGATCCAGATTTCTCCATGTATGATTATTATGCGAGTATGCATGAAGCAGATGTTGTGAAATATACCTGTTTTGAAGATGGCGCATTTGATGTGGATAAGTTTATTCAGGATGGAAAAGAAAAAAGTGTAAATATGATTCTGTTTTCTAATCCCAATAATCCTACAGGGCATGCGATTAATCGTAAAGTCATTGATAAAATCCTGTATGCATTCCCTGATATTCCTGTCATTATTGATGAAGCATATGGAGAATTTGCGAGTGAAAGCATGTTACAGTGTGTGGATCAGTATGAAAACTTATATGTCACAAGAACCTTGTCAAAAGCTTATGGACTTGCGGGTGCCAGATTAGGCTTTTTAATCAGTAATGTAAAGAATATTCAGGAATTAAAGCCTTATGTTGTGCCTTATAATATTTCTTCATTTACACAAAAAATCGGCGTCATTGTTTTACGTCATGCGAAAGAATATCAGCCCATCGTGCGTGATACAATTGAACAGCGTGAAAAGATGTTTCAGAAATTAAAGGATTTAAAGACAGTGCGTTTTTATCCATCTCAGGCAAATTATCTATATGGCAGATGTGCGTGTAAAGATAAATTGCTTCAGGCATTTGAAGAAAAACAGATCGTAATAAGAAATTATAAAGGCAGTGATAGTTTTAGAATCACGATAGGCAGTAAAGAACAAAATAAATTAGTCATGGATGTTTTACTGCAGTTTGATAAGGAGGAACATGTATGCGAAGTGTAAATAAACAACGGGATACCAAAGAAACACAGATTTCCTGTTATGTAAATTTGGATGGGGATGGCACAAATGATATCCATACAGGTGTTGGCTTTTTTGATCATATGCTGACATTGTTTTCCTTTCATTCAGGTATTGATGTAAAATTAAAGGCAAATGGTGATTTGAATGTATGTGATCATCATACAGTAGAAGATTGTGGTATTTTGCTTGGCACATGTGTGAAGGAAGCTTTGCAGGATAAACGTGGCATAGCCCGTTATGGAAACATGATGCTGCCAATGGATGAAACATTATGCAATGTTACTTTAGATATCAGTGGTCGTCCTTATCTGGTATATCATTGTGAATTAAAACGTGATCAAATTGGCAATTTCTCATGTGAAATGGTAGAAGAATTCTTGCGTGCATTTGCATTTGCGGCAGGAATTACATTGCATGTCAATGTGTATTATGGAGTGAATGATCATCACAAAATAGAAGCCATTTTTAAAGCTTTAGGCAGAGCCTTAAAGGCAGCTGTTAAAGTGGAAGGTGACGCACTTCCAAGTACAAAGGGGAAGTTAGAATGATCGCTATTATTGATTATGATATGGGAAATTTGCACAGTGTAGAAAATGCGTTGAAAAAAATAGACTGTGCATGTAAAATTACGAAAGATCCCAAAGATTTAAAACAGGCAGATAAATTGATTCTGCCAGGTGTTGGCGCATTTCCGGATTGTATGAAAAATCTGGAAGAAAGTGGTTTATTGGAAGTTCTTCGTGAAGAGGTACTGGTAAACAAGAAGCCATTGCTGGGTATTTGCCTAGGCATGCAGGCGTTGTTTGAAGAAAGTGAAGAAGGAACACCTACAAAAGGATTAGGATTTCTGAAAGGTAAAATCGTGAAAATGGTGGAGCCTAATGTGAAAATCCCTCATATTGGATGGAACTTATTAGAAAAAAACCAGGATTTCGCCTTATTTGATCAACTGTCATCACAGCCATTTGTTTACTATGTACATTCTTATTATGCACAAGGTTATGAAGAAAGTGATTTAGTGGGATATTCCTGTTATGGAGATTTGAAAATTCCAGGACTGTTACGACATGATAATATTTTAGGAGCACAATTTCATCCTGAGAAAAGTGGCGAGGATGGTTTGGCAATTCTAAGGTATTTTAAGGAGGAATTTGTATGATCATATTACCGGCAATTGATATATTGAATAATGCACCTGTACGTTTATATCAGGGAGATTATGGACAAAGTGAAACCGTTGGAGAAAGTATTTTAGAAATTGCGAAAGTGTTTGAAAAAGAAGGTGCCAGTTATCTTCATATGGTAGATTTAAATGGTGCCAAGGATGGCAAAAAATGTAATGCGCAAGCGATTATTGAAGTTGCCTCTACCATTCATATTCCTGTGGAAGTCGGTGGTGGCATCCGTTCTATGGAAGATGTGGATTTTTATCTTAGTAAAGGCGTATCCCGTGTGATTCTAGGGACAGCTGCATTAGAAGATGAAACATTTATAAAAGCTGCGCTCGACAAGTATAAAGAAAAAATCGCAGTAGGTATTGATTGTAAAGATGGCTTTGTATGTGGTCATGGATGGCTTTCAGAAAGTAAATGGCAATATATCGATTTTGCGAAGAAAATGGAAGCTATGGGAGTGAAAACAATTATCGTGACAGATATTAGTAAAGATGGAACGATGATGGGACCTAATGTTGAGATGCTGGCAGAATTAAAGAAAAATGTTTCCATGCAGATAGTTGCCAGTGGTGGTATCAAGGATATCACCCATATTAAGGCTTTAAAAGATCTGGATATTTATGGAGCAATCACCGGTAAAGCAATGTATGCGAAAACCTTATCTCTTCCAGAAGCAATTGCTTTATGTAAGGAGGACTAAGATATGCACACAAAAAGAATCATTCCATGTCTGGATGTAAAAGATGGACGTGTGGTCAAAGGCATTAACTTTGTTGGTTTAAAAGAAGTTGGCGATCCTGTAGAATTAGCCAGAACCTATTATGAACAAGGGGCTGATGAGCTTGTGTTTCTGGATATCACCGCAACAAATGAACAGCGGGATACCATGGAACAAGTGGTTGAAAGAGTCGCCAGAGAGATTTTTATTCCTTTTACCGTAGGTGGAGGCATTCGCAGTGTTGATGATATCCGTAAAATGCTTCGTGCTGGCGCAGATAAAGTCAGCTTAAACAGTGCAGCTGTAAAAAATCCTGATTTAATCAAAGAAGGTGCTGCCATGTTTGGCAATCAGTGTATTGTCTTAGCGGTTGATGGAAGAATGCGACAAGATCAAAGTGGCTGGAATGTCGTGATCAATGGTGGTCGTATAGATACAGGCATGGATTTGTTGGAATGGGTAAAACAGGCCGTATCACTTGGTGCTGGTGAAATCCTATTAACAAGCATGGACGCTGATGGTACGAAACAAGGCTTTGATATACCTTTATGCAAGGCAGTGCGTGAAATCGTTGATGTACCAGTCATTGCCAGTGGCGGTTGTGGTGCACTGGAACACTTTGCGAAAGCCTTTGAAGAAGAAGCATGTGATGCGGCACTCGCTGCTAGTATGTTTCATTATGGAGAAGTTACAATTCCACAAGTTAAGGAATATTTGAAAAAGAAAGGAATTCCTGTACGTATATGATAAAGCTTGATTTTGAAAAAGGGAATGGCTTGTTGCCAGTAGTAGTGCAGGATGTTCATACAAAAGAAGTATTGATGCTTGCCTATATGAATGAAGAAAGTCTGAATAAAACCATAGAAACAAAAGTAGCGACCTATTACAGCAGAAGCCGCCAGGCACTTTGGGTCAAGGGAGAAACAAGTGGACACTATCAGTATGTAAAAGATATTCGTATCGATTGTGATGAAGATACCATTTTATTACTGGTGGAACAAGTTGGTGCAGCCTGCCATACAGGACACTACAGTTGTTTTTATCGCAATATAGAAGGAGAAGAAAAATGAAAGAATTAGATGTATTATATGAAACGGTAATTGATCGTAAAGCCAATGGAGAAGAAGGAAGCTATACTTCTTATCTTTTCAATAAAGGTTTAGATAAAATATTAAAAAAAGTGGGAGAAGAGTGTACAGAGGTTGTCATTGCCTCCTTATCACAAAGTAAAGAAGAGCTTGTAGGTGAAATCGGAGATTTGATGTATCATTTAATCGTGTTGATGGTAGAAAAAGGCATCACATTAGATGATGTAAATGCAGAACTGGAAAAACGTTCTCAAAAAACACATAATCTGAAAGCAGAAAGAAAACCAATCGAACATTTATAGAAAAGGAAACGCATGTGCGTTTCCTTATTTATAATACGATATCTTTTCAGGATCAAAACGATCAACTTTTGGCTTTACTTCATCACCATAACCAACAGCCACAACACCAATAGGAATCAAATGATCCTCTATATGGAAATAGTTTCTAAAGTTTTCTATACGCTCAGTTCTTGGACCAATAGCACACCAGCATGTGCCAAGTCCCTGATGTACAGCTTCAATCAACATGTTTTCAATGGCTGCCGCAGCATTAACATATAGATACTCTTCTGGTTCAATATCTCGTTTATCACCTAATACCATGATGGCACATGGTGCAGTTTTCATCATTCCAGTATAGGGGGATAATGTTTGCATATGATCTAAAGCCTCCCGGTTTTCAATCACCATGAATCGCCAGCTTTGGGTGTTTCTGGCTGTTGGTGCATTCATGGCAGCACGTAACAACTCCATGATTTTTTCTTCCTCGACCGGTTTGTCTAAATACTTACGAATACTTTGACGTTCATATAATTCTTTCAACATTTTGCTCACCTCTTTTCTAAGTATAACACGAACAGGAAAAAAGCGTATTGGATATGAATAGGAAAAATAAAACTTCTTTTCTATAAACACAGAAAAATGGCACAAAATATGATATGATAAAAAAAGATAAACAGGAGGACTTACATATGAATATAAAAATAGAAAACTGGAAACTGCTGGTTTTGTCAGTATTCTACATCATCTTTGGCATACTATCTTATACAATTGAGAAGGTTGAATTTCTAAATTTCTTTAAAATTGCTGGAATCGTCATTATATTAATTGGCCTGTTTCAGATTCTAGTATATTTCTTTAAGAAAGAATACTTAAAACCAAATGAATTCAGCTTTGCGACAGGTATTTTATACTGTATGGCAGGATTGATTGTCACCTTTAAGCCAGAAGTCATTGTGGACAATTATCCACTTGTATTAAGTGGACTTGTTGTATTAGATTCCACTCTTCGTTTACAATACTCCATGAATTTATTTCGTCTGCAGGAAAGTCAGTGGAAAATCAATATTGGTGCCGCCATTGTGCCTTTAATCATTGGCATGGTGATTATCCTTGTGCCTTTTGATGAAAATACCCTGCACAATCTGTTTAGTTTCTTATTGATTCTGGATGCTATCGCCAACTTCTATACGATCTTGTATTATAAACGCATCGTTCGTAAATATGGTACAAGAGGAGAAAGCATGCTGGATTTTGGGGAAGAAAAAAAGCATGATAAGATCGAAGAAATGGATGTTATCGTTCCAACAGAAGAAGAGTAAAAGAAAATGTATGCGTGATAGTCGCGCATACATTTTTTTAATGGAACATATCTTTTCGTTTGAATATAATAGTTGCGATGATACAGGCAATGACAGCCACTAGTGTAGGAAACCACCATTCAGGGATAGGAAGTCCACTAACATTCATACCATAGAAACTGAAGATAATATTTGGAATAGACATTACAATGGTGATAACTGTCAATACCTTCATAACAATATTTAAATTGTTACTAATAACAGATGCATAAGCATCCATTGTTCCAGATAGGATATTACTATAAATGTTACACATTTCAATTGCCTGATGAATTTCAATCATAACATCTTCTAAAATATCCTGATCATCTTCATATAACTTGATTTGTTTGCCACGCATGATCTTGTTTAAAGTAACTTCATCTGTCTTTAAGGATGTGGAGAAATATACCAATGACTTCTCTAATCCTAACATCTGAATCAACTCTTTATTTTTCATAGATTGATGTAAACGCATTTCTGTTCGTGAGGATACACGATCAATCTGTTTCAGATACATCAGGAAACGCTGTGAGATACGTAACAGCAATAAGAATAAAAAGCGTGTTTTCATATCTGTATGCATACCTTTAATTCTTCCACTTGCCATATCTTCAATATTGAAGTTTTCGTGAAGGCAAATTGTAACAATATATCCCTTCATGATGACAACACCAAGTGGCAGGGTCGTATAAAGTAATGTATTCTCATCCATATTTTCATCATCTTCTGCACTAGGGTAGTCGACAATGACAAGTGTTTGTCCTTCATCTTCATCATGGTCAATATGAGAGCTTTCTTCCTCATCCAGACTCGCTTTGATAAACTCTGGCAATACACCAATCTGATTTGTTAAAAATTCGATTTCTTCCTGTGTAGGAGAAATTGCGCTGATCCAGCATCCTGTTTCCGGCTGGTCGATTTTTCTTGTGCCATTCTCAAATGTTTTGTAGTATTCTAACATGGTGCCCTCCTTATAACAGGAGTACATTTATGCCTCCTGTATTTTCTCTATTACATTGATGATATGGACTTTCCGGCTCTGGAGACATAAACTTCACCATCCTTTTTTCGCTCATTTATTATATCATGAGAAAGATTTAAAAATAAAGATAAATTTACAAGAAAGGAAGCAAATTCATGCTTCCTGTTCCACATATTCCATAAATTGATTTTTTCCACAGTTTTTTGCCTGATATAAAGCGGTATCCGCATGATGAATCATTTCTTTTAAGGATTGTATACATTCTATACTTAAACACGTATAACCAGCAGAAATATGAAGCTTTTGCGGCAGCTTTTCTAATGCGATAAATATTTCTGTAAGATAACAGCTGATATCATCTTTGCTTTTATTGACGAACATACATAAAAATTCATCTCCACCAAAGCGATAGATTGTAATATTATCATCTGCGAAGGATTGTAAAATATCCGCCATTTTCCGTATGATTTGATCGCCAAACAAATGTCCATAGGTATCATTATATTCTTTGAAATTATCAATATCGCACATGGCAATACCAATGGATTGTATACTTTCAAGCTGCATCATTTCTTCGATATCAATCTGAAACCGCTGACGGTTGCGCAGTTTAGTGACTTCATCATAGCTTGCCTGTTGTTTCAATATCTGATTTTGTGCCAGTAGTTCATAGTATTGAAGTTTTTCTTCATATCGATGGGAAATCTGTGCATCTTTTTTTATCATGAGCTTTCTTGAAAGGTGTACGTAATCCTGATACAACATGCTTTGATCATAGGCACAGGGAAATGTTTCAGAATAAGATATGACATAATCCTGAATCTTTAACAGCTGCTGGATTTGATCATGTTCGCCATTTTCACATAACAGCATCAAAATCTGTTTGGCATGTTTTTGATCTTTGATTTGCAAAGCAACCTGATATAGTTCTTCTAACATCCAATATGTGGAAGCATCACACATCGGCTTCTTCAGAAATGATTCTAACTGCATAAAGGGAAGCTTATTTCTACAAGCATATAAATAAAGGATATCCAAATACGCATGAATAAAAGATGAGAATTGTGGAAAACTGCAATGTTCATCATAAAACTGTATCGCAAAAAGGGGATCACTTTTGGTATAAAGTGTAAAAAGATGTGCCATTAACAAGGGATAAATTCGTTCGTTTTTATCCATCAACTGCATAGAGCGTTCATAAAAATCTTTGGCTTTACAATCTTTTCGCTTATCAAATATGGTTGCTATATCATATAAAATACGTGCTTCACTTTCCACATCCTGCAGCTTTTTCGCTATCATGAGCGCTTTACAATCATACTCCAGTGCTTCTTCTTCATCCAAATAGAAAAGCCCGCACAATTGATGATTGATCAGCAATAGGGCAGGCTCGTCAAGATGAATGGCGTATTGCGTGGCATATGCTTTGTAGTATCTTGCATCTACAGTATCTTTTTTGATAATACTACAGGCGAATAAACGTTGATACGCATATGCCTGTTGTATAACATCCTCATGCTCCAGTGCTGTTTTTAAATCAGAAGATGCTTTTTGCTTTTCTTTTTCGATATCCAAAGATACATCTATAATACGTTTGATACAGACGTGAAGTTCTTTGATTTCCATATGCATAACACTCCCTGTATGTACAAAGTATAGCCAGTGAATACAAAATAATTTGTCGAATTTTGTCAACCAGAAGAAATTTTAATAATAAATAGATTCTTTTACCTTTTGCGCAGCCTGCGGACCATTAATTTTTTCAATGATCGCAAATGCGAAATCAATGACTGCCGCAGCACTTCTTCCTGTGATGATATTGTGATCAGTAACTGTATATTCATCCACATACGTACCGCCAAAGTCTTCATTCATACTGGTAAAGCAGGTATAGCGTTTTCCTTTTAATAGACCATGACGACCTAAAATGGTAGGTGCAGCGCAAATTGCCGCAATGAATTTATTTTGACTTGCGAAATGATCAATTATAGCCATCACTCGTGCATCAGCTTCTAACTTCTGATAATGAGGCCCTCCTGGTAAAAACAACATGCCATAATCTTCAACATTCGCTTCTACAATATCTTTGATTTCACCCATGTTGATCTGGAAACGGCCGGTTGCCTGTTTTGCATCTAACGCATAAACATCAATAGTAATACCTGCACGTCTTAATAAAGCAATCGTACCAACTGCCTCTAATTCTTCAAAACCATCTGTTAATACACATAATACCTTCATAATATGCTCCTCCTTGTTTCATACAACGATATTATATCACTTTTCTTTTTATCACTCATTATTTTATATATATGATGAATAGAATAGTAGCATGCAGGGAGTGTGGAGAAATGGATAAACTTATGCGATTAAATACCGCATTGAATCATCTTGTTTGGGGAAAATATATGATTTTCTTATTATTGTTTTGTGGTTTCTGGCTTTTTATACGGACAGGTTTTTTACCTCTTCGTCATGGAATTTTGATTATGAAAAAGACGATAGGTTCTTTATTTCATAAGGATGAAAAGAAAGGAATCACACCTTTTCAGGCGGTATCGACAGCACTTGCCGGTACACTTGGTGTTGGCAGTGTCATTGGCGTAACGACCGCAATCACACTGGGTGGTCCAGGGGCAATTCTTTGGATGTGTGTAAGTGCTTTTTTTGGTATGATGAGTAAATATGGGGAAGTCGTATTGGCGATACATTATCGTAATCATAGCGATGAAGGTTATCTTGGCGGCCCTATGACAACATTGGAAAATGGGATGCATTGTAAAGTGTTGGGAGTAATCTTTGCGTTATTATGTATCTTCGCATCCTTTGGTATCGGTAATGTAACACCTGCCAATACCATTGCCGCAACGATTCAGACCTATATTCATGTACCACCTTTGATAATTGGCATAATACTGGCTTTGGGCATTGGCATGATTTTAATAGGAAAATCCAAAGGCATTATGAAATTTAATGAAATCATTGTGCCTTTTGTCAGTGTCTTATATCTAGGCGCATGTATCTATCTCATTATTTTACATGCGGACCAATTGGGACATGTATTTGAAATCGTTTTAAAAGATGCATTTGATCTATCAAGTGTGAGTGGCGGCATTGGAGGTTTTCTAACAAGTCGTGCCATTCATTATGGAATATCACGAGGTGTATTCAGTAATGAGGCAGGTATGGGAAGTTCACCAATTTCACATGCCAGTGTTGATGATGCTAATGCCGTGGAACAGGGTTTTTGGGGAATTTTTGAAGTATTTTTTGATACTATGGTCGTTTGTGTATTAACAGCCCTTGTCGTGTTAAGTAGTGGGTTGTTGAGTGATGGAATGGATGGGGCAGCTTTAACAATTGCCTGTTTTGAACAAGGCTTTGGAAAAGCCGGTGGCATCATCTTTGCGTTTTCTATCATCGCATTTGCGATACCCTCCATTCTAGGATGGTATTATTATGCCAGTGAATGTATTCGCTATTTATTTACCTCTAAGTGGGTTATACACGTATATAATGGGATATTTTTAATTCTTTTGGTACAGGGATGCTGTATGCAGTTATCGAATGTATGGGAGATTGCGGATACCCTGAATGGGTGTATGGCAATACCAAATCTGATTTCTCTTTTATTTTTAACAGAAACTGTGGTAAAATTAACGAAAGAGTATCTAAAAGAAATTAGGAGTGATTAGAATGAAGGTAGTAATAGCCTGTGACTCATATAAAGGCTGTATGAGTTCACGAGAAGTCGCAGATCATATCGAAGAAGGAATTCATATGGTAAAAGGAGATGTTGAAACGATATCCTATGTCATCGCAGATGGCGGAGAAGGAACCGTAGAAGCATTTCATCAGACATGCCAGGGTGTAAAACAAAAGGTTGGCGCAAGCGATGCATATGGTAGAAAAATTCAGACGGAATATACAGTTATTGAAAATGGAAATACCGCAGTCATAGAGGTCGCAAATATTATAGGATTAAATATGCATGAAAGAGAAAAACGTATGCCATTTTTTGGCAGCAGCTTTGGCGTAGGAACAGTCATATTAGATGCTGTGGAAAAAGGCTGTAAAAAAATTATTATAGGATTAGGCGGCAGTGCTACAAATGATGGAGGCATGGGACTTCTACAAAGTCTGGGATGTCGTTTTTATGATAGTGAACATAAATATCTGTCCCCACAGGCAATCAACCTGGATAAGGTACGTTATATTGATTTTCACCGTATGAATTATTTACAAGGGATAGAATTAATTGCCGCATGCGATGTGAAAAACCATTTGTTGGGAGAAGAAGGTGCTACCTTTGTGTTTGGTAAACAAAAAGGCTTTTTCCCAAATCAGTTAAAAAAAGTAGATGCTGGTATGGAAAACTTCCGTAATCAAATCAAACGATATACACAAATTGATATCAATGAATTTGAAGGCGGTGGAGCTGCAGGTGGTATCGGCGCTGTTTTAATTGGTATTTTAGGCGCAAAGATGATACCGGGTATTGAATTATTGACATCTTATAGTGATATGGAGGAAATGGTAAAAGATTGTGATCTTGTGATTACAGGAGAAGGACAAAGTGATAAACAAACAATGTTTGGAAAAGTACCAGTAGGAATATTAAATATCGCAAACCGTTATCAAAAACCTACTATTTGTATAAGTGGTGCATTGGGGATTGGATATATGGAGTTATTTGATTTAGGTTTTGTGGGAATTTACAGTATCAGTGATCGTGCCATGACATTTCAACAGGCACTAGAAAATGCGCCGGAAAAACTAACAGCCGCAACATATTCGATTATGAAAACCATCTTATATTTTTCTAATCATCAGGTATCTGTGTAAAAGCAGATACTTTTTTTGTTTTCTATTTACAAATTTGGTTTCTTGAATTATAATACATATGAACAGATGTTCATATGTTAAAGTGAGGACAACGATATGGATAAAAAAATACCAGTATGTAGTGAACCACATGTACATGAAGATGTGGTCAATCGCGTCAAAGATGAAATGCTAACACAGGAGGAATTCAATGATTTATCAGTGTTGTTTAAAATGTACGCAGATCCAACCCGTTTAAAAATATTAAGTCTATTATTCAAAGAAGAAATGTGTGTATGTGATATTTCCACATTATTAGACATGACACAATCAGCGGTATCACACCAATTAAGTGTGCTGCGTCAGAATCGAATCATAAAATATCGAAGAAGTGGAAAGAATATTTATTATTCACTGGATGATGAACATATCCAATTGATATTTGATGCTGGTCTTGCACATATCATGGAATAAATATGTGGAAAACAATTGCTCAACAGTTCGCAAAACCTGAAGGATTTGGTGGAAGCTGTGCTGCGAAAATGATGAATCTTGTGAACTATCAAATGTATAAGGATGTCATAAAGCTGATCAAAGAGGATAAACAAAAGATACTTGATGTTGGCTTTGGCAATGGATATGTCATGAAGCATGTGATGGATAAGGGACATATCGTATATGGCTTGGAAATAAGTGAGCGTATGATCAAGCAGGTAATAAGCAAAAATCAAAAAGCGCTCAATCATACAATGTTTATAAAAAAAGGCATAATGGAACATTTGCCATATGAGGAGCAATTCTTTGATGTAATATATTCCATTAACACGATTAACTTTTGGGAAAGTTTGGATGCGGGATTAAAAGAGCTTCATCGCTGTTTAAAGAAAGAAGGAAAGGCAATCTTGTCCTTCTATGATCAATCCTTTCTAAGCGTTATGCCATTTTCATCGCATGGCTTTAGGTTATATAAAAAAGAAACTGTAATACAGGCAATACATGCCAATGGTTTTAAAGTGATAAAAAAGATAGAACACCGCCACAAAACAATGGTGAGTATCTATATGGAAAGAAATGATCTTGGTGGGATCTAAAATATACTTGAATGGATATGGAGGAAAAGTATATGGAAAAGGTTTATTTATTGGAAAATCTTGATTGCGCAAATTGTGCGATGAAGATTGAGAAAAAAGTTGGTAAATTAAAGGGAGTACATGAGGTAAGCGTAGATTTCGTGTCTAAGAAAATGTTCATAGAACATGAAGGAGGTATGATGGAGGAAATCATTCATTGTATCCATGATTTAGAACCAGATGTTGTTGTGAAAGATATTACCAAAGGTAAAAAGGAACATCATGTACATCTCCATGAAGAAGAATGTAGCTGTGGACACGAGCATACTCACGAGCATCACCATGAAGAAGGCTGTGGCTGTGGACACGAGCATACCCATGAGCATCATCATGAAGAAGGCTGTGACTGTGGACATGAACATACTCACGAGCATCATCATGAGGAAGGCTGTAGCTGTGGACATGAACATGCTGCACATGAGGAACGTGTGATTGCAGGTGCAGACAAGCTGTATATCAATGGATTAGATTGCGCAAGTTGTGCTGCAAAGGTGGAAGCATATGTACAGAAAATGGATAATGTTCATGATGCCAGTCTGAATTTTTCCACTGGGGTATTATTTGTGGAAGTTGAAGATCCATCAAAAAAAATGGATACATTTGAAAAAATTCAAAAAGTGGTGCCTACATTAGAAGATGGTGTAGTAGTCAGTTTTGATAAACAGGAAGAAAAGAAAGCATCTATGTTTTCTTTCAAAGACAATTATCGACTATATTTGGGTATCATCTTGTTTATCATCGCAATTATCTTTGAGAAACAAGACTGGTCTTTCTGGTTGTTTTTCGCAAGTTATATCATTGCGGGTGGAAAAGTTGTATACACAGCATTACGCAACATTATGCGTGGAGAAGTCTTTGATGAAAACTTTTTAATGAGTGTTGCGACAATAGGGGCATTTTGTGTAGGCGCAAATGAAGAAGCTGTTGCGGTTATGATTTTCTATGAAATCGGTGAAATGTTTCAATCTTACGCTGTTAATCGTTCAAGAAAATCTATTTCTTCTTTGATGAATATTCGTGCAGATTATGCCAATCTGTTGGTAAATGGTGTGGAAAAAAGAGTAGATCCACAAGATATAAAAGTTGATGATATCATATTGGTAAAACCAGGAGAAAGACTGCCATTAGATGGTGTGATCATAAATGGCTCTAGTTCATTAGATACCTCCGCATTAACTGGAGAATCCATGCCAAGAGAAGTGGTGTCTGAAGATGAAGTTTTGGCTGGTGTTGTGAATTTAAATGGTGTGATCACTATACGTGTCACAAAAGAATATGGAGAATCCACAGTATCAAGAATATTAGAACTGGTAGAAAATGCAAGCAGTAAAAAAGCACCTATGGAAAAATTTATCACAAAATTTGCGAAAGTATATACACCAACGGTTGTTGGACTTGCGATACTTGTTGTGCTTCTACCTGTAATATTTGTGGAGGGCGCAGATTTTAATCAATGGCTATATCGTGCATTGACGTTCTTAGTTGTTTCATGTCCTTGTGCCCTTGTAATTTCTGTACCATTGGGAATGTTTGCGGGTATTGGTGCTGCGAGTAAAAAAGGTGTTTTGATCAAAGGTGGAAACTATTTAGAAGCATTAAAAGATGTGGATACCGTTGTATTTGATAAAACTGGAACCCTTACAAAAGGGGTATTTGGAGTAAGTGAATGTGTTCCATGTGGCATGGAAACGAAGCAATTAATGGAATATGCAGCATATGCAGAATATTATTCTAATCATCCAATCGCTTCTTCTATTCGTAAAGCGTATGCCAAAGATATTGATTCAGATAAATTAAGTGATTATGAAGAAGTTGCCGGTAATGGTGTACGTGTATTATATGAAGGAAAAGAACTACTTGCGGGAAATCATAAACTAATGGATGCGAATCATATTGCATATGAACAGGTAAAAGCAATTGGTACAATTATCTATATAGCATATGATCATCAATATGCAGGTTATGTACTCATCAGCGATGAAATTAAAGAAACAAGCAAAGCCGCTATCCAGGCATTAAAAGCGAGTGGTGTAAAAAAATGTGTCATGTTAAGTGGAGATCGTCAGGAGGTAGGCGAAGCTGTCGCAAAAACGCTTGCTTTAGATGAAGTACACATGCAGTTATTGCCAGCTGATAAAGTAGAAAAAGTTGAAATGCTGTTGGAAAAAGAAGCCGATGGTAAAAAATTAGCATTTGTTGGAGATGGCATTAATGATGCTCCTGTATTGGCCCGTGCAGATATTGGTGTTGCCATGGGAGGCATTGGAAGTGATGCCGCTATTGAAGCTGCGGATGTTGTATTGATGAAGGATGATCCTGCTGCATTAAGTGTTGCTATGCGTATCGCAAGAAAAACAATGGGTATCCTGTGGCAGAATATTGTTTTCTCTTTGGTAATTAAAATTGGTATCCTGATTCTAACGATTTTTGGATTAAGCAATATGTGGATGGGTGTATTTGCAGATGTTGGTGTGACGCTGTTGGCGGTTTTAAATTCCATGCGTGCATTAAAGGTTGAATAATATGAAGAAACCCGTTATAATATCACGGAAAGGATTGATGTAACAGAATGTAACTGTTTCATTATCATGGTGATTGTGTGAAAAAAATATTTCTTGAATTGCTGTGTATCCTGATGATGTGCGGGTGTACAGGCAAAGGAAAAATAGAATATGCCAGTATAGATCATGTGTTTGAAAAAATGGATCATAAAGATACATTCCTATTGCTGATTTCAAAAGAATCCTGTATACATTGTAAAGCGTTAAAAGAAATGCTGGAGGATACTTTAAAAAAACAAGATGTAGTATTATATACGGTGCAATTAGATGAAAGCAGTGAAGAAGCTACACAAAAAGATAAAGATCGTTTAAGGGAACGATTTGAAGATGCTGATTTGACACCGCATGTTTTCTATATTGAAAAAGGCGAGGTAAAGGATGATTTATTAGGCTATCAAGAAAATCATCCGGAATATTTCTGGGATTGGGTAAACAATTTGCCAAAATCTTCATAAGATAACAATAAGTAGGGAAACATTTTTACAATGTTCCCCTGCTTTTAACGTTGTTTTGGTAGTTGTTTCAATGAAAAAATATGAAAATAAATTAAAAGTGTTGATAATTTTTTTCATAAACAGTATAATATAAAAGCGTATATATAAAAAAGTTGTTTAGAAAGTGGTGCATATATGAAAACCTGGGATGAAGTTTACGCCCATGCGCGCGAAAAGTGTAATATCTGTCGTTGTTGTCCAACATGTAATGGACTGGCCTGTCGGGGTGAAACACCTGGACCTGGTGGAAAAGGCAGTGGCAGCGCATTTGTCCGTAATGTAGAAATGTTATCAAAAGTGTTTATCACAATGGATACGATCACAAGTAATGAAGAAGTAGATACCCATGCAGATTTCTTTGGGCATCAGGTATCTATGCCGGTGTATGCAGCACCTATCTCTGGCATCAGACAAAATTATGGTGCGGATATGGATGATCTGGTATATACAGAAGAACTGGTAAAAGGATGTATTGATGCTGGTACAATTGCTTTTACAGGTGATGGTATGTATGATGATATGTTCAAGGGACCTTTGGAAATATTAAAGAAACAGCAGGGATATGGTGTTCCTACAATTAAACCTTGGGCAAAAGAACACATGAAATGGCGTATGGATCTTGCGGCTGAGGTGAATGCACTGGCTATTGCCAGTGATATTGATGCCAGCGGACTAACCAACCTTAGAAAAAGTGTAACTCCGGTAGGATTTAAAACCGTTGAAGATTTAAAAGAATTAAAACAGATGAGTCATGTTCCGTTCATTTTAAAGGGTATTATGAGTGTGAAAGGTGCAATGAAAGCACTGGAAGCCGGTGTTGACGGTATCATTGTCAGCAATCATGGCGGACGTGTTCTGGATAACTGTTTAAGTGGTATTGAAGTATTAGAGGATATTGTAAAAGCTGTTGATGGACGTATGAAAGTGTTTGTGGATGGCGGTATCCGAAGTGGAAATGATGTTTTTAAAGCATTGGCGCTTGGAGCGGATGGTGTGCTGATTGGGCGAAGCATTTCTCACGCAGTCATTGGCGATGGTGCGCAGGGCGTCAAAATCTATTTAGATAAGATACAGCTTGAACTAAAAGAAGCCATGGCGATGGCTGGATGTAAACGCATAGAAGAAATTAATAAAGAACATATTACAGTAAAATGGTAAAGGAGGATATTTATGAAGGCATTTGAAAATAACGCATTTTTCTGGCAGAAGCTGGACACATTGTATTTAGCAGGGAAACTGGTGGTTGATCAGCCAAAGAACAGTTCTCATTATAAATACTCTAATTTGAAGTACCCTGTGGACTATGGATATCTAAGTGATACCGCATCCAATGGACAATCTCCAATTGATGTATTCAAAGGTTCAGAAAAAAATAATCTGGTACAGGCTGTGGCAGTCAGTGCGGATATCTTGAAAAAAGATTGTGAAATCAAATTATTAGTTGGATGTAACGAAGAAGAAACATATGAAATATTAGAATTCCTAAATCAGACAGAATTCCAGAAAGCAATTCTTGTTAGACGTGGGGATGAAGTACCTGAATGGGCATCAAACGATTAGGCGTAAGAAATTACGCTTTTTATATGTAATAGATACACTGTGAAATTCATATAGTAAAGCATGGAGGCAAGATGATGAAGATAAAGAAATATATCCTGCTGTTTCTATGCTTTTTTTGTTTATGCGGCTGTAGTCATGGTGTGGGAAAATTTGAAGATGGAACCATGCAGCTGTCTAAATTATCAGATAAGATCAATCAGAAAAGTATCAATGGAGATTGGCAGTTTCCTGTATTAAATAAAGAAGCGATAAGCTTAAATGAAGTATCCAAACTTTATGAGATGGATATGATCAATATCAAAGAATGTGAAGTACACAGCTCCTTAATTCCTGCGCAAATGGGAGAAATTGCTTTTTTTCATGTGGAAGAAAAAGAAGATTCTATGATGAAACAGGCTGTGGAAAAACATGTCGCACAACTAAAATCAAAGTGGATAAATTTAATTTTGGAAGCAGATGCTATATTATCTGAGGTAAAAGAAGGGAGAATTGGTGAATATTATTATGTAATTGTTGGTAGTGATGCACAAAAAGTGGTAAACTATATTCAGAACATGAAATAGAAAAGGGTGTTATTATGCAACGGTTTATGGATTTATATAAAGAATTTACTTCCTTTGAAGGAAGCTTATTTAAATATTCTTTATCCTTTTCTTTTTTATTGGCACTGGCACCCTCTCTGATTATCATTGTCATGTTATTTAAATATAACTTATTGCCCATCGATATCATTATTAATTTTATAATGAGCTTTCAGCCTTATGCATCCAGTGAAGAAACTATCACAACGATTATACAGTTCTTTTTGGAACGGCAATATAATCTGGTCAGTTTTATCATCACATTATGTGTATCTTTTTACCTTGCCAGCAGAATTGTATTTTCATTCTTGTTAATCAGTGCATCCCATGAAGAAGTAGATGTACCCAAATGGGCAATACGTATTAAATCAATTATTTTATTTATATTATTTCTGGCTATGCTGGTAGGATGTGTAACTGTAGGTACATTTTTAAAGGAATATCTTCCACTGGTATCATCTGGATTGATGCTGCTACTATTTACAATGATGTATCGGGCATTGAGCTTTCGTAAAAGAAACTGGTCTTTTGGCATACTAGGGGCAATATTTACAACATTGATGATCTTATGTCTGGCTTCCTTGTTTATCACAATCATTAATCATTTTACAAGTTATCAGGACGTATATGGGCCACTCGCAAGTCTTGTGACATTATTGCTTGCGATTTATCTAATTTCCTGTATCATATACTTTGGCTATTGTCTGAACATTGTATTTGAAGAGGATTATGGCAAAGAGTATCGCCTGCCTTTGAAATATGATAAATTCTTTGCTTTATGTACAAGAATCACAGAAATGGTTGAAAAAAGAGTCATTAAGAAAAAGAAATAGTATCTTATTGAACAGGTATTATGGTATGATAAATAGGAAAGTTAGAGGTTGAAGCTATGAAAGTAACAATAAAGAAAATTGGAATCAATGGGGAGGGAATCGGTTATATTGACCGGTTGCCGGTATTTGTACCAGGTGCCCTGATTGATGAAGAAGTTGATATACAGGTAATCGAAAAGAATAAACGCTATGCAAAAGGTAAAGTCAATCGTATCTTAAAGAAAAGCAAAGATCGTGTGAAGCCAAAATGCTTTGTACAGGACCGCTGTGGCGGATGTCCATTAATGGATGTAAAATATCCAAAACAATTGGAATATAAGTATGAATTATTAAAACAGTCTTTAATTAAATATGCGCAGGTAAATCCTCGCTTGATTCAGAAAGTAATACCTAGTGAAGATGTTTTTGAATATCGTAATCAATTTAAAATGCCTTGTGCCATAGAGGAAGGTGTACTTGCCAGTGGAATGTTCTTGCCAAATTCTAACTATTTTTTTGGAATCAATCGTTGTGTGGTCCACAATGAAGGCTTGGAGCATTTCAGAAAAGATGTCATGCGTGTTTTAAATGAATATGAAATGCCAGCTTATGATTATCATAAAAAATCCGGTATCCGCAATCTGATTGCAAGAGGGTTTGATGGTAAATATCAATGTACGATCGTCACTGGAGATGATGAGTTATCACAAGAGGCAATTGATGCATTGATGAAAATCAAAGGTATGTATAGTCTATGGCAAAGTATTCATACAACAAAGAAAACGCCGGAAGTATTTGGCAATCAAATGATATTCCTTGCAGGAGAACGCTATTTGCCACTGACTTTTGATGGCTTAAAGTTAGAATTATCTCCAAGAAGCTTTTTCCAATTGAATACAAAACAAGCCATGCAGTTATATCGTGGAATTGCGGCTCAGATCAAAGATGGCAACGATCTAATTGTAGAAGCGTATAGTGGTGTTGGTGCGATTTCATTGTATTTAAAAGATAAAGCAAAAGAAATTATTGGAATTGAAAGTATCAAAGATGCTGTAGTAAACGCCAATAAAAACGCAAAAGCAAATGGTTGTGAGCATGTTTCCTTTGTGTGTGCAGATGCTGCGGATAAGCTGACTTACATATCTAAGAAACGAAGTATTGATGTTTTGGTTGTTGATCCACCAAGAAGTGGTCTGGATGATGCTATGCTGGAATGTATTTTAAGAAGTAAAATCAAAAATATTGTTTATGTATCATGTAATCCAGCAACACTTGGAAAGAATCTAGCAGCTTTGCAATCACGTTATATCGTAAAAAATATTCAACCATATGATATGTTCCCACATACACCTTTGGTTGAGACGGTATGTTTATTGTCCAAACTTAATGCGAAGCAACATATCGAGGTTGAGGTTAAGATGGACGAGTTGGACTTGACTTCTGCGGAAAGCAAAGCTACCTATGAGGAAATCAAGGAGTATGTGCTGGAGCATACTGGCTTGAAGGTCAGCCATCTCTATATCGCTCAAGTCAAGAGAAAGAATGGTATTATTGAACGGGCTAACTACAATCTTCCTAAAAATGAGGATGCAAAACAGCCGGTCTGCCCTCCTGAAAAGGAAAAGGCAATCACGGAAGCGCTCAAGCATTTCGGCATGATCTAAGGAGGGCAAACTATAACAGAATATAAATCTTTGGATTGATTGCCAGAGATAATGCAAGCCACCTGTGCGGGCATGGAAAATGCTCGTACTGAAAAAATTATTTATCCGTAACGAATATGGCGGTGCTTCAGTTTAGAAGTCAGAAGCACCGCTTATTCATTATCGGCATATGTTTCATAAAGATAATGTACGTCTTGCGCAACGCAAGTGTTCATTGCTTGCTTTTGCGAAATATCATTGATAAAATCAGCCTCAGAGAGGAGGAACTATTTTGAACCAAGAACAGACGGATATTACAACAGGAAAGCAAATACGTCATCTGCGAACACAAGCAGGAATGACACAGGAAGAACTGGCAGGGGAATTGAATGTTACCCGGCAGGCGCTATCGAATTGGGAGAGAGATATTAATGAACCCGATTTGAATACGCTACAAAAAATTTGCTTTCTTTTTGGCGTTCACATGGACGATTTTGCAAAGGAGGTAATAACGAAAATGGAAACGTATGAAAAAAAGGAAAAACGAGAATTTAGTAAATACGATATGGCAATTGGACTTTTTTATGCTGTCGGTATATTTCTTGGCATTGGTATTTTCTTTGTTGGCGGTTTTATGACAATGTCTGGTACAGGGTGGGGAGCATCCCTGTTTGGCGGCGGCTGTTTTTCTCTTGTATTTGGCTTGATATGCCATGCAATTATTACATTGAGAAGAAATGACAAATGACGGAATATCGGTTTTTATATCGAAACCGGATAGAATGAAGCCAGTTATGAATATGAATTTGAAGGAGGAAAACAAATGTTACGACCAAAAGAAGTTGTATGTAAATGGGTAGATGCTTTTAACGGTCACGATGTTGATGCAATCGTGAGTCTGTACCATGATAATGCAACCAACCATCAGGTGACTAATGATCCCGTGATTGGGATAGATGCAATTCGTGAGATGTTTACAGCAGAATTTTCTACTGCCGATATGACTGCCATTGTAGAGAATATCTTTGAAGATGGACAGTGGGCGATTTTAGAATGGAAGGATCCTCTGGGACTGCGGGGATGTGGCTTCTTCCATGTTGTAAATGGTAAAATCCTGTTTCAGAGAGGATATTGGGATAAGCTGTCTTTTTTGAAGCAGCATAATTTGCCTATTGAATAGATGCAGGGAATGGTGACTATAGCATGGAGTATCAAACATTAGAAAAGACAGATACATTCTGTTTGTATCAAACATTCACAAAGGTGTTTTCTGATTATCAGGTGACTGTTGATATGCCGTATGAAGCCTTTGAGACGAACCTCAAAAGAAATGGTTATATGCCCGATGTATCAGTTGGTGCTTTTGAGCAGGAAGAGCTGGTAGGTTTCGTCTTAAATGGTGTGCGCTGCTGGGATGGGGTAAAAACAATCTATGACCTTGGAACCGGAGTGATTCCCGCTTTCCGAAAAAGAGGGATTACAAAGGAAATGCTGAATATTGTACAAACCATATGTCAGGATAAGGGGATCGGGCGGTATCAGTTGGAGGCAATACAGGAAAATACCGCCGCAGTGTCTCTGTATAAAAGGCAAGGCTTTCAGGTTATACGTACTTTGAATTGCTATATAGCGGAAAGAAACGAAAGAAAATTAGGCAAACGAAAACAGTGGCAAATGATTCATCCGCAAGCACTTACGGCTGAACAGTGGGAACTTGCGAAAAGCTTTTGGAATTGTTCTCCATCCTGGCAAAATTCCATTGATTCTGTGCGTGCCATAGCTGACTTGTTTGCCTATGTTCTTGCTGAAGTATCTGGAAATCTAATAGGCTATGGAATCATAAACAAATCGAACGGGGATATCGTTCAGTTAGCGGTAAAGCATGAATATCGCAGGCAGGGTGTCGCCACAGAAATTATGTGGTGTTTGCATGGACAAACCAGCAGCCCTAAAGTAAAAATGATTAACATAGATGAAAGAGATGAATCTTTGAATGCCTTTCTAAAACAATCAGGATTTAGGATGTTTGTGAAGCAGTATGAAATGGAGAAGAAGCTATAAACACATTGAAGATAGCTCTCTTACAGCTGATGCCAGGTGTTGCTTTGCCTGAAAATTTGAAAAAGGGCATGGAAGCCTGTAAAAAAGCTATTACTTTGTTCCCTGAAATGTGGAGGTATATATCTGGTGCAGTACACAAAAACGGTTTTTTTGAAAAACAATAAGGAATGTTTGCTCCGAAATGCAGTTGGAACAGATGCTGAAGAAATACATAAGATTTTCAATCTGACCCATGCACAGACAGACTTTTTATGTACATATCCGGATGAGAATTTGTTTGACACCGAGGAAGAACGATATTTTTTGCTGGAGAAGGAACGCAGCGCAAATGAAATTGAGATTTGTGCTGTTGTCGGTGGACATATTGTTGGAACTGCTGGTATTGAAGCTGTCGGGAAAAAAGATAAGGTCAAACATCGTGCGGAGTTTGGAATCAGTATTGAAAAAGGATTCTGGGGCATTGGAATCGGTTATGCTTTAACTGTTGCCTGTGTAGAATGTGCAAAAGCTGCCGGATATATGCAGTTGGAGCTAAATGTTGTCAGTGAAAATCGCAGAGCGATTTCCTTGTACGAAGGCATAGGATTTCGTGAATATGGCAGAAATCCCAAGGGCTTTCGTTCTCGAAAAACAGGCTGGCAGGAAATTGTCCTGATGAGAATGGAGTTGGCTTGAAAGTGAAGCTTTGTATTGTGAATGAATTTTATCGGTGTAACCGTTGCTACATGGAAACAAAACCATGCGGCAGCGGTTTTTTCTTTTTGTGACTGGTAAATTTATTTGCCTTTATTCATACATCTCAAAAGCGAATACAATTTCTCCCCATTCGCCATTTTCTTCTGTTATTTTTGTTTCAGCTTTACAATATGAAGAACGTCTGTAAAAATCAGACCGTTTTTAGTACCACCACGGCAGTTCCAGCCAAAAGTTATCCAGAGCCAGCTTCTCCGTGGATTTTGCCCTGCTTTCTGACAGATGGAAGTGCTTCGCTGTTTCATTCAGGGGATGGAGTACATCGTCCTCAAAGCCAAAGCGATACCAGATGTAGGCTTTCTCTCGTTCATCAATCATTTGCAGAGCCGTATGGATTTCTTCGTGGGTTTCCTTTGCAATGTAAATCTGCTCCGGATTCTGTATTCTGGAATCAGCTATAAATTCATGCCGTCCCTTGTTTTCGTCCCTTTTGACCTCATCCAGGTGGATGATACAGTCCAGATTCTTGGCTTCAAAGGTGGGATTCTGCCTGCGGATGTAGTCCAGCATGGTATTATGGATTGCCGGGGCAGCATAGGTCAGAAACTTGTTCCCATAGTCGGGCTGAAAGCTGTTTATACAGCTCAGAAGCCCCAACGAACCCTCCTGCACCAAATCGTTCAGTTCAATGCCGAGGGCAGCATTCAATTCCCGCTGTGCGCTCCAAATCTCGTATGCCGTCTTTCGGATGAACCGCAGATTGTTCTCTACAAGGGCGTTTTCTGCCCATTTGTCGCCGCCCTGCGCCGCAATACAGAGTTCTTCATTATTCTGTGGTGTCATCGCTTTGTCCCTGTGGTTCTGGCTGTTGCAGAGTGGTTTTCAAAAGGTCAACCAATGACTGGTTGAAGTTCTGCAATGCTTCCTCATTGACATAATCCATGCCGGAAACACTGCCCGTGACGGCATCCGCAACGGCTTCCGGCGTGATGGTCGGAATGGGCGAATCCTGTCCCTTGGTCAGCTCGGTAAACATCCTTTCGGTTGCTTCTTTTCCGATAGCCTTGGCTGCGGCTAAATCGCTGCCTGCTTCCTTTTTGATTTCCTTAACCACCGTCATAAAGGTATTCTGAATCGTGGTCTGGTCTGCCTGATAAGTGGGAACTTTCATGGCGTTGGCGGTTCTGGCTGCCTGCACTGCGGCACTGGTTTTGTTTATCCCCAACAGCATAGAGCTGAGAGTCGCATACATCTGATTTTGTGCTGCATATCCTCCTGCGAGAGTATCATCCAGATATTGTGCAATCATATAAGTAACCGTGGCAAAGCGGGGATTCTCCAGCAGGCGATTGACAACATCGTTGTTGACCTTTCCGGTATAAAGGTTCTTTGCAGCTTCAACAGATAACCCCAGTTCGGAAATATCGTAGTTCTTTTTGTCCGGGATTACGGTCGTACCCAAGATAAAATCTGTGGAGACATTGAACACTCTTGCGATGCGGATAACGCTTTCTTCGCTCAGCTTCTCAGTTTTTCCGCTGAGGAAGCGGCTGATTGTGCTTTCGTTCACGTCAATACGCAGTGCCAGCTCTCGCTGGGTCATTTTGCGTTCTCTCATCACATCAACGATTCTTTTTCGGACATCGGCGGGTAAATAAGTATCTGCCATTATGCTTCCTCCTCTCTGTCAGCTTTCTGTTTGATATATTTTCCGCTTTTAATGCGGGCATCTGTCGGTTTTTCAGCGTCCTCCGGGATGATCCAGCGGCTTCCTGCCCGCTGTGCGCCCGGGATACGGTCATTGTTGCAGAGGATACCAACTCTCCGGGGAGAGATACCCCATTTCTCGGCAACTTCAAATGTAGACAGGTATTTCATTTCTGTATCGTCCCTCCTGATTCGTAGTAACTTCAATTATATTCTATTTACGGAACAATATCAACCAACTTTGTGTGAACACTGCCGTCCCGGACTTGCATTTTTGCAAGTTTTCAGGGCGGCTTTTTGTTTTGCTTGCGGAAGTGCCTGATTTTTCGGTTAAAAGCGTTTTTCTGCGTATATTCAGGCAGATGAAAAAATCATCGAGAAAAATCAAGGAGGTTACGCAAATGAATATTTTTGAAACAGTCAAGGCGGCGGTCATGGTCAGACAAGCCGCTGACTACTATGGGCTGAAAATCAACCGTTCCGGGATGGTTTGCTGCCCGTTCCATGATGACAGACACCCCAGCTTGAAGCTGAACGAGGATTACTTCTATTGTTTCGGCTGTGGGGCTACCGGGGATGTGGTGGACTTCACGGCAAGGCTGCTTGGTCTGTCCGCTTATGAAGCAGCGCAGAGACTGGCTGCGGACTTCGGGCTGGACACCAGCTGTCCGTCCGTGGTGGCACAGGTCAGAAAGTACCGTCCCCGTGTAAACCAGTTGAAGCAGGATGACCGTTTCTGCATGAATGTGCTGTCCGGGTATCTTCATCTTTTGGAGGATTGGAAAGAGCGATATGCTCCCGAAACACCAGAGGACGAGCCTGATGAGAGATTCGTGGAAGCCTGTCACAAGCTGGCTTATGTGGAGTATCTGAACGATTTGCTCCTTATGAGCGATCAGGAAGAAAGGACTGATGTAGTCAAGGAACTTTTGACAGATGGAACGATTGCAAAAATGCAAGAAAAATTGGACAAGCAGAAAAAGGAGGTGAGCTGCCATGTCACAGAGCAGGAAATTGCTTGAGATGAATGTGCCGATGTGGTTTGACGGCAAAAGTATCAATGAAGCTCTGTTTTGTGAAGATTTTCTGAGAACCCATCAGATTATCTTTGCAAACGGAGCTTTTTTCACGCCTGATGGTCGTGTCACGGATGACCTGCCCCTTCGTGGCGAAATCTTTGAGGAACTGAAATACTGTGCTGTGAACAACATTCCCCGAAAAATCAGCAACATCATTGAGATTATGAAATTGGCAGCTCATGTGGAGGACTTCCCGCCGGAGCAGGACCGGATTCATCTGGCAAACGGAACACTTCTGCTGGACGGCACTTTTACGGAGGGCAAGCCGGACATTGTGCGAAACAGGCTCCCGGTTTCCTATCGTCCGGATGCGCCGAAACCTTCCCTGTGGCTGTCCTTTCTGGATGGTCTGCTTTACCCTGAGGACATTCCCACCTTGCAGGAGTTCATCGGCTACTGCCTGATTCCCTCCAATAAGGGGCAGCGAATGATGGTCATTAAGGGCAACGGCGGCGAGGGTAAATCCCAAATCGGTGCGGTTCTGGGGCAAATGCTGGGCAGCTCCATGAAAGACGGCAGCATTGGTAAAATCTCAGAGAACCGATTTGCCCGGGCTGATCTGGAACACATCCTTTTGTGCGTGGATGACGATATGCGGATGGAAGCTCTGCGCCAGACCAACTATGTGAAATCCATCGTCACAGCCCAAGGCAAGATGGATTTGGAGCGCAAGGGCAAGCAGAGCTATCAGGGCTGGATGTTCGCCCGACTGCTGGCTTTCTCCAACGGAGATTTGCAGGCATTGTATGACCGAAGTGACGGTTTCTACCGCAGACAGCTGGTGTTGACAACCAAGGAAAAGCCCGCCGGAAGAGTGGATGATCCTGACCTTGCCCAGAAGATGAAAGCCGAGGTGGAGGGCATCTTCCTGTGGGCATTTGAAGGATTGCAGCGTTTGGTTGCAAACCATTTCAAATTCACCGAGAGTCCGTCAAGCGTGACAACAACAATATTTTCGACTTTATAGAGTCTGATGGATATATCCGATTAAAAGCGGATGCGTCCATCAGCTCCAAGGAGTTGTATGAAATTTACCGGATGTGGTGCGAGGAAAACTCTCTGCCGTCCTTGAAAGCCCGCAGTTTCAGTGACAGTGTGGTAGCAAATTTAAGCCGCTACAATCTGGAACACACCAACAAAATCACAAACTCTGCCGGGCGCAGGGTGTGGGGCTTCATGGGAATTGAAGCCGTAGCCCGTCCGAATATAAATGGGTTTTACGACGTTTCGCCGTGTACGTACGTACCGGAGGAATGGCGGGATTGATTTTGGGGTACGTACGTACACAGCGAACGACCGGAAATCACTCCTATATAAAACCTTCGTGACGTACCCAAATGACAGGAAAAAGCCAGTCTTTTTCCTGTCAGCGGACGGGGCGGTTTCGCAAAACAGCAGCCGTCCGTGCCGAACATTGGAAAGATGAGCAGACAACTTTCCGATGTTCGGCAGAGGTCACCGCAGTGACCGCACTCCCCCTCGGGAGAGCCCTCGGAGAGCCCACGGCACTTTGCAGCCAGTACGGATGAAAGTGTCATAGTGGGTTATTACACTTCCGCAGAAGTGCCTCTCCAAAGCTACCCTGTCTGCAAATCCCAAAGAAAGGAAAAATGCTATGGCAAGAAATGACGGAGTTGACCGTACCTGTGCAAGAAATATGGATGTCGCAGATAAAGACATCGGAGATGCCCAGGCACACAACGAGCGTGAAAAAGAAATATACAGTAACGAAGATATTATCCCGGAAAGAAGCTCTCTCAACGTACACTTCAAAGAACCGACCGGGAGCTATGCAGAGATGTTTGAGCAGATGAAAGCTGACAACATCATTTCCACCAGAGGTCTGAAAGCGGATGCTGTCCATTTCAATGAGATGGTCTTTGATGTGAACACTGCTTACTTTGATAACCACGGCGGCTATGAATTTGCCAAACAGTTTTATGCTGATGCCTATAAATCCGCTGTAGAGATTGTAGGCGGCGAGCAGTATATCCTCTCGGCAGTCATGCACGCTGACGAGATCAACCGGGCTATGTCCGAAGCACTTGGCAAGGATGTGTTCCACTATCATCTTCATGTGGTCTATGTTCCGGTGGTGGAGAAACAGATTCTGTGGTCGAAACGCTGCAAGGATGAAGCTCTCAGAGGAACGGTAAAGGAAACCATTATGCAGGTCAGCCGCAGTAAAAAGTGGCTGTCCAAGCCTGCTATGGACGAGGACGGAAAACCAATCCTGCAAGCCAATGGTAAGCCTGTCCTTAGAAAATCCTATTCTATTTTGCAGGATGATTTTTACCAGCACATGAGGGCTGCCGGATATACCGATGTGGAACGGGGCGAACGTGACAACACCGAGGAACACCTGACTGTGACCCAGTTTAAGGTAGCACAGGAAAAGCAGCGATTGGAAGCTGTGACGGCAGAGCTGACCCAGAAAGAAGCGCAACTTGACGATACCACGCTGGCGGCGGAAAAGAAAAAGCAGGAACTGAAATCCCTGCAAGCACAGACCAAGGCGGCAACTGCGACAGCGGTAACGGTTCAGGAGTTGGAGTCAATGGGTAAGAAATCTTTTACTGGAAATATTGTCCTGACACCTGATGAGTGCCGTACACTCAAGAATTATGCTGTCAGCAGCTTTGCTGAAAAAGCGGAGAAATTGAAATACCAGCAGAAATATGAAACAGCAAAAAAAGATGCTGGCATCTGGAAAAAGAAATATATTGACCTGAAAGAAAAAGCCCAGCCTTATCTGGATGCAGTGGAAGTTGCATCGGAAAAGGTAAGGGCTTTTCTTTCTGCTATCCTCGCAAGAGGAAAAGAAGTACAGGACCTTAAGCAGGAGCATGGACGAAAAAGAAAGGAGACTGCCTTTGACAGATAATTGGAATGGCTTTGCCGATTTACTTGCAAATTTAATAGAGAAATATGCGGCGGTTCTGGATATTGATAATCTTCCGGAGCCGCCGTCTTGTTTGGAGGAAGAAAATGACTCCGAAGAATCCAAGGACACTATTGATTCAACAAAAATTCAATGATATAATAGACGTGGAATAAGTGTCCAAACTCTATGTGGGAGCTGCTATTCTCTACGCATAGAGCTACATAGAACAAAAGTGCAACACCCCGTTGCACAAATAGGAATGAGGTGTTTCGGTGAACAATTATGACGATATGAATCAAAAATCCAATATGATTATTTACACAACAGAAGATGGATTGACGAAAATTGAAACCACATTTGATGAAGATACCGTCTGGTTATCCATTGACCAGATGGCAGAACTGTTCCAGAGAGATAGAAGCGTTATCGGAAAGCACGTTAGAAATATCTTTAAGGAAGGCGAACTGGTCAAAGAATCAGTTTGGGCAAAATTTGCCTACACTGCCGCTGACGGAAAAATATACGATGTAGATTACTATAATCTTGATGTTATCATCTCTGTTGGCTATCGTGTAAAATCCAAGCGTGGCACACAGTTCAGAATCTGGGCAACCAATATTCTCAAAGAATATATGAAAAAAGGTTTTGCCATGGACGATGAACGATTGAAAAATCTGGGCGGCGGTGGATATTTTAAGGAACTGCTTGAAAGAATCAGAGACATTCGTGCTTCGGAAAAGGTATTTTATCGTCAGGTGCTTGAAATCTATGCCACCAGCATTGACTATGACCCGAAAGCGGAAATTTCTATCCGGTTCTTCAAAAAAGTTCAGAACAAAATTCATTATGCCATTCACGGACAGACTGCGGCAGAAGTGATTTACAGCAGAGCTGATGCGGAAAAAGAGTTCATGGGACTGACCACCTTCGCCGGAAATCAGCCCACACTCAAAGAAGCAGTTATTGCGAAAAACTATCTGGATGAGAAAGAGCTTCGTGCTATGGGACAGCTCGTATCCGGTTATCTGGATTTTGCGGAGCGTCAGGCAGAGCGTGAACAGGTAATGACCATGCAGGATTGGGCAGAACATCTGGATCGCATCCTTACCATGAGCGGAGAACAGCTTTTAATAGGAAATGGAAGCATTTCTCATAAACAGGCGGTAGATAAAGCCACAGATGAATATCGAAAATACAAGGCAAGAACGCTCAGTGATGTGGAAACAGATTACCTAAATTCCATTAAAATGCTGGAACAGAAAACTGACGGCAAAGAGTAACGGATGATGAAAACTGAATTATGCCACAAGCTGTGGCACAAATGAGGATGGCGATATGAAAGAAGAAAAAATAAAAGTATATATTTATACGAGAGTATCTACTGCCGTTCAGGTAGACGGCTACTCCTTAGATGCTCAGAAATCAAGAATGAAAGCCTATGCTGAGTTCAATGACTTCCAGATTGTTGGTGAATATGAGGATGCCGGTAAATCGGGAAAGTCCATCGAGGGCAGATTGGAATTTAACCGCATGATGGAGGACATTAAGTCCGGTAAGGATGGCGTGTCCTATGTGCTGGTGTTTAAGTTATCCCGTTTCGGCAGAAATGCGGCAGATGTGCTTTCCACCTTACAGGTGATGCAGGATTTCGGTGTCAATCTGATTTGTGTGGAGGATGGCATTGATTCCTCCAAGGATGCCGGTAAGCTGATGATTTCCGTGCTGTCTGCGGTTGCTGAGATTGAGCGTGAGAATATCCGTGTTCAGACGATGGAGGGCAGAATCCAGAAAGCACGTGAGGGTAAATGGAACGGCGGATTTGCTCCCTACGGATACAAATTGGAGAAAGGTATGCTGTATATCAACGAGGAAGAAGCCGAAGCAATCCGCATTATCTTTGACCAGTATGTGCATACCGATATGGGGGCAAATGGTCTTGCGAAATACCTTGCCAATCACGGTATCAATAAGATTCAGAGACAGAATGGAAAAAATCCTCTGTTTGATGCAGCACTGATTCGCAGAATTTTGAAAAACCCCGTTTACTGCGGTAAAATCGCTTACGGCAGGAGAAGAACGGAAAAGGTACATGGAACTCGTAATGATTACCGACTTGTGGAGCAGGAAAATTATCTGTTGGTTGATGGTCTGCATGAAGCCATTGTATCAGAAGAACTCTGGCACGAAGCACAGGTAAAACTGCTTGCCCAGGCGAAAAAATATGAAAAAGTCAACAACGGCAAAGACAACAAGGTACACCTGCTGACGGGGTTGCTCAAATGTCCTATTTGTGGAACCGGGATGTACGGCAACAAAAGCATCAAGCACAAGGCAGACGGCACAAAATATAAGGATTTCTTTTATTATGGCTGTAAACATCGCAATATGACCCGTGGTCACAAGTGCGATTATAAGAAGCAAATCAATGAGGAGCTGCTGGACAGCGCTGTTGCAGAGGTTATTATCAAGCTGGTCAGCAATCCGAAGTTTGCGGCAATGATGCAGCAAAAAATCAACATGAAGATAGATACATCTGCTATTGAGCAGGAAATTGCTAATTATGAAAAGCAGCTCCGTCAGAGCTATGCCACTAAGTCCCGTTTGATTGATGAGATTGATTCCCTTGACCCGGATGATAAGCACTATATCAAACGCAAGGCAGACCTTGATGATCGTCTTTATAAGATGTATGATAAGATAGAAGATACGGAGAATCTGTTGATTGAAACCAGAGCAAAGAAAATGGCAATCGAAGCAGAAAAGCTCACTGCTGACAATATCTACAAAGTGCTGATTTATTTTGAAAAGCTGTACGCCGTCATGGACGAGCAGGAGAAGCGACAGATTATGGAATCGCTGATTTCTGAAATCCATATTTATGAGGAACGACAGCCAAACGGTCAGTGGCTCAAATCTATCAAATTCAAGCTACCGATTATTGAGGAAGATATGGAAATGAGTTTGGACAACAATTCACATGTCGAAAGCATTGTATTACTACAAAGAAGATAAGAATTAACAGATGCAGGTATGGATGGCTTGCATCTTTTTTTACGCATTAGGAAAGTTAATAAAACAAGCTTCCAAATATTTCATATATAAAAACATGTTATAATAGCGATGAGGTGATATCATGATTGCAAAGTTTATGCGAACGATAAGGTTCTATATATTACCTGTCATACAAGCAAAGCGGACAAGGTTTTTAATAGTCAGCGGATTTATTATATTTTTTCATATCATTGCAGTGTTGATGACTACTGGAGAATTTAACATAGATATATTAAAGGGAATGGGGATTTCTGCAATTTGTTATGTTGTTGTAAAAAGCATTGTTACAGTTATAGGATATGCGGGTAGTATGAAACGAGATCAACCATGGGTTAAATGCAGCTTTATATTATACCCTGGTCGATATTACAGATCTTTAAATGGGGAAATAAAGGAACGCCATGATAGTCCGGTAAATGATCATGATGAATTTTGCTTGTTCTTGCTGGTTATTTTTTGTTTAACCTTCATACCATTTCTCGAACAATTACAGGCTGGAGATATAAAGGAGGCACAATTGATTTTATATTTTCAGACAGGTTTGTTATCAGCTTTTTTCACAATCCTTTTAAAGATACCAGCATATGAAACAGAATATAATGACAATCTGAAAAAGGCAAAAAGGATATTTATGGAATGTGGAGGAAATCGTGAACAATTAGATGCTTCAGAAGAATATTATGAATACCAAGTTGATATTGATACAGAACAGAAATGGTATAAGGAGATAGAAATGAAGGAATATGAATGGATACGTCCTTATCAAAAGGAAGATTTATCGCAAATTCTGTGTTTGTTTTATGAAACAGTTCATCATATAAATGCGAAAGATTATACAAAAGAACAATTGGATGTATGGGCAGATGGTAAAGCGAATGAGAAGGTATGGAATGAGCATTTATCACAAAATACCACTTTGGTTTATGTAAGATGTGGGGAAATCTTAGGGTTTGCGGATATGGAGGAAAATGGATATCTTGATCATTTGTTTGTACATAAGGATCATCAAAATGAAGGCATTGCCACAAAGCTTTGTAATCGATTAGAAAAGCAAAGTAATGCTGAAATGTTTTCTACTCATGCATCGATCACCGCAAAGCCGTTTTTTCTAAACAGAGGATATAAGGTGGTAAAAAAACAGCAGGTGGAACGTAAAGGAATCCTGTTGACAAATTATATAATGAAGAAAGAAAATAAGATTAGAGAAAAGTGAGGAAAAATAATGAATGATAAACAACGAATGCTGTCGGGAAAACTATATAATCCATATCATATACAAGATCATGCCTGGGAGAATTGTCGGGAAGCTTTAGAGAAATTCCATGCATTGCCTTATAATCATCAAGAAGAACGTATGCAGATTTTAAAGGGGATTTTTGGTCATTTAGAAGATGATGCCAATATCATTCCACCATTTTTTTGTGACAAGGGTACACAGATTTATATTGGAAAGCAGTTTTTTGCGAATACCGGTTTATTGATATTGGATGAAGCAGAAGTACGAATTGGCGATCATGTGTTTTTAGGACCAAGAGTAAGTATCTATACTGCTGCACATCCAATTGATGCCATGGTTAGAAATATGGGACTTGAATATGGTAAAGGTGTTACCATTGGTCATGATGTATGGATTGGTGGAAATGTTGTCATTAATCCAGGTGTGACAATAGGAAATAATGTGGTAATTGGCTCTGGCTCCGTGGTAACCAATGATATTTGTGATGGTGTAATCGCGGCTGGAAATCCATGCAGAATAATACGGAAAATTACAGAGGAAGATAAGGCATATTGGCAAAAAGAAATGAAGGAATATTTAGAAGATGAAGATACGAAATAATCTAATGATTAATTGTATATGAGTAGGCACTGGAATGACTGATTGATAGATAAAGAGGTAACTATGAAAACAACGGAAGAAATGGTTAAATATATCCAAAAACTTGAAGATGAAAATAATAAATTAAAACGCAGATTACAAAGATATGAAAAAGATATTGATTTAAATATCACTTTAACAAATGATCAAAAAGTGTCTATATACATGAAATACTTTAAGGGTCGTGATGATATCTTAGCAATACGATATTATTCCAATAAAAATCAGCGTTTTTCCTATACCCCTCTATGTTTCCATGACTTCGATGATAGATTATGTCTGAAAGCAAAAGGTAAAAAAATAAACTGTTTAAAATGTCCAAATCGTGATTTCATGCCATATACAAAAGAGTTATTGAATGAACATTTTAAACCTAAAAAGTTTCATAAAATTATATATAAAGAGGTGTGCTTAGGTTTATATCCATTACTTCCAAATGGAATGTGTTATTTTGTTGCAATTGATTTTGATGAAAATGATTGGATGAATGAAATGCTTTGCGTCTATCGTGTAGCAAGAAGATATCAAATTGATCCATTATTAGAACGTTCACAATCTGGGCAAGGAGGTCATTTGTGGATTTTTTTTCAAGATGCCATATCAGCAGTTAAAGCAAGGAATCTGGCGAAAATGTTGTTGAAAATTGCAATGCGTGAGAATAAAGATATTGATATGAAATCTTTTGACAGAATATTTCCAAATCAAGATTATGTAGCTAATGATGGAGTAGGAAATTTGATTGCTTTGCCTTTACAATATAATGCTTTTTGTAAGGGAAACAGTGCCTTTATTAATGAAGCAGGAATCGTTATTCATAAGCAAGTTGAGTATCTTTCTACAATAGAAAAGTTAACAGAAAGTGAGATTGATCGTATTTTAACGAATGAAGATGTCATAGATTATTTTTATGATGGTAATCAAGCAGCTCTTTCGCTTTATGATGATGTGAAATACAGTAACCATTTGGTTGTTATAGAAAATTCAATGCTGCAAATTAAAAAAAATACATGTAACGCATTAACACTTAATATGATAAAAAGAATCTCAAGTTTAGTTAATCCTGAATATATTTTGAAAAAGAAATTACATAAACCCATATTTAATACTTCATATATTTTGAGTGAATATGAAGAAACAGATCAATATATTTGTATACCAAGAGGATTAAAAGAAAAATTAAATAATGTATTTTCAAACGCAATTATTGAAATAAATGATAAAACAATAAAAGGAAATGATATTGATTTTAAATTTAAAGGAGAGTTATATAGTCATCAACAAGAAGCAATAAATGAATTATTACAACATGATATTGGAATGCTTCATGCTTCTGCTGGGTTTGGCAAGACTGTAATGGCGGTATATGCTATAGCAGAAAAACATTGTAGTACGCTTATTATTGTTCCCAATCTTGATTTAAAAAAGCAATGGATAGAAATGATTGATCAATTTTCATTATATCCTAAATCACAAAAGAAAAAAGATTCTTTCATAGGTGAATATACAGGAAGTAAAAAAAATTTAAAAGGTAATTTAGATATCGCAACAATACAATCGTTGGCTAATTGTAATGATCTAGATATTTTATTAGAGCCATATGGGATGGTAATTATTGATGAATGCCATCATATCCCTGCTCAATCTTTCCGCACAGTTTTAAAAAATATAAAAGCCAAATATATTTATGGATTTTCTGCTACTCCAGATCGACAGGATGGATTAGAAAAAGTAATCTATATGTATTGTGGTCCTAAAAGATATCAAGTAAATAAAAAGAAAGTAATTGCAGAAAGAGGTTTTCAACAAGCACTGATACCGCATTTTACAAATATAAAACTTATAGATAAAAAGGATACATATCAAGAAATAATTGATGAAATTTATATAAATGAGCATCGAAATTTTATGATAGCAAAGGATATAATAATGGCATGCCAAAAGGGAAGAAGATGCATCGTGTTATCTGAAAGAGTTGATCATTTAAAAATTCTGTTTGAAAAGATTAGAGATGTTTCCCCATATGTTTACATATTATCCAGTGGTATGAGTAAAAAACAACGTGATAAAATATTTCATGAGTTAGATAACTTATCTATTGAAAAAGGTTTTGTTCTGTTATCGACGAGTAAGCTTTTAGGGGAAGGATTTGATTATGCTTCACTTGATACATTGTTTTTGACGTTGCCTGTGTCTGATAAAAATAGAATATCGCAGTATACTGGAAGGATACATCGTAAATATATGGGGAAAAATATTGTTTATGTGCATGATTATGTAGATATTCATATCCCTATGATGGAAACGATGTTTCATAAAAGATTAAAAGCATATCATGATGAAGGATATATCGATGATACAATTAATCAAAAAAATCAGATTATCAATTATATTTTTGATTCTGATACTTATTTACAAGCTTTGGAATCTGATT
Source organism: Absiella sp. AM29-15 (assembly GCF_003434225.1). Classification (NCBI taxonomy): domain Bacteria; kingdom Bacillati; phylum Bacillota; class Erysipelotrichia; order Erysipelotrichales; family Erysipelotrichaceae; genus Amedibacterium; species Absiella sp. AM29-15. The sequence continues at coordinate 211,343 of NZ_QVFL01000003.1, forward strand.
TCTATAAAGCAAAGAAAGAAATCGTATTATATTTTGAAAAAATTCTACTGAATAAATTTAAGCATCATTTTGATTTAATACAAAAAACAGCTGAAAAAGGAATCTACATAGCGTTTATAACAAATGAAAAAGATATTGATGCTGAATTAATTAGATATATAAATGGCAGTGGAGCAACTATTTTAAATAAAAATATAAAGAAAAAATTAAATTTTATGATTATTGATAAAACGATTCTTTGGTATGGTGATATGAATATTTTTGGAAGAATCAAATCAGAATCAGCTTTAATCCGGATAAATAATAAAATGTTATCAGAAGAAATATTCGAAGATATTATATAAAATGGCATAGTAGTTAAATTATGTTTAAGATATGATATAAAAAACCAATGGAAAAGAATAATCATATGAAAGTAAAAGAATTACGAGATACTTTAAAAGATAAAGATGTGAAACTGGTAAATGAAGCGTTTGTGGAAGTATATAAAATGTTATCAAAAGATAAAAAAGAAGATGCAGATGTGATGTTGGGGAACATCTTATCAGGCAATGGAAAAGTGAAGAAACAGAAAAAAGAAGCTGAAAAAGAAGATCTTTCAGCATTGTTAGATGAAGCAGAGATATTTTTAGAGAATGCAAATCAGGGGTATTATAATGCACCTAATCGTATTGTGCCTAAATCAGAGCGCCCTAAATGGCGTTTTAAGGTAAAGAAATATCTAAAAACTTTTTTGGCTGTTTCCATAGATGATCCTACATATCCAAAAGTCTTAGAAAAGATAATTCAATTATATATATTATTATCAAAAGCCTGTGGCGTTTATTTATTCAGTTCAGATGATCCATTTGCTTCTGTTGGTTATATAAGTCAGGTAGATTTATATGACTGTATTATTGAAAGAATGATTCCTTTAGGCTTAAATGATCAAGCAATTGAATTAATGATACAATTGGCTTGTGATTTTGATTTAGATCCTATGACATTGCATATGGAGTTTCATGATAGATTGTTAGCGAACTTAGATTTGGAAGAGCAAAGAAAAGATGTCATCAGAATCGCAAAGATTATGCGTGAAAATGCATTAGAAAAATTAAAAAAATATAAATCTAAATATCAAAGACCTTATGAGTTAGTTTCCGTTATGAGGGAATATAATGACTTGATTTTCATCTTTTTAACAGCATTCGGCATTGGTAAAAAAGAAGTAGATGATTATCTGAAATATGATCAAGAAAAAGATGAAGAAGTATCAATGTATAAAATGCTGGATTATATTGATATTTTTGGAGCTGATGAAGATTGGGTGGATGTATATGAGTATATGGCTGTCGCAAAAAAAGTAACACCAAGAAAAAAACTACAGGAAAAATACAAAGAATTGAAAAAGGAGATCAATGGGTAATTTATGAATAAGGAACAGATTACATCAAAAACAGAAGCTTCGATACGACAACAATTATATCAAAGAGGATATGCTACTTGTATTGATACGATGGTATCTTTGGGATGGTTAAATCCTAAAGATGTTAGTCGATGGCAAAAATGTGAAATTCCATATTTAGAAAGAGTGTGTGGATCTAATCTAGGTCATTTGAATACTTTTTTAAAGGCATATCATCAATATGCGATGAAAAATGGCTATAAAAAAACTGGACATGCTATCGCCATAAGAAAACAAAGAAAATGTTACGCTTTTCAAAAAGTGGTAATGAAGTCGTAGAAATACGATATGCGACACATATTGTCTGTATGGAATGTAAAAAGAAAGAGAAAGTAGAGGAAGTTTTAGATGGAGAAAAAAACACTAAATAAATTACTGGAAAATGCATTAAAAACTGACTGTATTCAAATAATATATGAGCTTTTAAAATTAAATCCAGAAGGCGAGGAGCTCATTAACGATTGGTATGAAAAGAATGATCAAAAGCGTAAAGAAGAAGCACAAGATGCTGAATTTATAAATTTATGGGATGAAAGAATATTGCCAACAGTTATGGCATTCAATGAATATGGTGGTGGCGATTATAGAGAAGAAGATGATGCTATTTTCCTATTATGGGAATTATCAAAAATGGGCAAAGAGAAAAATATTTCTTGGAATGCTAGAAAAATGGTGATGGATTCTATGATGGAACAATATGCTATTGGTAATAGTGGATTTGAAGATATGTTGTATGAGATTGCAAGTGGATTTTGTGATACCGAAGAAGAAATTGTATATTTTGAAGAATTATAAAAAATGATCGTATAGGCTAATTTGCTTGCACGATCATTTTCGTTTTTCATTAAAATGAATGGGGGTATGGCGAAAGATTATTCTTGTGTATTTTTTACTTTTTCATGATATTCATTGGTTGCGGCATTTACTTCATTTTCAATTTTACGTGGGCGAAATTCATCTTTGCCAGCATCACATAATGGGCATTGATAATCAGCAGGTTCCTTTAAAAAATCTTCACCGTCATAGATATATCCACATACACTACACATATATTCCATAGTCAATGTCCTCTCTTTCTTTTATTACGATGGAATTATATATGAAAAATAGCATGCTGTCATGTATGATGCTTAAAGAAAAATCAGAAATTCGGTGTGAAAGGGTATGCAATCTGACGATTCAAAAGATTTTTTCACAAAATTTTACATTTCTATATTCATCAGACAAAAAATAGAGTAAAATTGTAATGTACGTTTGTACAAAACAAAAAGAGAGTTTAATTGGAGGTAATTATGAGCGGTTTTTTTGGAGTAGCTTCAAAAGAAGATTGTGTATTAGACGTGTTCTTTGGTGTAGACTACCACTCACATCTGGGAACAAGGAGAGGTGGAATGGCAATCCACGGAGAAAAAGGCTTTGCCCGTGCCATCCATAACATTGAAAATTCACCGTTCCGTACAAAATTTGAAAAAGACATTGATGAATTTCAAGGAAATTTAGGTATCGGATGTATTTCTGATAACGAAGCACAGCCACTGCTGGTAAAATCTCATTTAGGATCATTTGCCATCACAACTGTTGGACGAATCAACAACATTGCTGAGTTACAGGATTTATGCTTTGAAAGAGGTGTAACACACTTTCTGGAAATGAGTACAGGTCAGATAAATCCTACCGAATTAGTAGCATCACTTATTAATCATGAAGAAACAATTGTGGATGGATTGCGTTATGTTCAAAATCTGGTAAAAGGCAGTATGAGCATTCTGGTTATGACGCCAGACGGAATTTATGCCGCAAGAGATCGTTTAGGAAGAACACCAATTGTATTAGGTGAAAAACCTACAGGGTTCTGTGCAACTTTTGAAAGTAGCGCATTCTTAAATTTAGGATATCACCATTATCGTGATTTAGGACCTGGTGAAATTGTATTTATCACACCATCAAGTATTGAAGTTAAACAAAAACCAATGGATAAGATGAAAATCTGTTCATTCTTATGGGTTTATTATGGATATCCAACATCTACTTATGAAGGTGTAAATGTAGAATGTATGCGTAATCGCTGTGGAGAATTATTAGCAAAACGAGATAGTGTTGATGTGGACAGTGTTGCAGGTGTTCCTGATTCAGGTATTGCACATGCAGTAGGATATGCAAATCAATCAGGTATCCCATTTGCCCGTCCATTTATTAAATATACACCAACATGGCCACGTTCTTTTATGCCAACCAGTCAAGCACAGCGTTCTATGATTGCGAAAATGAAATTGATTCCTGTTCAGGAATTGATAAAAGATAAGCGATTATTGCTGATCGATGATTCCATCGTACGTGGAACACAGCTTGGAGAAACAACCGAGTTCTTATATGATAGTGGCGCAAAAGAAGTACATGTTCGCCCTGCTTGTCCACCAATTATTTTTGGTTGTAAATATTTGAATTTCTCACGTTCAAGTTCTGAAATGGATTTGATTACACGCCGTGTTATCCGTAAACTGGAGGGTGATGATGTATCTGATGCAGTACTTGCAGAATATGCTGATCCAGATAGTGAACGTTATAATAATATGTGTGAAGAAATCCGTCAAAGATCAAATTTCACATCTTTACGCTATCACCGTATTGATGATATGGTAGAAGCCATTGGATTAGAAAAATGTAAACTTTGTACATATTGCTTTGATGGTAGAGAAGACGACGAAGATTAGATTATAGAAAGGCAGATTATGTAAAATTTAATCTGTCTTTTTCCGCATAAATATATGTAAAGATTTATCAAATGTGATAAACTATAGGCGAAGATAAAAAGATAGGAGAAAAACTAATGAAACAGGACATGATTGTAATTTTAGACTTAGGTAGTGAAGAAAACACTAGACTTGCCAGAGAAATTCGTGAATTAGGTGTATACAGTGAAATTTATCCACATGATATCACAAAAGAAGAATTAACAAACCTTCCAAATGTAAAAGGTATTATCATTAATGGCGGACCTAATCATATTGTAGATGGCGTGCGTATTGATGTATGTGAGCATGTATATGAAGCAGGTTATCCTGTGATGTCAGTTGGTCATGAACTAGCAAAATGCGAAAATGCAATGGATGCGTGGTCTGATGATAAAGAAGAACGTTTGAATGTTTTAAAGAACTTTGTATTTGATACATGTAAGGCTGAAGCAAACTGGAATATGAAAAACTTTGTGGCAGACCAGATTGAATTGGTTCGTAAACAAGTGGGAGATAAGAAAGTGTTGCTGGCATTATCTGGTGGTGTTGACAGCTCTGTTGTTGCGGCTTTATTGATCAAAGCCATTGGAAAACAACTGGTATGTGTTCACGTGAATCATGGATTGATGAGAAAAGGTGAATCTGAAAGTGTTGTAGAAGTTTTCAAAAACCAGTTAGACGCAAACTTGATTTATGTAGATGCAAGTGAGCGATTCTTAGGTAAACTGGAAGGTGTTGCTGATCCAGAAAAGAAACGTAAAATCATCGGTGCTGAATTTATTCGTGTGTTTGAAGAAGAAGCACGCAAATTGGAAGGTATTGACTTCTTAGGACAGGGTACAATTTATCCTGATATCGTAGAAAGTGGTACGAAAACTGCTAAGATGGTAAAATCTCACCACAATGTTGGTGGACTTCCAGAAGATTTAGGTTTCTCTTTAGTTGAACCATTGCGTATGTTATTTAAAGATGAAGTGCGTGCATGTGGATTAGAATTAGGATTACCTGATGAAATGGTATTCCGTCAGCCTTTCCCAGGACCTGGATTAGGTGTTCGTTGTTTAGGTGCAATTACAAAAGAACGTTTAGAAGCAGTTCGTGAAGCGGATGCAATTTTAAGAGAAGAATTCCATAATGCCGGATTGGATAAAAAAGTTTGGCAGTATTTCACAGTTGTACCTGATTTCAAATCTGTAGGTGTTAGAGATAATGCAAGATGCTTTGAGTATCCTGTGATCATTCGTGCTGTAAATACAGTTGACGCAATGACTGCGACAATCGAACAGATTGAATGGCCAGTGTTGATGAAGATTACAGATCGTATCTTGAAGGAAGTAGCAAATGTCAATCGTGTTTGTTATGACTTGTCACCAAAACCTACTGCTACAATTGAGTGGGAATAGTAACAATTTAGCTTTATATCTAAAATCGTCGTTTGATATGACGATTTTTTCTTTTTATTCTATTGTTGTACAAATCACCTTTTAAATAAAAAATAATCTATGAAGCAACAGAAAAATTTTATATATGCAACTTCATTAGATTATGAAATCATGTCAGAAATATGTAATTCTACTCATAGTAGGTGTGATTTTTTAGCATATAAATTATAATGATTGAAAGGAGGGATATTATGGATCAAGAAAAAATTGGAAAGTTTATTGCAAAGTGTAGAAAAGAGCAAGGCTTAACGCAAGCACAATTAGCCGAAATGCTAGGTATTACGTATAAAGCGGTAAGCAAGTGGGAGAGTGGAAAAGGACTGCCTGATCCATCAAGGATGATTGATTTATGCAATATACTAAAAATCACTGTTAACGACTTATTGAGTGGTGAAAAAGTAGAAGAAAAAAACTATGTAAATAAAGTGGATGATAATTTGATTGAGTTACAAAAACAAAAACAAGCAATGAACATGGCAGTAAGGATATGCTATTTATTGATAGCAATCATATTATTCATTTGTAATTTCCTTAATGTGATACTATATGGTATTGAAGAAGCAACAAAAAAACCAGAATTCTTCATCATGGTATCAATCGCACTTATTTGGCTTTTTGTATACACATATATAATAAACAAGGTTGATAGTAAAAGAAATATGGGATATGTTATTGCTATATTTGTCATTGGTGTGATTGTTGTTTTATTGGTTCCTCTGTTTTTTACGATATTATTATAAGCTGAAGGAGGATATTAGAAATGAAGATAAAAAAATTATGGAGTTTCCTTTTGATTATCGCAATAAGTTTTTATTTAGTTCCACTTAAGATAAAAGATACAGGAATTGGCATGTTAGTCTTGTTAGTGGTTTTACCCATCATAAGTTTTATATGTTCCATGATTTATGGAATGGGAAATACATTTCATCCATTATTTTCTCTATGTGTAGTATTACTATATATTCCCACAGTCTTTTTATATTATAATAGTAGTGCGATGATTTATGCTTTGATATATGGGTTATTAAGTTTAACTGGGCTTTATATTGGTACATTGGTTTCAAGAAAGTGCGGTAAAACTGATGCTAGTAAAGAGTAAGATAAAGATATAATGAGGGATTTTGTTAAATTATCAGTTGCAGATATACTTGGTAATCAATGAAGTTTAGAGAGGATGAAAAAGGAAATTGAAAAAATAGAAATGGATCAAAAAAGCATGTTTGAGGATACACTAAAATCATGTATAAAAAAAGCATGTAAAGATTTATATCGAAATGATAGTAAATTAATTAATGATAGTAATGCTCACACATCAGAACGAAGCATCGCTTTTAGATTTGGAATATATCTTGACAAGCGTTTATCAAAGTTTAAATGCTTTCATGAATATACTTTAGATGCAGAGTATAATCGGAATTTGGCAGATATTAAGCGTTTGCCTAATAGACCTAATGGGTGTTTTCCTGATTTCATTATACATAAAAGAGGAAGCAAACGATATAACCTTTTAGTGATTGAATGTAAAGGATGGTGGAGTGAAAAATATGAGGATGAAGAAGATATCAATAAAATACGATATTTTATAGAAGATGACAGATATCAATATCAAAAAGGATTATTTATTAAATTTGAAAAGAAACAAGCGGTGCTCACATGGTTTTCAAGCGGGGATTAGATTTCTTTGAAACAAAAAAACGAAATTTTCAGAAAATTTTTCTATACGTCAAAACTGAATAGTGGTAAAATATACCTGTTCAAAACGAACGAGGAGGTTTGTTATGATTAAAATAGGTATCGTAGGTTATGGAAACTTGGGACGAGGCGTAGAATGCGCTGTTTCAAAAAGCAATGATATGGAACTTGTCGGTGTGTTCTCCAGAAGAAATCCTGAAACGGTAAAGACACACACAAATGTCCCAGTTTATGAAATGAAAAAAGTATATGACATGAAAGATCAAATTGATGTATTAGTGTTATGTGGAGGTAGTGCAAATGATCTGCCAAAACAAACTGCTGAACTAGCAGAACACTTCAACGTCATTGACAGTTTTGATACACATGCGAAAATTCCAGAACACTTTGAAGATGTTAACAAAGCAAGTGTGAATGGAAAACATATCAGCATTATTTCTGTAGGATGGGATCCAGGTTTATTCTCATTAAATCGATTATATGGTCAGGCAATTTTACCAAATGGCAATGATTATACATTCTGGGGAAAAGGCGTTAGCCAGGGACACTCTGATGCTATTCGCCGTATTGAAGGTGTAAAAGATGCTAGACAATATACAATTCCTGTGGAAGCTTCATTAGAAAGTGTACGTAATGGTGAAAATCCAGATTTAACAACCAGACAAAAACATACACGTGAATGCTTTGTTGTGGCAGAAGAAGGCGCTGATTTAGAAAGAATTGAAAATGAAATCAAAACAATGCCTAATTATTTTTCAGATTATGATACAACGGTTCACTTTATCAGTGAAGAAGAATTGATGAGAGATCATAAAGGCATTCCACATGGTGGTATTGTATTCAGAACTGGTACAACAGGTTTTGATAATGAAAATAAACACGTCATGGAATATAAATTAACATTAGATTCCAACCCTGAATTCACATCCAGTGTGTTGGTCGCATTCGCTAGAGCGGCATATCGTCTAGCATCAGAAGGACAATATGGTTGTAAAACTATTTTTGATATTGCTCCAGCTTACCTGCATCCAGCAACAGGAGAAGAATTACGAAAAAATTTATTATAACAAGAAAAGGCGAAATGCCTTTTTCTTTTTAAAAGACACAATGCATTGCAATTTCATAGAATTTCCATATAATTAAATGCAGAAGAAAGAAGGAATGATCACATGAAACGCATAGTCACAGGGATATTGGCCCATGTTGATGCTGGAAAAACAACACTGAGTGAAAGCATGCTGTATTTATCTGGCAATATACGAAAACCGGGAAGAGTGGATCATGGTGATGCATTTCTCGATTATAATGAATTAGAGAAAAGTCGTGGAATCACGATATATCTAAAACAAGCGATCATGAATTGGAAAGATTGTGAATTTACACTGGTAGATACCCCGGGTCATGTTGACTTCTCTACAGAGATGGAACGTACGCTGCCAATATTAGATTATGCAATTCTGCTAATCAATGGAATGGATGGCGTACAGGCACATACACAGACTATTTGGAAACTGTTACAGCATTACCACATCCCTGCTTTCATATTCGTTAATAAGATGGATGCTGCCTATGCAGATGTACAAACACTAATGGATAATATCAAAGAAAAACTTAGCGGAAATTGTGTGGATTTTACACATAAAAATGAGGAATTTTATGAAAATATCGCATTATGCGAAGAATCACTTTTAGAAAATTACATGGAAACAGGAGATATTTCCACAGAAAACATCGCAGAATCCATATCAAAAAGGTTCATCTTCCCCTGCTTTTTTGGCTCTGCATTAAAAATGGAGGGCATAGAAGAACTGTTGGAAGGAATGCGTACATATACAATGGAGAAACAATATCCGCAAGAATTCGGCGCTAAAATCTATAAAATCAGCCATGATGAGCAGGGAAATCAATTGACGCATATGAAGATCACCGGTGGTATATTAAAGTCTAAAACAAAATTAAAAGAAGATGAAAAAGTCGATCAGATTCGTTTGTATTCGGGAAATAAATATGAAATGCTCCAAGAGATTGAAGCAGGAAGAATATGTGCCATCAAAGGATTAAAAAGCTTTTTACCGGGGGATGGCATTGGCATAGAAGAACATTTTCAACAGCCGGTATTAATGTCCTATATGAATTATCGCATAGTGCCACCAGTTGGTTATGATCAACATCTATTATTGAAACAGATGAATCAACTGGCTAAGGAAGATCCCCAGCTGCATGTTACATATACAAAACAAACGGATGAAATCCGTGTTGCATTGATGGGCGAAATCCAGATTGACGTATTAAGAAAACAGATATCAGATCGATATGGTGTAGAAGTAGCCTTTGATAAAGGCAGTGTGATCTATAAAGAAACGATTACAGAACCGATAGAAGGTGTAGGTCACTTTGAACCACTTCGACATTATGCAGAAGTACATGTATTGCTGGAACCTTTACCAAGAGGCAGCGGTCTGCAATTTGCTACAGACTGTCCACAAGATCAATTATCTGGACAATTTCAACGATTGATACTGACACATTTAGAAGAAATAGAACATCCGGGTGTACTGGGTGGCTTTCCTATCACAGATATTAAAATAACCCTGATTGGAGGAAAATCCCATAACAAACATACGGAAGGCGGTGATTTCCGTCAGGCGACCTATCGTGCAGTACGTCAAGGATTGAAAAAAACAACCTCTATTCTATTAGAACCATACTACGAATTTCAACTGGATATTCCAAATGAGTATATTAGTAAAGCGATTTTTGATATCGAAACCATGCATGGTACATTTGAAATCAAAGACGCAACAGATACAAACAGTATAATATGTGGAAAAGCACCAGTTTCCATGATGCAGGACTATCAACAAAAAGTGACAGCATATACCAAGGGAAAAGGCAAGTTGATATGTAGTTTAAAAGACTATGAGCCTTGTGAGAACCAGGAAGAAATATTAGCTCAGATTGGATATGATAGTGAAACAGATTTAGAACATCCAACCGGATCTATTTTCTGTTCGCAAGGTGCTGGATATTATGTACCATGGAATGAAGTGAAAAAACATATGCATGTAAAATACTGCTGGAAACCAGAAGAACCCAAAGCGATAATACAAAAACAAAAAAATTATCAGCCAGGAATAGATATGGATACAGAACTAGAAAAAATATTTGTGCAAACATATGGAACCAGCAAAAAAAGATATACACCAGCAATGGAAAAGAAAGAAATTATAACAGAACCTAAAATATCAATTATAAAAAAACCACAATGTATTCTTGTGGATGGATATAATGTGATACATGCCTGGCCTGAATTAGAAGAATTAGCAATGCAGAATTTGGATGCAGCACGAACAAAACTAATCAATGCCATGTGTAACTATCAAGGATACAAAAACTGCCTGTTGATTCTTGTTTTTGATGCCTATAAAGTACAAGAAGGTGTTGGATCAATGAACCAATATCATAATATCTATGTTGTTTATACACGGAAAGCACAGACAGCGGATATGTATATTGAACGAGCTACACATAAAATGGCGAATGAATATCAGGTTAGTGTAGTCACATCAGATGCTATGGAACAATTGATTGTGATAGGTCAGGGTGCTGGAAGAATGTCATCAAGAGAATTAAAATTAGAATTAGAACGTATTGAAAAACTTGAGATGAGCAGTTATGAACATACACAGAAAAAATATCGTACATATCTGTTAGAAGATGTAAAAAAATATATGGATGAAGAAAGCAGTGAGGATTAGTTATACATTACATAACAAACCTTGCTGTTTTTTTGTGAAAAAGGCATTATGAGGTGATTAAGCTATGATATGTGTTAAAATAAAAGAAAGAGGTGATATTATTATGCGTATGAGTTGGGATAAAATAATGAGTGAAAAAAGAATTCCAGATAAAGAAAAAAACGAAGCTAACCGCTTCCGCAGTGAAATAGAAAGTGATTATCATAGAATTATAAGAAGTGCTTCCTTTCGTCGTTTACAAGATAAAACACAAGTATTTCCCCTTGACCAAAGCGATTTTGTAAGAACCAGACTGACACATTCACTAGAAGTGTCATCTTTGGCGAAATTGATGGGAAAGCAGGTTTGTCAGAAAATTTCAGAAATGAATCTTGAAAGTGAAGAAGAATTACCAGACGTACAAAAAGCTATGGAGATTTTGAATTGTGCAGGATTATTACATGATATCGGAAATCCGCCATTTGGACATTTTGGGGAAACTGCAATACGAAACTGGTTTAAAAAAAATCTGAATATCAAACAATTTCATGGCAAGCCATTAACAGAGGTTTTGGATGAACAACAGATATTAGATTTATATAATTTTGAAGGCAATGCGCAAGCATTACGAATAATCACAAAGCTACACAGACTGATAGGACCAAATGGGTTACACTTGACATCTTCGGTAATGGATACAATCATTAAATATCCAGTGAATTCTATTGAAAAAACGCAGGCAGAAAATAATGCAAACAGAACGCTGCTACAAAAGAAAATTGGATACTTCCAAAGTGAAGAAAATCTGTTTAAAAAAATCAAAGAAAATACAGGAACAGGAATAAGCAGAAATCCATTATGTTTTATATTAGAAGCAGCAGATGATTTAGCTTATACATTTGCAGATTTAGAAGATGGATATAATAAAGGAATGTATTCATATGATGATTTATTACAGGTTATACAATCAGCTGAGGATTCATATGGTGCAGAATTATTGATGAAACTTCTAAAAGATGCGAAAGAATTAGAAGATAGTGATGATGATCCATATAAAGCTGCGGTATTTGGATGGCTGACAAAAAAACAATTATTTTGTGTATCTCAGATTACTATGGCATTTATTGAACATTATGAAGAAATCATGACAGGACAATTTACACAAGAATTAATCACAACAGGAAGTCAGGGCGCACTGATTAATAATCTGAAAAAATTCGCATTTGAGCGAATATATAATCATTCTTCCATTCTTCGTATAGAATTGATGGGGAATGAAGTGATTACTTTTTTATTAGATCGTTTTGTGGATGCTTTAATTTCATATGATAGTACTGAAGATATTAGTGAGATACAAATGAAATATATCCAGCTAATGTCTAAAAATTATTTGGATAACTACCATGAAGAATGCAAAAGTGGATTAAGTGATAATCAAAAATTATATCGCAGACTTTTATTGGCTACAGATTTTGTGTGTGGAATGACAGACAGCTATGCAAAACAGTTATATAGAGAATTAAATGGAATGGGATGAATGTGATGATTCATCTCTTTTTATGATAAAGCAAATTAAAAAAATTATATCGTTATAAGAGATTCAGATAATAGATGAATTTATATTAGGATGATATGTATTTTATAAGAAATTATGTTATGATAATACATGAGGTGTATTTAAGGATGAAATTATTGTTGATTGTAGCAAATGATGAATTTATTGATGAAATAACATCTGCGCTGATTCAGGGTGGCTTTACTGCAACAGAAGTTGCAAGCACAGGCGAATTTGTTAGATATGGTGAAACTATTTTATTGCTTGGAGTTGAAGAAAATCAAGTTGAACAAGTGATTGATAAATTGCGTAATGCAAGCCGCCATCATAATAAAGATAAAAATTTACCGTTTTTTGGCAAGGTTTTAATCTATCAAATTGCGTTAGATGAATATGCAAAGATTATTGGAATGGGTGCCAGTTAGTTTTGTAAATCGTCTAAAGGCCTTTTATTAAGGGAGATTTAAGGCTTAAGAAAAAAATAAATAAAAAATTTAAAAAAAAGAAAAAAAGTTGTTGACAGATATAAATGTAGATGGTATTATATTAGGGCACTGAGGCAAGGAAGTGCTAAGAAATAAAGAGTTGGAGGTTTAGCTCAGTTGGGAGAGCGTCTGCCTTACAAGCAGAGGGTCAGCGGTTCAAGTCCGTTAACCTCCACCATGAATTTGCCGACTTAGCTCAATTGGTAGAGCAACTGACTTGTAATCAGTAGGTTGGGGGTTCAATTCCTCTAGTCGGCACCATCTTAATAAAAAATGCTGGGGAGGTAGCGAAGAGGCTAAACGCGGCTGACTGTAACTCAGTTCCTTATGGTTCGGCGGTTCGAATCCGTCCCTCCCCACCATACTTCTTGGGGTATAGCCAAGCGGTAAGGCACCAGACTTTGACTCTGGCATTCCACTGGTTCGAGTCCAGTTACCCCAGCCAATCAATAAACAATAAATGACCCGTTAGCTCAGTTGGTAGAGCATCTGACTTTTAATCAGAGGGTCGGGCGTTCGAATCGCCCACGGGTCACCATTTATTGCGGATGTAGTTCAATGGTAGAACTTCAGCCTTCCAAGCTGACTACGTGAGTTCGATTCTCATCATCCGCTCCATCTATGAAATGTACACCAATCGCAAGATTGGTGTTTTTTTGGCTGAAGTCTGCTATTGGACGGTTCCTGTGGGGGATTTGGTTATATAGATTGATTGGCTGGGGACGAACCTGGAATGCGATCGCTTGGCCTACGAACATTTAAGGTGCATTTTTATTAATATGACATGGTGGGGACAATGTTTTCCGCTGACCATTACGATAATTGCACTTTTTTAACTAGTCATAGGTTTTTTTTGCTATTTTAAAAATTTTTTAGGATTTTCACACCTTTTTTACGTATATATATAATGTAGGGAGTGTGATAATATGTATCTAATGATAAAACTCTCATTAATTGTTAACAATGAGATAGAAAAAGACCTTTTAGATTATGAGAAAAATTTTAAATCAGAAGTAGGAAGAATTCACGACATCTTTTTGAAAGAGCATAAGACATACGAATATCGATATAAGGATATTAGCAATCGGATATCTTACAACTCTAAGCATCTGGTTTTGGCAGAAGCAAAAAATTGGTTTAATGAGAAAGAAGAAGCACCATTTCGATTTTGCTATTCTAGTTATTGGAGTAATTCTTCATATTGGATTAAAGAAAATTTGATTTTAGAGTTAGGGCTGTCGGATAGGAAACGTAAGTTATATGTTCCTTTTTATCAAAATGAGCAACAATTAAAACGATTGAAGATGGGAAAACCAATGAATCTCCAAATTGTACATAGCCATCAGAAATGGTACGCTGTCATTTATTTGCAATTACAAGAAAGACGAATATATTCGAAAAAACAGATGGGAATTGATATCGGAATCAAGGTACCTGCTGTTGTTGCAACGAGTGAGGGCAAAGTTCGCTTTTTTGGTAATGGTCGTGAAATACGTTATCGTCAAAGACAATTACGTGGTCACATCAAAAAGCTGCAAAAAATGAAACAATATAAGAAATTAATCGCTTTTAAGCATAAATTAAGCCATGTATTAACAAATTACGATCATCAAATATCAAGACAAATTGTAGATTTTGCTGTTAAAGAAAATATTGGTGTTATAAAAATGGAAAAATTAACAAGGATCAATCGAAGATTTAATGTTCGTAAATGTGAAAATATATATTTATGGTCATATCGACGTTTACAGGAATTTATTGAATATAAAGCTGAGCTGGAAGGAATAGAAGTACGTTATATAAATCCATATATGACTTCACAAAAATGTCCGAAATGTGGTAAAATCAACCATGCAGATGATCGTGATTATCATTGCTCCTGTGGTTATCATGCCCATCGTGATGTTGTAGGAGCACTTAATATTCTACAAACACTATAATCACAGAAATGTGATTAGCCCATAATATCCTTGTATACAGTTATGGGACGGGAGAAGGCACTCCACATGCGAAATGCACGAAACCTGCCATAGAGTTCGAACCTTAAAAGAGCGTGTTGAAATTTTGGTTTCAGCATGCTTTTATTTTGAGTATTTACAAGTATTTGACGCTAAATTTACAGTATTTGGTGCTGGATTATAATGCAAATTTATATTTCTAATGATATAATGAATGAGTAGTTTATAAGGAGGAATTTTTATGTCAACACCACATAATGCAGCACAACCTGGAGATATTGCCAAAACAGTTTTAATGCCTGGAGATCCTTTGCGTGCGAAATATATCGCAGAAACTTATTTAGAAAATCCAGTCAAGTTTAATACGGTCAGAAATATGTTTGGCTATACAGGAACATATAAAGGACATAAGGTATCTGTAATGGGCTCTGGTATGGGAATGCCTAGTATTGGTATCTATTCTTATGAGTTATATAAATTTTATGATGTTGAAAACATTATACGTATTGGCAGTGCTGGTGCTTATACGGATACTTTAGAATTATATGATTTGGTTTTAGCAGAAAGTGCTTGGAGTGAATCTACATTTGCTTTGGCTCAGGCTGGTAAATCTGGTGATATTCAATATCCTAGTGATTCTTTAAATGACGTATTAGAAAACGCAGCACAAAAATTAAACAAGCATTTAACAAAAGCACGTATCCATTCAAGTGATGTATTTTATCACGAAGATAATGTTGATGATCATAATGATTTTTATCAGAAACATGGATGTGTATGTGTTGAAATGGAAAGCTTTGCTTTATTCCACAATGCGTCGATTCTAGGCAAAAAGGCGGCTTGTTTATTGACGATTTCTGATTCTTTGGTTACACATGCAGGGGCGAGTGCTGAAGAACGTCAAACTTCTTTCAATAATATGATGGAAGTTGCATTAGAAGCTGCGATTCAATTATAATCAAAATTGTATTCCTTAATCGTTTAAGGAATACTTTTTTTTATCCAGTCACTATTACAAAAAAGCATAAAGGCATATGATTTGACTTCTTATATATTATTTCCTATAATGTGAATATCCCACCACCGGTGGGGGGAGGTAATCTATGACGCCAGAAAGAAAAAAAGCATTACAGAATTTAAAAACAGCAAAAGGGCAGCTGGAAGGTATCATTAAAATGATTGAAGATGATCGTTATTGTATTGATATATCAAATCAGATTTTCGCTTCCACTGCCTTGTTGAAAAAAGCAAATATGCATATACTAAGCGGGCATTTACAAAGTTGTGTAAAAAACGCAATGAACGAACAAGACAGTGATGAAAAATTAAAAGAGATAGAGGATATTATATCTATACTATTGAAATAAGGAGGTTATTATGCGAAAAACATATCATGTGGACGGCATGAGCTGTGCGTCCTGTGCAGCTGCTGTTGAAAGAATTTTAAAAAAACAGGATGGTATTGAAAATGCAGAAGTAAATTTGATTTTGAATGAAGTAACCATCACTTCTAAACAAAAAATCAACACAGAAACATGTGATAGAGCATTACAAAAAGCAGGCTTTTCTTTAAGCGAAAAAGAAGAATCTCATAGTGAAACATTCGCTGTGGAAGGGATGAGCTGTGCCTCCTGTGCTGCCAGTGTGGAAAAAATTCTATCAAAATTTGACGATATCCAGCAGGCGAGCGTAAATCTGGTATTGAATCAGGTTACGATATCATACACAAAACGTGACTTTGACGCATGGAAGTCAGCAATCGCAAAAGCTGGTTTCACGCTGAAGGAAAATGCAGTAACATCGACTTGCCTTTTAGATATCGAAGGGATGAGCTGTGCTTCCTGTAGCAGTTCTATTGAGCGAGTACTTAGAAAAAAGGAAGGTATCATCTCTGCGGATGTAAACTTAGTGATGAATCAGGCAACGATATCTTATGATCATCAAAAAATTAAAATCTCTGAAATGATACAAGCGATTGAAAAGGCTGGTTTTCATGTACATATCCATAAAGAGGAGGAAACTCAGACAATAAAAAAAGACTATGAAAGTCTGCGTGTCTATATCACCTTAGGCATTGCCGCAGTTTTATTATATATTGGGATGTCACACATGCTGGGTAGTTTTGAGTTACCTTTACCAGATATCATTTACTATAAGACACACCCTTTTAATTTTGCGTTTATACAATTTATCTTAGCAACGATCATATTGATCTTAGGTAGCCATTTCTTTACACGTGGAATTAAAGCACTTATTCATAAATCACCAAATATGGATACACTTGTCGCAGTTGGTACAGGAAGTGCCTATTTATATTCTTTAGTATCGCTTATTCAAATTATGCAGGGCAACATGCATGCTGTTCACACTTTATATTTTGAATCAGCAGGCGTGGTTGTCGCACTTGTTCAATTTGGCAAGCACTTAGAAAGTATTTCAAAGAAAAAATCAACAGGTGCGATATCTGCTTTGTTGCAGCTGCGTCCTGATGAGGCAACCTTACTTCGAGATGATAAAGAAATCACGATTCAAATAGATGAAATCAATGAAGGAGATCTGCTGGTAGTGAAACCTGGAGAACATATCCCAGTTGATGGAATTGTGGTAGGCACAGGTGCAAATGTGGATGAAAGCATGTTGACAGGTGAAAGTATGCCAGTCAAAAAGCAAAATGGAGATGCTTTAATTCAGGGTACGATTGATCTTGATGCACGTATGGTTATGAAATGCAGCGCTACACAGGAAAATACAACATTATCTAAGATAATTCAAATGGTAGAGGAGGCGCAGGGCAAAAAAGCACCAATTGCCCGTATTGCAGACCGTATTTCTTTATATTTTGTACCTACAGTTATGCTTATCGCTTTTATCGCCGCTATATTATGGTATATTGCCACAAAAGATTTCTCTTTTGCATTAACAATATTTGTAAGCGTTCTGGTTATCGCTTGTCCATGTGCTTTAGGATTAGCAACTCCTACAGCAATCATGGTTGGTACTGGAAAAGCAGCCCAGCTGGGTATATTTATCAAGAGTGGGGAAGCACTGGAAACTGCCAGCCAAATTGATACGATTGTTTTTGATAAAACTGGAACCTTAACCATTGGTCAGCCAGTTGTTACAGATATAGCAACCTCAAAACATGAAAAAGAAGTTCTGGCATTGGCTGCAGCTTTAGAACAAGGCAGTAAGCACCCTCTTGCAACTGCAATCTTAAAGAAAGCCGCAGATGAGGATATCAAAATTCCATCATTAGCACAAATTAAAACCATCAATGGACAGGGATTGGAAGCTGATTATGAAGGTAAAAAATTATTTATCGGAAACAAATCAGATAGCACAGTGTCAAAGCAATTTCAAAATCAGGAAGAAAAATATCGTAAAGAAGGTAAAACGGTGGTTTATCTGTATTTGGAAGATGAACTTTTAGCAATATTTGCAATAGCTGATCAGTTAAAATCAAATGCGAAAGAAGTAGTTACACAACTACGAAATCAGGGCATTGATGTTGTAATGTTGACAGGAGATCACAAAATTACAGCGCAGGCAATCGCAAAACAGGCAGGCATTGAACATGTGATTGCACAGGTACTGCCTGATCAAAAAGGAAATCAGGTACAGATGCTGCAACAACAAGGCAAAAAAGTTGCCATGGTTGGTGATGGTATCAATGATGCAGTTGCCTTAACGCAAAGTGAAGTAGGAATTGCTATTGGCAGTGGCAGCGATGTTGCTTTAGAAAGTGCGGATATCGTCTTAATGAAAGATAATCTTCAGGACGTTTTACAAGCAATCCGCCTGTCAAAAGCTGTTATCAGAAACATTCATCAAAATTTATTCTGGGCATTCTTCTATAATTCTTTGGGTATCCCAATTGCGGCAGGTGTCTTACATCTATTTGGCGGCCCATTGTTATCGCCGGTATTTGCAGGCGGGGCAATGGCATTAAGCTCTGTTTGCGTAGTATCCAATGCATTGCGTTTGAGAAATTTTAAATAACTTTATGAATAGGATAGTGATTTCATAAGGAAAATATAGTACAATTATCTCATCAAGAAAGAGGTGCCTTATGGATAATACAAAATTTTGGATCCTATTTATTGTTATTATGGTTGTTATGGTTGTAGGAACACAGCTATATAAACGATATCTATTAAAACGTTTTATGAGTACGTTGAAAAATCGTGAGTTTGATGCATTTTTTAAGATTGCTGATGGGTTTGCCAGCAAATATTTCTTTCCTTATTTCAATCGTCTATATATGAAAATGAATGCCTATATGATGATGCCGGATTATAAAAAAGTGGAAGAAACCTTTGATGAATTATTATCCCTTCGTTTGAATAAAAAACAAAATCTTGATGTAAGTGTAAAAGCATTTTATTACTATCTTGATGAAGAAAAAAGAGGGAAATGTAAAGAATTGCTTGAGCGTATCAAATCGCTGGGTCAAGATGCAGTTTATGAAGAATGTAAGATGATGTATGATATTTTATTATGTGATAAGTTTGATTATATTGATTCTATGCAAAAACAATTAGATCAAGTGGAAGGCTGGAATAAAGGTATGATCTGTTATATGCTGGCTGTACAATATCACAACAAGAAAGATAAAGAGAATGAAAAGAAATACCTGGATATGGCTTCAGAAGAGTTAAAAGAATCTCCATATGCAGCGAAAATAAACAAAATGAAAGAAGACAACAAGTCCTAAGGATGGCGTTGTCTTTTCTTTTTCCTGATATTTCATGGGCATCATAATTGCATGAGTTTTTCATATTTCGTTATACTAATGCCAAGGAAGGAATGTGTAAATTATGAATATACGTAAACGAGATGGCAGTTATCAGGTATTTGATGAAGAAAAAATCAAACAGGCAATAAAGAAAGCATTCATCGCTACCCATAACGAAATAAAGGAAACAACATTAGAAGAAATTTGTGATGCAATAAAAAAGCAGATGTCACAAAGAGAGGAAATCAGTGTGGAATGGATTCAGGATATGGTAGAGGAACAGCTGATGAAATTCCAGTTTTACAAAGAAGCAAAAAACTATATTCTTTATCGATCTAAGCGAAGTGAAAATCGATTATTATTAAAGCAATTTTGTGAAGAACTACTGGATGAAGAATTGATGCATATTTTTCAACAGATACAAAAGGATTTCCCTCAGGAAGCATATCAGTTATCCATGTTGAAACAGAAATTTCATACTTTTTTGAAACCAGATATGGAACGGGATGAACGCCTGACAATGCTGATCAAAGCCAGTGTAGAATCCATCAGTAAGGAAGCGCCTAAATGGGAGCATATTGCAGCACGTTTTTTATCCTATCAGCTGCATCAGGATATTTCCGCACGCATGAAACGCTTATCAATCAATAGTTTTTATGATAAAATCGTATACTTAACGAATCAAAAAATATATGGAGATTATATCTTAAAAGCATATGACGCAAAATCCATTCATGAATTATCGGTATATCTGGATGATACACGCGATCATTTGTTCACATATAGCGGTTTGGATCTGTTATCGAAACGTTATCTTCTATGTTCCCATCAACATGAGATCATGGAAACACCACAGGAAATGTTTATGGGCATTGCCATGCATTTAGCTATGAAGGAACAAGATCAGGTATACTGGGCAAAACAGTTTTATGATATGTTAAGCAAGCTGGAGGTAACGATGGCTACACCAACTATGTCGAATGCCAGAAAACCATTTCATCAACTATCTTCCTGCTTTATTGACACGGTAGATGATACGTTAAAAAACATTTATAAAAGTATCGACAACTTTGCGCAGGTAAGCAAGTATGGCGGTGGCATGGGAATGTATTTTGGAAAAATCAGAGCAAATGGCAGTGATATCCGTGGCTTTGAAGGCGCTGCTGGAGGTGTGATCCGCTGGATTAAATTGGTAAATGATACTGCTACAGCAGTTGATCAATTGGGCGTTCGTCAGGGCGCTGTGGCTGTTTATCTGGATGCCTGGCACAAAGATCTGCCTGAATTTTTAGCATTGCGAACCAACAATGGGGATGATCGTATGAAAGCTCACGATGTATTCCCGGCGATATGTTATCCTGATTTGTTCTGGAAAATGGCCAAAGAAGATTTAAATGCGACATGGTATCTATTGTGTCCACATGAAGTTTATAAGGTGATGGGTTATCATCTAGAGGATTATTATGGAGAGGAATGGGAACAGCGTTATCTGGCTTGTATCAAAGAGTCTGCCTTACCCAAACGTGCAGTGGTTTTAAAGGACCTTGTCCGTCTAATTCTAAAAAGTGCTGTGGAAACCGGTACACCGTTTACATTTAACCGTGATTTAGTCAATCGTAGTAATCCAAATCATCATAAAGGGATCATCTACTGTAGTAATCTTTGTACCGAAATCGCACAAAATATGAGTCCTATAGAATTATATGATGATCAAATCGTAGAAATCAATGGAGAAACCATCGTGGTATCAAAAAGCAAGCCTCAGGATTTTGTGGTATGTAATCTTGCCTCCTTATCTTTAGGCAATTTTGATGTCAACGATCATGAACATTTACGTACCATCATTCATCATGTCATTCGTGCCCTGGATAATGTCATTGACCTAAATTATTATCCAATACCTTATGCGAAAATTACCAATCAAAAGTATCGTGCGATAGGACTAGGTGTCAGTGGATATCATCATATGCTGGTAAAACAGGGAATCCGCTTTGAATCACAAGAGCATTTAGACTTTGTTGATCAGTTATTTGAGAAAATCAATTATTATGCAATTGAAGCAAGTAGTGCATTGTCAAAAGAAAAGGGCTGCTATTCCTGTTTTATGGGAAGTGACTGGCAAACAGGAGCATATTTTGAAAAACGCAATTATAAAAATGCGGCATGGCAAGATCTACAATCTGTTGTAAAAGCACAGGGAATGCGAAATGGCTATCTTCTGGCAATTGCACCAACCAGTTCTACCAGTATTATTTCCGGTACCAGCGCTGGAGTAGATCCAATCATGAATAAATATTTTTTAGAAGAGAAAAAAGGCAGTATGATTGCCCGTGTTGCACCGGATTTAAACGCAAAAACATTCTGGCTATATAAAAACGCACACCTGATTGATCAGGAATGGATCGTAAAAAGTGCCGGAATCCGCGCACGTCATATTGATCAGGCACAATCTGTGAACTTGTATATTACCAATGAATTTACTCTGCGACAGGTATTGATGCTGTTTATTCACGCATGGGAATATGGTGTAAAAACATTGTATTATGTACGCAGTAAATCATTAGAAGTAGAGGAATGTGAATCATGCTCCTCATAGGAAAGGAAAACTTGTATGGAAACGTTAAAAAGAAAACCACTGTTTAATGAATTTGGAGATTGTGATGTTAGAAACCGCCGTATGATCAATGGAAACACCACCAATCTGAATGATTTTAATAATATGAAATACGCATGGGCCAGCGACTGGTATCGTCAGGCAATGAATAATTTCTGGATTCCTGAGGAAATCAATCTTCAACAAGATGTAAAAGACTATCGTCGCTTAAAGGATGTGGAAAAAAAAGCATATGATAAAACATTAAGTTTTTTGATATTTTTAGATAGCATCCAGACAGCAAATTTACCCAATGTTGGGGAATATATCACAGCAAATGAAGTCAATCTGTGCTTAACGATTCAGGCCTTCCAAGAGGCAGTGCACTCACAAAGCTATAGCTATATGCTGGATAGTATCTGTTCTCCGCAAGAACGTAATGATATCCTGTATCAATGGAAGGATGATCCACATCTATTGGCACGTAATAAATTTATTGGAAATTTATACAACGACTTTCAGGAACATAAGGATGCTTATCATCTGGTAAAAACCATGATGGCGAATTACATCCTGGAAGGTATCTATTTTTATTCTGGATTCATGTTTTTCTATAATCTGGGACGTATGGGAAAAATGCCTGGTTCTGTACAGGAAATTCGTTATATCAATCGTGACGAAAACACACATTTATGGCTTTTCCGTTCTATGATTTTAGAGCTTCGCAAAGAACATCCTGAATTATTCACAGAGGAATTAATAGAAGAATATAAAGCTATGCTGCGCCATGGTGTAGAGGAAGAAATCCGCTGGGGTGCATATGTGTTAGGTAATGATATTGATGGTTTAACGATGGAAATGGTATCTGATTATATTTATTACCTGGGAAATCTGCGTAGTACCTCTTTAGATTTTGGTCCTCTTTATGAAGGCTATGAAAAAGAGCCATCCAGTATGGAATGGGTATCCATGTACGCAAACGCAAATCTAATCAAAACTGATTTCTTTGAGGCCAGAAGTTCTGCTTATGCAAAAAGTACGGCACTGGTAGATGATCTATAGAAACTACAAGGTGTTATCAACGTACAATAAGACTGCTTATGCTATACTGATGTTAGATTTGGGTAACTGTGAAAATGATGCATAGAATCTTAAATCTAATGAATACTACTATAAGGAGGTCTTGATCATGAATGATAAAAGAAAACTGGTTCTGGTAGGAACAGGCTTTGTAGGAATGAGTATGGCATACAGCTTTTTAAATACCGGAGGAATTGATGAACTGGTATTAATTGATGTAGATAAAGAAAAAGCTATCGGAGAAGCGATGGATTTACAACACGGGCTGCCTTATGCAAGAGGCAAAATGAGCATCAAAGCAGGAGATTATTCAGAATGTAAAGATGCAAGTATTGTTGTTGTGAGTGCAGGTGTTGCGCAAAAAGATGGGGAAACCCGATTGGAGTTAACGAATCGAAATGCGAAAATCATGAAAAGTGTCGTAGAACAGATTCGTGATAGTGGCTTTGGCGGGATTCTGGTCATTGCCAGTAATCCGGTTGATTCTATGACTTATCTAGCATGGAAGGTCAGTGGTTATCCGAAAGAGCGTGTCATTGGCTCAGGCACGATATTAGATACAGCACGTTTGCGTTATTTGATGAGTGAATATCTAAATATCTCTAGCAGCAATATTCATGCTTATATCATGGGAGAACATGGAGATTCCAGCTTTGTACCATGGACCCATGCCTATGTCGGCGCAAAAAGCTTACTAGATTTACTGGATGAAAAACATAAAAATCTATCTGATCTGCATGCGATTTATACACAGGTACAACAAGCCGCATATGAAATTATCAAACGTAAACGTTCTACTTATTATGGTATTGGCTTATCATTAAATCGTTTGGTGCATGCAATCTTAGACGATGAAAATGTGATATTAACCGTATCCGCATATCAAAATGGTGAATATAAACAAAAAGGTTTATATATAGGTGTTCCAGCAATGATCAATGCACAGGGGATAAAGGAAATTATTCCTTTGGCTTTGAATGAAGTTGATCAGGCAAAATTCAACCACAGTTGTGATACACTTAGAGAAATTAATGAAAAAAGTATGGAATCGATTGCTTAAAAGTCATCTTCGGATGACTTTTTCTTAACAAAAAAAGCGTATCATGTACGCTTTTCATCATTCATATAAAGATGGAGTGATATAAGAAGTTTTTGTCAGCTTATCTCCACGATATTTCATCAATGTATCCAAAGAAACGATTTGATATCCTTTCGCTTTTAACTCAGGCAATAATTCAATAGCAGCATCAACACTTGTGCCATAAATATCATGTTCCAGAATAATGGCGCCATCGAATACACTTTTTAATATCTCTTTCTTGATACTATCCACATTGCGGCTTTTCCAATCTTCTGAATCCACACCCCAATATGCCACAGGCATGATACTGGCCTTTAATACATTTGTATCATAACTGCCATAAGGGGGACGCAAATAATCAGCATCATGACCACAGGCTTTAAATATCGCATCCTGCGTATCATAGATTTCTTTCATTAATTGTGCGTGGGTTAATCTCGTCAGTTCTTTTTCATGTGTCCAGGTATGATTTCCTAACTGAAATCCTCGCGCATACATTTCTTTGACCACATCGCTTCGTCTTTCCACATTGGGTCCGACCATGAAGAAGGTTGCATTGGCATCATATTTATCAAAAGCATCCATCAGTTTTAATGTCAGATCACTTGGACCATCATCAAAAGTAAACGCAATCATCGGTTTATTAGGATCAATATTCTGATCTTTTTGTTTAGGTACGATAGCTTCCTTTTGATACAGGGAAGGAATGTTAGGATTTGTCAATGCGATATATTCTTTATTTTCATCATAAGGAATTGTGATCATGCGATCCATACTGTTTCCATATAAGAAACGTACTTCTTTTTCACCAATGATAAAATTATTCGTATTGTTTTTCGTTACTTTTTCCACATCCACATTGGCATCTTTTGCTTTGTTTCTCAACAAGCTCATATAATCTCTTCTTAAAACATCCTTCGTTTCCATAATTTTATTTTGTTTCTTATCATAATTAATGGTGGAAGTCGTTGTTTTTAACGCATGACCATCTTCATCCATCAATGTTTGATGAAATGCGATAGAGATATAAGAATCGAAAATATCATAACTGTCGTAGTCCACATTGATAATAATTTTACTGTTCTGTTTTAAATCGGATTGTATCTTGTCATTACGATAAGCACTTACAGCCTGATCTAAGACTTCATTATCAAACACGGGATAATAAACAGAAAGATAAAATTTTTCTTCATCCTGTACCTCATGTTTCATTGTACCGGCTTTTTTATTATCCTCTTTATATGCAGTATACGCTTTATATGGATCCTTCGTCATAAATACATAAATGCCATAGCTGCCTGCAATGACAGCAAGACATAATAGTGCGATTAATATTTTAATGTTACGTTTTTTTGCCTTTTCATACATAGGAAAACCTCCTTTATTTATCATGGATAATTTTTTGATACTTATCCCTTGAAAGAGCGTTTTTATTATGTCATAGGTATCATTAAAATACAATCATCAATCTCTTAACAAATCTTAAAAAAAGACCAAATCGGTCTTTTCAACGATATAAGCGTATCAGTCCTTCCTGATTTAAATTTTGTATGATTAAAATCAAGAATGGCATGATAAATAAACCTAAGAAACCAAACAGCTTCACACCCAGATACATACATAATAACATCAATAATGGATGTAAACCAATCTGTTTCCCAACAATTTTTGGTTCTACGATATTTCTGATAATCGTAACAACCAAATAGATAATCAATAATCCAATCGCCAGCTTCGGCTGACTGTTGATAAAGGAAAATAGAATCCATGGAATCATGATGCCGCCAGTACCAAGCACCGGCAATACATCAAATACCGCTATAATAAAAGCAATGACCAAAGCATTTTCCACGCCAATAAAATGAAGCCCGATACTTAATTCAATAAATGTCAAACTCATCAATTTACCATAAGCAATGATAAAAGACATGATGGTATCACTAATATAATGACGAATCGCAAACATAATGTTTCGCTGTTTTGGAGGAAGCTGTCGTGCGATAAAGGATGTAATATGCGTATAATCCGCAGAAATAAAGAAGCTGGAGATAATCGCAAAGAAGAAAGAAATTACCATATTAGGAATTCTTGTCGCAAAATCACTGATCACAGAAACGGCACCTTTAGAAATGGAAGATATCATACTTGTAAGAGAGGATGATATATCATTCAAGAATGATTCAATATTGCTGGCAATCACAGGATCAGTATTTAGCCAGATATTTTCCACACTGCTTAAAATGTTATCAATCAATGGCTGTAAATACATTTCATATAACTGGGGAACATTTTCAAAGAAATCTCTCAATACATGAAACCCTTTGACAGACAACAGGGTAATGAAGATACCAATGGTTAAATAAAACAACAAAATGGTAATGATGGCCCAGGTCTTATCGTGTCCACCGGTTTTCTTTGCCAGTTGCTTAATCACAGGACGCAGCATAAAGGCGATCGCAAACCCAATCAAAAAAGGCATAATAAAGTAAATCACATAGCGGAAAAAGATGAAAATCAAAGTGAATATAATAAGAAAATAAAGGAAATGTATAATAAATGCTCTCTGTTTTTCTGTATCCATATGTCCACCTGCCTAACGTTTTAAATCTTTAAACATAGAGAAGTATGTTTTCATATATAAAATGAAAGATAATGCAAGGAAGAATGCTGTAACAATCATCAATATTGTCCCAGACAATGTATTTTGAATTGGCAGCGCAATTAACGCAAACATTGCTATATAGAATACTGCAGTACTGATTTTCCCAAACCACATGGCGCCATTCATATAGCCACCTTTTTTCTTTAAGATAAACCAGCAGACCAACATACTGCATTCTTTGATCATAAATAATAAGAATAACCAGATCATATGTTTTACTGTAAAAATCATACAGAAAACAATCGCAAACTGAAGCAGCTTATCCGCAACAGGATCCATTGCCTTTCCAAGTTCTGATATTTGATGATAATGACGTGCAATATAACCATCCAGAAAATCAGTTGCCCCACATACCAAAATCATGACGGCACTTGCAAGATGTTCTCCCTGCATATATAAATATATGAATACAGGTACGAAGATAATACGCAGCAGCGTTAGAAAATTTGGTATCGTGAATATTTCGTTCTTTTTCATCAGCGGTCCTCCTTATGACGTGTTATGATTTCAAACAGGCGTTCCGCATTTTTACGTGAAATCGCCTCGATTCGATTAGGGAATGCTTTGCTTAATCGATCATATGTAAACTTACGTTTTTGATAAAAACTATCAAACTTCATACGAATCTTATCAATATGAGCTAGTAAGATTTCATCCGCATTCGTGCTGTCTAAAACTTGTTGAACCTTATCCGTTAATGGCTGTGTCAAAGGGAATAAATTGGCATTTTTAAATGCTTCACGCAATTCTTTAATACTATTTTCAATTTCCCTGAAGTCCACATTTTTGCGAAGCAATGCATGTACTGTAGTGTATCCATCATATAGGAAGGCAGCGCTTATGATAACCACAACAACTTTCTGTATGGTATCCGGTATCAAAGAAACGATATCCATAATACCAGGATGAACACCATAAAATACAACTAGTACCATCAATCCAAACAGGATAGAATTTTTTAAACAGATACGCCCATGAATATTAAAGGGATGTTTTGAATAATCCCACCACTTGGTGTGAAACAGTTTTTCCATCATATAACTTGTGATATATTCTAAAGCACTTGTGACGATAACGCCCATGCAAAACAAGACCACAATGTTATCTGAGAAAGGGGTCAGGGTGTAAATGACAGCTAATGCACCACATCCATAGATAGGACAATAAGGCCCGGCTAGAAAGCCACGGTTAATAAATTTCTTTGCGGGTACCCCACAATAAATGCATTCACATACCCAGCCTAAGAAGCTGTATATAAAGAAATATAAAATCCATTCGATCAACATAGGCCTTCTCCTTTAAAATATTTCATACAATCGTTCATCACTAAAATCTTTAATGATCATCGAACAGTCTGAAAATTTCTTCTTTTCTTTATCACAAATCGCAATAACATCGATCCCAGCATTTTTCGCTGCCATAACACCATTTTCAGCATCTTCAAATACCACACAATCTTCACACGATAAACCAATATGGGAAACGGCTTCTAAATACATTTGGGGATCGGGTTTGGCCCGTGTTACCTGTTGCGAGGTGATTACATAATCAAAGTAACCTTCTAGTTGTTTATGTTGAATAATATGCTCGACTAGACTTGTGGCATTATTTGTACATAAACAGATTTTATAGTCATTTGATTTTAAATAATCCAAAAAAGCCAAAGCATCCTTTTTCATTGTGGTGTTATCGTAATGCTCCACCAGAAATTTAGATATCCGATCGATCAAACACTGTGCCTCCTTTTGATCTTCGATCTCTTCATAGATCTTTGTTTCCAGCTGTGCAAAACTTTTTACACGGGATGCCAGTATCTTCAGTATCAATGTTTTTGGGACTGTTTTTAATTCACTGAGTACTTGTTTCAGATTGATATTTTCATATGTATTGATCAAAGTGCCATCCATATCAAACAGCACGCCTTTTTTATTCTCCATCATGTTCCTCCTTATCCAGAAAAGATTCAAAGAACTGATTTAATTTCGTTAATCCATGTAAGATAATCTCTTTATCCTTATCATTATAACGATTCCATTCTTTTTCATAATATGTCTGTATCTTGGCATTGATGGTTTTTACACAATGTCTGCCATCTTTACTCAAATGCAGATTGATCACACGCTCATCAATTGCACTGCGTGTACGAATCACATAAGCTAAACGTTCCAGTTTCTTCAACAGATTGCTCATATTGCCAGCATCCTGCTGTAGCATTTTGGCTAATTCACCAATTGTGATGCCATCATGTTCATCGATTGCCGATAAAACGTTATATTGCATATCCGTGATATGAAAGTGGTCAAATTCAATACGCAGCAGATGAGAAAAGTGATGTCTTAGTTTTTTATTTAATTCTTGTACCTGATGCTGATATATTTCAGAATTCATGCGCACTCGCATCCTTTCTTAATTACTTGTGTTTTACATATTTTATATGTTTTCTATATAGAAGTCAAACATACTGTAAGAAAATGACAAAATCGTAAGAAATAGGATGAAAATTATGAAAATGCTTACAGTCACAAGAATAAATGAAAAATGTTGATGAAATCGCTTGCAAAAATATTAAAATAAGATACAATATAAGCAGATAACGAAGTGATGAAAGGAGCGTGCGTCAATATGAATATCAAACATGGAGTTGGCGAGCGCTTAGGTGACGTACCAGTAAAAAGTGTACTGGGTTTCAACACGGCTATAAGTAGATGTGAAAGGCAAAGCTAACAGATTGCGCTAATTCACGTCTATTTTTTTCTTTTGATTCATCACAGATAAAAGGAGGAACTTATCATGGATCAGAAATTTAACAAAGCTTTTTGGGATGCTTGTGCAAACGGTGATTTTGCAACAGTCTGTGCAGAAATTAAGAAAGGCGCAGATATCAACTATCAGAACGGTGATGGAAGAACGGCATTGATGCGTGCAGCTAAACGTGATTACAAGGATATCGTTCGTGTGCTGTTAGACAATGGTGCTGATGTAAATGTGGAAGATAATAAAGGCAAGACAGCAATTATGGGTGCTGCCAAAAAAGGCAATAAGACAATCTGTAAAAAATTAATCGAAGCAGGTGCTGATGTAAATATGAAAGATGACCGTGGCAGAACTGCTTTAATGCGTGCAGCTTTCTTAGGACACGATCGTTGTGTAGAAGTATTGCTTGATGCTGGTGCAGATATTAATGCACAGGATGAAGTAGGTAGAACTGCTTTAATGGAAGCATGTGTTGCATTTAAGAAAGAAGTTATTCGCTTACTGATTACACGTGGTGCTGATGTCAATATCTGCGATAATAATGGATGTACTGCCCTTATGCGTGCTGCATATGGTGGCTATGTAGGCTTAGTAGAAGACTTATTAGCAAATGGTGCTGATAAAGATCTGATTGATAAAGAAGGTCACAAAGCAATTCACTATGTACGTGAAGACTGCCTGGCTCAGTTGAAGCCAATTCTAAAGTGAGGAGGGCAGCCATATGAGAGATTATTTATCACATGAAGTCAGAAACGTTGTTGTCTTAGGACACAGCGGCGTTGGTAAAACAGCAGTTATGGAAAGTATGCTGTACTTCACAAAAGCAAGTGATCGTTTTGGTAAAACCAGTGAAGGAAGTTCTTTGATCGACTATGATCCAGAAGAAATCCGCAGAGGTATTTCCGTTTATGCAAGTCTTGTGCCAATTGAATGGAAGGATTGTAAAATCAACTTTATCGATACACCGGGATACATGGATTTTATCCGAGGCAGTGAAGCAGGATTATCTGTTGGCGACAGCGCATTGATCGTCGTAGACGCAAAAAATGCTGTACAGCCTGGAACAATCAAAGCATGGGAAGGTGCGCAGGCAAAAAAACTGCCTACAATCTTCTTTGTGAATAAACTGGATGAAGAAAACACATCTTTTGATAAAGCATATAACGAATTACGTGATACTTTTGGTAAAGCTGTTATTCCATTTGAAGTACCAATTATGGAAAATGGCAAAACAATCGGTTCTGTTAATATCTTAAGGGATAAAGCATGGTATTTTGAAGGACCTTTGGCAGATCCTGAAAAAGCGCAGGCTGTACCAGAAGATATGGAAGCAATGGTTGCGGAATACAAAAACCAGATTGCCGAAGCAATTGCAATGAGCGATGATGAATTAATGGAAAAATACTTCAGTGGAGAAGAATTCTCAGAAGCTGAATTAACCCGTGGGGTACGTCTTGGCGTACGTAATGGGGAAATCCGTCCAGTATTCTCAGGCAGTGCAACACACAGCGTTGGTATTGAGCGTTTGATGGATCTAATTGTAAAATACTTCCCAACATATGGAGAAGCTGGAAGTATCATTGTCAAAGATGCCAATACCAATGAAGAAGTGATGTTAGAAACAAATGAAAAAGAAACACTTTGTGCACAGGTATTTAAGACAATTGTCGATCCATTCGTTGGACGTATTTCTTATATCAAAGTATTATCTGGTGTATTAAGCTCTGATTCTAACGTTTATAACACTAATAAGGATAAAATGGAAAAAATCTCAACGATCTTTATCGTTAAAGGAAAACACCAGACTGCTGTTGGTAAGTTGTTTACAGGAGATATCGGTGCTGTTGTAAAACTACAATATACACAAACAAATGACACGCTTTGTGAAAAAGGAAAAGCATTTGTGGCAGATCCTATCAAATTCTCTACACCAATGTATGGCATGGCTGTATTCCCTAAATCTAAAAATGATGAGGACAAGATGAGTAATGCACTGGCTCGTATGGTAGAGGAAGATCCAACACTTCGCTTGGAAAATAATCCAGAAACCAAACAAAGCATATTGTATGGTATCGGAGATCAGCACATAGAAGTCATTTTGGCAAAACTGCGTAACAAATATAAAGTGGAAGTACGTTTGGAAACTCCAAAAGTACCATACCATGAAACCATTCGTAAAAAAGTCGTTGGTGAAGGTCGTCATAAGAAACAATCTGGTGGTCATGGTCAGTTCGGTCATGTATTTGTAGAATTTGAACCAAATCCAGATGAAGAAGAAATGGTATTTGAAGAAAAAGTATTTGGTGGCGCTGTGCCTCGCCAATACTTCCCAGCCGTAGAAACAGGACTTCGTGAATGCATGCATCATGGACCACTTGCCGGCTATAAAGTTGTAAATATCAAGGCCACTTTATTAGATGGTAAATATCACGATGTAGACTCCAGTGAAATGGCATTTAAACTGGCTGCCCGTCTTGCATTTAAAGCTGGTATGGAACAGGCAAATCCAATCATGCTAGAACCAATCGTGAATGTTACTGTACGTGTACCAGATGAATTCACCGGTACAATCATTGGTGATTTCAATAAACGCCGTGGTGCCATCATGGGTATGGATATGGTTGATGGATATCAGGAAATCAAAGCGCAGATACCACTTGCGGAAGTTATGCGTTACCCATTAGAATTACGTGCTATGACACAGGGTAGAGGAACTTATACGCAGGAATTTGACCGCTATGATCCAGTACCAAGCAACCTAGTAGACCGTATCATTGCGGATGCGAAAAAAGAGGAAGAAGAATAAACAAATAAGGTAGAAACCATCATGATTTCTACCTTTATTTTATACCTGTCATATGACGGATGTAAGATAATTGTAACAAAATGAAATAAAATGAAAATATACCTTGACATAGATGTTTGTTTTTACTACAATACAGTCATGTTGAGTTTTATGAATACACTCTCATAGAATGAAGAAGCTGGCTACTTCTGTATTCTATGCTTTTTTTCGTAAAAGTAGTCTTACAATTATACAAGACTAGAATCTCAACAGGAGGAGAGAAGATTTAAGAATGAAAAAGAAAAAAAGAACCAATAAAACAGCAGCAACAATGGCTGCTGTTATGGGGGTAACTGCGGCTTTCCAATCGGTAAGTCCGATTGTTTATGCACAAGAACAAACCCCTGAAATCACAACGGATCAAACAAACATCGACGACGTAACAACTAATCAAGAAACACTAGATGTGGAAAACACAACAGAAAGTGTTACGACAAATGAAAATACAGATTCACAAGTTGTCAAAGAAGAAACACCAGAAACTACTCTTCAGGGAACCATTATACCTGAAGCTATCGCTGAAACAAATGTACAAAAAGGGGTTCCTATAGATGAACAACACTTCCCGGATGAAATTTTCCGTCGGGTTGTGAAAAAAGTATACGATATTAATAATAATGGCTATATTTCAGATCAGGAAAACGCAAATATTAGAAGTCTTAATGTGAATCAGTATCTTTCATTAGACGATGATAGGATTCAAAGTGTAAAAGGTATTGAGTATTTAACAGCATTAGAAAATTTGTATCTTACCCATCATGATATTGAAAATATTGACCTCTCAAAGAATACGAATTTACAAGTATTACTTTTGAACGAGAATCCTATCGCTTCCATTGATTTAAGTCAAAATAAAGCATTAAAAAGTGTAAATCTTGAGAAAACCAAAATCGCTGATATTGATTTAAGTGCATTAACGCAACTTGAATTATTTAATTTCAGTGAAACAAACATCACTTCTATTGATTTATCGCATAATACAAACTTGAAAAACCTTATTGGATCTAATGTCAAACTAACATCATTAGATGTCAGTATGTTAACGGAATTAACATATTTGGATATACATAAATCTAATCGTGCTGACACACCATTAGATGGTTTAGATCTATCAAATAATACGAAGCTTGAAACTGCATATATTCAAAATAACTTATGTTCTCATGTGAATGTGGAAAACTGTTTGAATTTGAAAGATTTTAATTGTTTAGGCAACCAATTGACATCGCTTGATGTTCATAATTCAAAGGAATTAATAAATTTATATTGTGGTTACAATGAATTAACAAATTTAGATTTAACAAATCTGACGAAATTACAATTATTAAGTTGTGCTCGTAATCAGTTTTCTTATTTAGATTTAACCAATCAAAAAGATTTAAAGCTTTTAGACTGTAACGAAAATCATTTGATTGATTTAAAATTAGCGGATGAAGCAAAAGATGTTGTCTATATGAGTCATAATTATCAATATATTGATTTAAAGGATGCACATGTGAAGGATGGCTATGACTTTAGTAAATTGAATCCAAATTTTGATCCTGATAAAATTATCAGTATTGAAGATGGTAACGATCATCTTGTAGAAGATGCACAATTTGAAGGTAGTGTTTTAAAAGGTCTTAAGCTAAATAAAGCCTATTATATCAAATATGAAATTAGTAAGAAATCAGCAATGACTTTTGTTGTTTTTCCAGAAATTTATTGCGATGAATTAACTTTCCCAGATGCAGCCTTAAGGGAATTTATAAAAACGAAGTATGATACAAATAAAGATGGCAGATTAGAGTATTCTGAACTAAGCAAAGCTACGACTATTGATCTTTCAGGTAATAAAAACATAAAAGATTTAACAGGACTTGAAAACTTTACATATCTTGTTAATTTGCATTGTGATAACACAAACATCACAACTATGGATGTCAGCAAGATAAAGTCTTTGCAAATAGTTACTGCGAATAATGTTCCTAATCTAAAAAGTGTAAATGTGACTGGATGTGATAAATTAAGTACATTAAGACTAAAAAATACTGGAATCACTTCTTTGGATGTGACAAAAAATCCAAAATTGGATACATTAGATTGTTCAAAAACGAAATTAACAAGTATTGATGTTTCACATAATCCTACTTTATTTAATTTATATGTTACAGGAACGGATATATCCACCCTTGATGTAACAAAAAATCTAAAATTAATTGACCTGCAATTAGCTAATACAAAAATCAGATCAATTGATGTATCACAAAATAAAAACTTGCAAAGTCTAACCATTCATGATTGTTTTATGGATACTTTGGATATCACACAAAATTTACATTTAGTAAATCTATTTGCAAATAATAATAATTTTACTGAATTAAATGTGGAGAATAATAAAAAATTAAAATATTTAGAAGTATCAGGTAATAAACTAATAAAACTGGATGTTCAACAAAATCCTGAATTAATAAAATTAGATTGTGAAAGCAATGATCTTTCAACATTAGACTTAACACATAACGCAAAACTGAAGCTATTAAATTGTGGAAAGAATCATCTATATGATATACAATTCGCACAAGATGCTTCCGTGAGAAATTTTATGGGTAAAAATCAAAAGGCAAATACAATTGTTCTTGAAGATACAGACACATATGATTTAAAAGAATTATATGGAAAAGATGTAGAAATCAGTAATCTAAAAGGTGCTACTTTAGATGGCATGATCTTAAAAGATATCAAACGAGGCACAGATATTACATATACAATCAGTTATAAAAATGGCATAAAATTGGATGTTACTTTGAGATTTGTATTGAATAATGCTTGGAAAACGCCATTGACAATATCTGATTGGACTTATGGGGATACACCTAAAGAACCTCAAGGGGAAGCTTTATATGGAGATGTTATATTTACATATAGCGATAGTGAAACAGGAACTTTCACAACAGATGTTCCAACAAATGCAGGTACATGGTATGTAAAAGCAAGCGTAGAAGATGATCGATATGTGGAATTAAGTGCTGTTGCATCTTTTACCATTCATAAAGCTACACCTATTATAAATTCTCCACAATTATTTACAAGCTATCAACAAACATCAAATGATGTTGCCTTACCAGAAGGATTTACATGGACACAAGAACCTGTTACATTTGATCATATAGGAGATTATACATTAAAAGCATTATATACCCCAGCAGATACAAAAAATTATAATTCTGTAGATGTGGATGTTATTGTACATGTGGAAAAAGCGAAGAATGCATGGATAACGCCTTTAGAAATAAAGGGATGGTATAAGGGACAGACACCTAATGCACCATATGCGAAAGCTGCTTATGGAGATGTACATTATGTATACAGCAAAGAAAAATATGGTATTTACACCAATACACAACCAACACAAAAAGGTACCTGGTATGTAAAGGCGATTGTAATGGATAACGATAATTATGATGGATTGGTAAGTGAACCTATTGCATTTGAAATTAAAGTTAAAGAAATTACTACCATTATTCATGGTAATGTAGAAGTACCTGAAAAAGAAGAAGTTAAACAAGAAGCAACGCAACAAATGGTGAAGAAAGACAATACAGTAACTACTGTACAAACTGGAGATCATACAAAAGCAGGATTATTCACAATGATGGGAATGGTATCTCTTGCGGCGTTAGCTGTATTGGGTAAAAGAAAAAAAGCAATTAAAAAATAACATAAAAGGTTTTCATATCAACTATGGTATGAGAACCTTTTTCAAAGATATCAGAATATGTAGAAAATAAGATAGCTATTTACAGATGTTTGTTTTACAATAAAAGTAAGGAAAGATGAAGAGGCGATAATATGAAAGAAATCAAAGTTACAGATATCAAAGGTATACAAATTGGACAAGCTGAAGATGTGAATGCAGGAACTGGTTGTACCGTCATCATTTGTAAAGAAGGTGCCACAGCTGGTGTAGATGTACGAGGTGGTGGACCAGCCACAAGAGAAACCGATTTATTAAATCCAATCAATATGGTACAACAAATTCATGCCGTTATGTTGAGTGGTGGTAGTGCTTTTGGCCTTGATGCCGCAAGTGGTGCTATGCAATACTTGGAAGAACATGATTGTGGATTTGATATGCAGGTTGCACATGTTCCAATCGTTTGTGGTGCTTCATTGTTTGATTTATCTGTAGGTGACCCTAAGGTAAGACCGGATAAAGCAATGGGGTATCAGGCATGTTTAAACAGTGAACAAAATCTGTTTGAAGAAGGCAATCATGGTGCAGGAACTGGTGCTAGTGTAGGAAAAGTACTTGGTTTTGATAAAGCCATGAAAAGTGGTATTGGTATGAGTGGTATGGAAACCGGTGGCATTCAGGTTGCGGCTGTTGTGGCAGTAAATGCTTGTGGAAATGTAGTGGATTATGAAACAAATGAACAATTAGCTGGTATTTATGATGCGGCTACGAATACAATCATTGACGCAAAGGATGCCGTGATTGCGCAGATTGAACAGATGGCAGCATTGGCACAGGGAAATACAACGATTGGCTGTATTGTCACAAATGCGAAATTAGATAAAGCACAATGTACAAAGATTGCGGGAATTGCGCATAATGGATATGCTAGAGCGATTCATCCTGTACATACGATGAGTGATGGAGATACGATTTTTGTATTAAGCACAGGTGAAGTAGAAGCGATGCCGGATGCCATTGGTATTTTAGCAACTGAAGTGATGGCAAAAGCAATTAATCGTGCAGTAAAGGCAGCGGATAGTGCATATGGATTAAAAGCGTATAAAGATATCCATTCATAAGGATAAAATTATACAAGAATAAAAGATGCCAATCAAAAGATTTGACATCTTTTTTCGTATAAAAATTAGGCAATAGCGGATAAAAGATAAAAAAATCACAAGTGATAACGGTTACATTAAAATTTTATATTGTAAAAGTTTACCAATTTCTCTATAATAAAAACGTTGAAGGAACATATAGAAGATATTTCATAGTGATGCTTGCACATTAATGAAATGGGACAATGCCCTTTGACACCTTGATAATACATCGTATCCTAAAGGAACGAAAGTAGGAGGAGAAAACATGAAAAACGCAGAAAAAACAAAACGTCTTGCTTTTATGGCAATGTTCTTAGCCATTGAAGCTGTCTTGGTATTTACACCACTTGGATTTATTCCAATTCCACCATTGAACCCGACACTTATGCATATTCCAGTTATTATCGCGGGTATTACACTTGGTAAAAAAGCAGGTGCACAGATGGGATTTGTATTTGGATTATGTAGCTTCTTAAATGCAACTTTCCGTCCTGGTTTAACATCTTTCATATTTACACCATTCTATAGTATTGGTGGTGTATCAGGCAATTGGACAAGCTTGGTTATCGCATTTGTTCCAAGAATTCTGTTAGGATTTATGGCAGGATGGACATATGAAACATTAACAGATAAAAACTGCAACAAACACATCAGTGTGATCATATCAGCACTTGTTGGTGCTATGACAAATACGATTCTAGTTATGGGTGGTATTTATGTGTTCTTTGGTCAGCCATATGCTCAGGCAATTGGAATCAGCTTTGATGCTTTGGTTGGTGCGATCATGACAGTTGTCACAACAAACGGTCTGTTTGAAGCGGTAATTGGCTCTGTAGTCAGTGTGGCAGTTTGTAAGGCATTAGAACCATTTGTCAGAAAATTTCAAAAAACAAAGAAAAAAGAAGCAGTCAATGTTAAGGAAACACTAAACGAAAACATTGCTTAAAAATATATCAGGTGAAACAAGTGCAGGCAGTTTCACCTTTTCTTTTTCCTAAAATACAGGTATACTTAATAAGGAAGAAAGAGTGATAATCTATGACACAGCTAAAAAAAGATTTGATGAGCTGGAGTGATTCTCTGATGGAATTTCATTTGCCACGTTGGGAAGAACTGCCAAACTTTGATTTATATATGGATCAGGTCATTACACTGATCGAAGGATATCTATACATTTTATCTGATGGCAAAGAAAATGTATTAACCAGTGCAATGATTAACAATTATGTGAAACAGAAACTGGTTCCAAAAGCAGAAAAGAAACGGTATAATCGTATGCATATGGCATATTTAATCGCAATTACAGTGTTAAAACAGGTATTGACAATCACAAAAGTAAAAGAAGGCATTGAATATCAGTCTAATATCAGTGGATTAAAAGAAGCTTACAATATGTTTTGTGAAGAATTGGAAAGCAGCCTGTCAACGATTGCGAATCAATTGAAAAACGGAGAAGGCGCTTTTCAATTAGATAGTATGGAATTGCGCAATAGTGCCATGAAGTTTGTGACTATCTCCTTTGCATGTAAACTTGTCGCAGAGAAGATGGTACGATTACAGAATTCCTATCAGGAAGAACAAGAGGAAACAAAATAGCCTTGTCGTAAAGATACAGGCTTTTTTATGGGAAAAGGAGTCATTATGAGAAAGCAGTTAGATTTATTGAATGGGCCGATTCTGCCCGTATTAAGTAAACTGGCTTTGCCAATTATGGCAACCAGTTTCATACAAATGGCATATAATCTGATTGATATGATTTGGATTGGTGCGATTGGCAGTGCTGCTGTTGCGTCTGTTGGTGCCGCTGGTATGTTTATGTGGTTATCAAATGGACTTGCGACCTTAGCGAAAATGGGAGGTCAAATCAAGGTTGCCCATGCACTGGGTGCTGATGCGAAAAAAGAAGCCGCATGGTATGCGCAAAGCTCTATTCAAATGGGAATCGTGTTTGCGCTTATATTTGGAATATTATCTATTATTTTTGTGGATCCAATGATAGGATTTTTTAAATTAAACAGTACTGATGTCATACGTGATGCAAAATATTATTTGATGATTACCTGTGGTTTTGTGATTTTTTCATTTATGAATCAGATATTTACCGGTATATTAACAGCGATGGGAAATAGTAAAACTTCATTTATCGCAACCACAACAGGATTGCTTTTAAACATTGTATTAGATCCATTATTCATCTTTGGATTTGGCTTTATACCAGCTATGGGCGTATTTGGCGCAGGACTTGCGACGATCATTGCACAGTTTCTGGTAATGCTGCTATTTATTCTTGCTATAAGAAAAGATCAGATTTTATTTCATGAGGTACATATCTTACATAAACCACATCCTTTATATGTGAAAGAAATCTTTCGTATTGGCCTTCCATCAGCTTTACAAAGTATGTTGTTTTCTACCATATCCATGGTGATTGCACGTTTGATTGCTGGATGGGGAGATAGTGCTGTCGCAGTACAAAAGGTTGGATCACAGATAGAATCCATTTCATGGATGAGCGC
The DNA here is from genome assembly GCF_003434225.1 of Absiella sp. AM29-15. Classification (NCBI taxonomy): domain Bacteria; kingdom Bacillati; phylum Bacillota; class Erysipelotrichia; order Erysipelotrichales; family Erysipelotrichaceae; genus Amedibacterium; species Absiella sp. AM29-15. The sequence goes on from NZ_QVFL01000003.1 coordinate 251,472, forward strand.
AGAAGGATATGCTGCCGCATTAAACAGTTTTGTGGCGCAGAATTATGGCGCGAAAAATCCAAAACGAGTAAAAGAAGGTTATCGTATTTCTATGATTGTAATGTTGGCATGGGGAGTATTCTGTACACTGGTATTGATTTTATGTCCTCAAGTTATCTTTCAGATATTTATTCATGAACAAGATGTTCTACCATTAGGTGTGGATTATCTACGGATTTTAGGCTTCTCCCAGTTATTTATGTGTATGGAAATTACGACTGCAGGAGCATTCAGCGGTCTTGGAAAAACATTGCCACCTTCTATTGTCAGTATTACATTAACATCCGCAAGGATCCCAATGGCAATGGTATTAAGTGATTTATTTGGTTTAAATGGGATCTGGTGGGCAATCACCATCAGTTCTATAGGAAAAGGCAGCGTACTATTTACATGGTTTATCCATAATATAAAAAAGCCTGATTTCCTGATTCCAAAACATATCACAGTAGAAAATTAAGGATTCATAAGAAAAAAGTTTACCCAAACAGACAAGATTGTGGTAAACTTTTTTTTGGTGATGAAAAATGAAAGATTTTTTTACTTTTTATAAAGACATACAGGGAATGCAGCTGCCTTTTGAGGCATTCTCCCTGATACATATTGTATTTCTGGCAATCAGTTTGTTTTTGATTATGAAACTGTATCGCTATTATGGTAAATTAAATACCATAGCACAAAGACGTTTTCAGGTTAAAATGGCAATCTATTTCTTAATAGAAGAAGCGCTCTATACTGCATGGCTGTTATGGAAATGCCATGATCATGTACTGTTAGAGATTCTGCCTTTAGAATTATGCAGTCTATGTGTTTATATGAATGCCTTCTGTGTATTTACACAAAAGGAAAGCTTACGCTTTTTCAGTGCAGTGGTTGGTTTGATAGCAGGTGGTGTCGCAATGATTTATCCAGCGAATATCAGTGGATTATATCCAGTATTCTCTTATCGTACTATCAATTTCTATATGCTGCATGGCGCTTTTATCTTGTTTTCTTTGATACAGCTAAAAGATGAAACGCTTTTAAGCTATGAACATATGAAGAAAAACTTTGTGATACTGTCTTGTATGTTCACAATAGCCTTTATTGTAAATGTCATGTATAATACGCAATATATGTTTGTGGGAATACCACCAAAGATTTCTTTTATTGCCAGTGTGTATCAAATGACAGGCATCGTATTTTTCTTACCAGTGGTTTTAATCGTTTTATCGATTATCCAAGTGGTTGTGGTATTTTTACTTAGACAGGTGTTTTATCGAAAAAACCATCCGTATCAGGAATATAAATACTAAGACTTCCACTATCCACAAGGAAGTTTCCACAGCCGTTTTCATCAAGAATTACACTATCCTTTTCTGGATGTAGACAATCACGATAACATACATGTGCATACGACGTATCGATGCACATCTTTTTTTGTCCTCCCATTTGATCACTTAATAAAACAGCAAGTCCACCAGTATGCTTAGCATCACCACTTCTTGTGAATCCAACTACATGAGGATCATCAAAATAATCATGCTGGATACCATAAGCAAGGTTTTTTCTAAGATATAAAAGGATATCTAAAGTATCACGAAGTCCAGAAATTTGATTATGAGGGATACCATAATAATCTCCATAAAAAATACAAGGATAGCCTTGCTGGCGCAATAAAATGATTGCATATGCCATCGGCTTAAACCAATCTAATACCCATGATTCAAGGGATTGTCCAATTTGTGTATCATGATTATCCACAAAGGTAACTGCTTTAAATTCATCATAAGAAACAAGTGTACCATCTAATAATTTGGACATATCATAATGACCATTGCTTCTACTGGCATCATAGAAATGATAATGTAGCGGAACATCAAATAAAGACATCATATAATCATCCACTTGCATATAATGGATCAATTTATTAATATCCCCACTCCAATATTCACCAACAGAAAATAATTCTTTGCCAGTATCTTTACGCAGCTTTTCCAGCCAGTTTTTATAAAAACCAAAATGAATATGTTTCACTGCATCCATTCGAAAACCATCGATTTTGGTTGTATCCACAAACCATGAACCCCATCGATTTAATTCCTGTATAACATCCGGATTTTGAAAATCAATATCTGCGCCCATCAGATAATCATAATTTTGATATTCACCATCTACCTGTTGATCCCAATCTTTGCCATAAAAACGGAAGATACGATTTTCTTTTGTTGCCTGATCATAATCGATTCCATCAAAATCATCCCAGTTCCAGATATAATCAGAATACTTGCCATTTCTGCCAGGGAATGTAAACTTGGTCCATGCTTCAATGGTTTCTTCATTACTGGTTATTTCTTCACGATCTCTAGGATCTACAGATACAGCTAAAATCTGTTCTGTCGCATCAGCCCCCATTTTATGATCAAATACAATATCCGCATACACATCGATATCATACATATGCAAGGCATTGATTGCATCTAACAGTTCTTCTTTTGTGCCATATTTTGTTTCAATACTCCCTTTTTGTGGAAATTCTCCTAAGTCATATAGATCATATACCCCATATCCAACATCCTGATTACCAGCAGCTCCTTTATAAGCAGGGGGAATCCATACTGCTGTAATGCCAATATCAGCTAGATGTTTTGCATCCTGTTTTAACAGCTTCCAAAGATGGGGATGATTAGGTAGATACCATTCAAAATATTGTAAAATCACACCATTTGTCTTAGTCATAACATCACCTCATATGCTATTATGGTAACATAGTTTTGTTAGAGAAAAATGTGAAATATAAGATAAAAAAATTTTTTACATTTTTATGAGCAAATGGATTTTCTTTTTATCACATTTGCGTTACAATGTTATTGTAAAAGTTAGAAGGAGGAAATCTAAATGGCTAAATTTGTTTGTCAAGTATGTGGTTATGTATACGAAGGAGATGCAGCTCCTGAATTCTGTCCAATTTGTAAAGCACCAGCAGAAAAATTCACAAAACAAGAAGGTGAAATGAGCTGGGCTGCTGAACATGTTGTTGGTGTTGCAAAAGGTGCACCAGAAGATATTATCAATGATTTACGTATGAACTTTGAAGGTGAATGCAGTGAAGTTGGTATGTATCTTGCAATGGCACGTGTTGCTCATCGTGAAGGATATCCAGAAATCGGATTATATTATGAAAAAGCAGCTTATGAAGAAGCAGAACATGCAGCTAAATTCGCAGAATTGTTAGGTGAAGTAATCACAGATTCAACAAAGAAGAATTTGGAAATGAGAGTAGATGCTGAAAATGGCGCAACAGCTGGTAAATTTGATCTTGCAAAACGTGCGAAAGCATTAAACTTAGATGCAATTCACGATACAGTTCATGAAATGGCTCGTGATGAAGCTCGTCATGGTAAAGCATTCAAAGGCTTATTAGATCGTTACTTTAAATAATAAAATGAAAGATATGATATCAAGGGATGTCATATCTTTTTTCATATCATGATACCTGTATGCAAAGTGGTTGATTATGAAGTTAAAATACACCTTGATGATAACTTTTGTTTACTCTATCTTTGAAGAATCAGTTATGAAAAAGATGTGAATGCAAGATGGTAAGTTAATAATCACATCTGCTTCTACGTTTTTTCTTTGTTGTAGATACATGCCAGAATTTATGAAAATGAAGTAATTTTTGAAAACAATGAAATACACCATAACCAATCATTGCACCAAATAGATTTGTGATAATGTCATCGATATCTGATGAACGACCAATGAAAAATTGTATGAATTCAACACTAAAGGTAATCAAAAACGAAATCCATAAAGTTTTATGAAGAAAGCGCATTTTTTCATACACCACTGGAATAAAAAATCCTAGTGGTATGAATAATAAAATGTTAGGAATTTTCTCAACAAGTAATTCATCAAATTTGTTTAAGTTGTTTAGCCATGAAAAAGGTATCAGATTCAAGGTATGTGTGTTTGAATGAAAAGAAATCGGCGTATATAAAATAGTCGCAAATATAATGAAAAATAACGATAAGAATAACCCCAGCCAGCTGATTTGTCGAGGAATTGGGATTCCATGTTTTTTCAATCGATGAGAAATCGGAAGATATAATATAGTAAATATAATAATAAAAATGAAAGCAAGTCTGATGTAAGATTCTAATCTATGCATAATTAATTCCTCCTTATGCTGCCTTTTATTATAGAGCATCTATTTTCATCAGTTCTTTGTGTGACCATAAGAATTCATTAAGAAATATTAAGTATTTGAAAAAAAGACTTGACTCTCACGTTACGTGATAAGCTAGGATATAGACAGATAGATGATTTAATCAGCCGGCAGATTAGATTACTATCTTTATGAAGGAGTTGATGTAATATGAAAACGATAAAAGAAGTAGCAATGCTTACAGGAATCAGTGTCAGAACTTTACAATATTATGATGAAATAGGTTTATTTCATCCAACAAAACTAACAGCAGCTGGTTATCGTTTATATGATAACGAAGCATTAGAAAAGCTTCAACAGATTTTGTTTTTTAAAGAACTTGATTTCTCACTAAAGGATATTAAGCATATTATGTCAGATCCAGAGTATAATCAACAAGAAGCAATCAAACAACAAAAAGCATTATTAACCGTAAAACGTGATCGTTATAATCGATTACTGGCATTACTGGATAAGCTTGAGAAAGGAGAATCATGTATGGATTTTGAAGCATTTAGAATAGACGCATATCTTGAGGTTTTAAAAGAATTCAAAGAAACACATAAAGAGGATGTTATTGCTCATTGGGGCAGTGAGGAAGAATTTGACAAGCTCATTAAAAAATGTGAAGAACATGGAGAAAGCATCGCTAAAAATGCAATCGAATATTATGGCAGTGTGGAAAATTATGCAGTCGCAATGAAAAAGAATATGGAAAATTTCTCAGAAAATATGGAGAAGATGGAAAATTTGAATAGCTTGGATTATATAAAAAAGAATGATCAATATATGAAGGAACTTGTATCGGATCTATCAAGAGATATTAAAGATCGAGAAGTACAAAGTAGTGTTCAAAAAATAGTAGAATTAACACAAAGCGATGATTTCCCACAAATACAAACAAAAGAAACCTGGCAATATATGATTCATCAATATTTAACAAATGATAATGTTATTAAAATAATAGATGAAAAATATGGGGTTGGCGCGTCAAAATATATCGGTGAAGCATTACGCTATTATTTTGAACATCAAAATGGAATGAATTAAAATAATTTCTCATTATCTCTCATGGCTGTATTTCGATTCTTAAGAAAAACCAATGAAAATTATTGTGTTCTGCAATATCAACATTTTATAAGGAGTGAACTATGTAATTAGTCACTCTTTTTTTATTGATTAAATTAAATATAAGAAATATGTTGAATCTACTAAATGTAAAACAATGAATTTGTAATTTTGTGATTGTTATTTTAAACTGCCTTTTATCTTTATATGAAACTTTGTAACAGGAACTAGGAATTCACTATTTTATAGTAGTAATTTTTATGATAGAATATTAGAAAACAGTTTTATGCGAATGGAGAGATATAGATGAAATTGGTCATAGCAGGAATATTGGTAATCATCTGTGCAATATTGCTTTTTTATGCGATGATTAGTATGTTGATCAAGGATATGCGAATCAGAAGAAACAGTAGGAAATATGAAGGAATCATCACAGGATCATATACTTATTCACATGTGAAAACATCAACCTCCTTTTATCCATATATAGAGGTGAAAGCGTTAGATAAGACATTAAAGTGTGTGCGGCCTATTACGTTTTTGTTTAAGAGTAAAGAAATGGGATATTATAAAAAAATAAATATACTGTATAATCCTGAATATCCCGATAAATGTACAAAAGGAAGTGCGATTTCTATGATTTTAGAGTCCATTTTCTATTTATTGTTTAGTGTATTCATGTTGGTGTTAGGTATTAAGATATTTTCAGAATTATAGGAAAAAGGAGGATTTGATGATGACAAAGGATGAAGCAAGGAGTCTGTTGAAAGTACACGCTGGTAATAATGAAGCATGTTTTGATCAGGGATATTGTTTTAAGCTTCGTTATGGCATCAAAAGTGAAGAAGAAATTGAAAAGCTGTTTGATGAAATATTTGCTTGTTTAAAATGCCTGAAGGATTTGTTTTATAAAGAAAATATTTCTAGAGATCTTTTGGCAGATATTCAAAGTATTCAGGCACAAAGTATTTTATATATTCATCAAAAAGAAACTTATGGAGAACGCATTGGCATATATACAGAAGTATTATCAGAAACATTGGTATACTTGCTTGAAAATGTTGAACAGCCGTTTGTGGCATATGATCATTATAAAGAAAATTATGATTTAGAATAGGAGAAGAATATGAAATTGACCTGTACTTATATATCTGTAAAAGATATGCAAAAATCAATTGCGTTTTATGAAGCTTTCCTGAATCAGAAGGCGCAGGTGTATTCAGAAAATCGTTTTGTTCAATTTACTTGTGGAGATACAATTGCGTTATATAATGAGGCATTTGATGAAGAATTGATAAAACAAAATAAGACTGACGAACATTTTAATGAAGCTTATTTAACCGATTTTGTCTGTAAACAAAAGGCAGTGAATACGATGGTGACCTTCAATTATGAATGTGAAGATTTGCGATATGAATATGAACGACTGAAAAAGCTACAGATTGGAAAACTTTCGGATTTAAGGTATGTAAATATCAAAGCACCATACTACTATTTCACAATTGAGGATCCTGATGGAAATGAATTAGAGGTAACGGGTCCATATCATGAAGAATAGAATTCTTACGATTTTTATACAAATGTTGACATGTGGAGATAGATAAGATACCCTATAAAATATAGAAAAGGAGTGCGCTATGATTCGTGTTGAGCATTTAAGCATTCATGATCATAAAGAAACGATACTGGAGGATGTTTCCTTTGAACTGGCTTCAAAAGGTTTCGTTTCTTTTTGTGCAGAAGAAAAAGCCAGCCGAGCGATGGCAAAACTTTTAGGAGCACAATGTTATCCTAAATATGGCAGTGTTTATTTTCAGGATAATCCATTGAATAAGGTCGCCATCACAAAAGGAATCTTACGTAATACCTTTGTACAGGGATTGTTTGGCGATTTTCAATTATTAATGAATCAAAGTGTCTATGAAAATGCGACACTTGGTTTTGCATATCCCAAGGCAGATGTGGAACAATTATTAAGCGAATGGCATCTAATAGATAAAAAACGTGTGGCAGTTGAAGATTTAGAATTTGAAGATCAGGCAGCTGTTGTGATTGTCCGTTGTTTGTTAAGAAGATGTCAGATGATAGTATATGATGTATATAGTTCGCCATTTTCACAGAAAGAACGTATTCAGCTTTATCAGTTATTGAAAAAATGCAGCCAGCAGTTATTAGTAGTTGTATGTGGTGATTTTGAGGCAAATGCTTTCGCAGATCATATCTTAGAATGTCGTAAAGCATATCTGGTATCTGACAGTTTACATCAGATTGCACATGAACATATCATAGAGCCACGTGTTTTTCATATGCCCGCAATAAAGAAAAAAGCGATTTGGAGGGATATCAATCAACGCTCTTTATGGAAATTCCGTGTATTATTTTTATGCCTTTTGTGCAGTGTAATTGCGATTAATGTAGTCATGTTTAATTCCCAGCTGCATCTTGTAGATTTAGAAGAAAGTGTATTATCCAGTTTTCATCAGAATATGATTCAAATAGAAAAACAGGCAGTGGGGGATGATGGAAAAATCTATCCCAATTATTATGCGGATATGGAAGAAAGTGATGGCGAAGCTTTATCAAAACATTTGAAAGGAAACCTTATCTATAGTTATAAAATAGAAAATCCGGAACAGGAAATGAACCGATTTTACGGTACGAAATGGAATCCGGATGATTTATATACATATCATTTGATTGAACTAAAAAATGAGAATCAAGGATTTCATCAGATACAGGGGCATTTCCCAAAGAATTATTTTGAAGCATGTATTTCATCTGTAAGTGCGAAAAGTCTTTTACGCTCAGGGTATTTTGAAGGATTAGATGAAAACAGCGATGTATCTAAGGTCATAGGCAAAGAAATCTTATGGTATGGTAGAACATTAACAATCAGTGGCATTTTGTCAATTGATGATAATCCGAATCTGGGTATTCAAATTCAGCGTATTGATGAAAATGATAGTAAATATATTGATCAGTTATATACAGGAAATTTGTTTGTGAAGGCCGGCTTTATGAAAAATCACGATGCCTCTAAACAGACAACGTTTCCGGATGTGGTAAAACAGCTGACCTATCAAAACAGATCAGTTCCTTTAACACAGATACAATATCCCAAAAATGAAATAGCATTTTTTAACGGGGAAACGTTTCTTTCTGATATACATTTAAAAGATGATGAGGCGTATCTGGATTTTTATGCTGTATATCAGTTGATTTATCATGATCGCTATCGGGATGTCAAAGTAAATGATGATATGAGTCTGGAAGAAAAAATGAACGATTACTATCATTTCGCATCAGAACTAATTGGTAAAGAAGTGACAGTCAATGCCTATCGTATCAATCGGGAACCGGGCAATAGTATGATTATGAATAAAACCGTGAAAATTAAAGGAATTATGACGATTGGAGATTATATTTTTTCTGATGATTTTTTCCCTGAAAGTGGATCAGGAAAGATTATGATGAGTGCATCATTTTTACAGCCATATATGAAAGCCAATTATAAAATAGATAAACTATTCTATCAAAGTAATCAGAAAGAAGAAATGTTGGATGCTTTACGATATTTGAATACGAATGCATATTATCAGGCGTTTGTGTCAAATTCGCGTATGTTTCAGGTATTTGTTGTGGATATTAAGGAATTAAGAGGCGTCTTATTATTTATTGGTGTGACCTTCTTTATGATATATATGATTGGCTTTTTATATCTGATTGATCGCAATCGAAGAACCAATCAAAAAGAGATGACCATATATTATTTGTTTGGCGACACAAAGCAGCATTTGGAGTTATTATATGCAAGAAATACAACATTTAATTTATTAAAGCATCATATGTTTGCGATGATTGCTTCTTTGATTTGTATCTATATTTTGATTTTTTTGGTATATAAAGATTTTACAAATGTAGAAATACCGATGATTTCATATATTTCTATTCCTGTTTTATTTATGCTGGCATCGTGGATGATATCTTCCATAATTGCATATTTCTTTATAAAACTACGCAGGATTTTGGATGAATGTGTCCAGCATGATCGTAATATGTTACAATAATGAATGAAAAAGAGGTAGACTATGAAAGAACAGTTTTTAGATAGAATGAAACGCTATTTAGGCGATGAATATGAAGCATATGAACAGACGTTACAGGAAGGAATGTATCGAGGAATACGTATCAATCCCTGTAAAAGTGATATTGAAGAAATCAAGGCATTGTCTTTATGTGAAATGACACCATCAAAGATTTGTTCAGATTCTTTCTATATTCCAGAAGATGTTGCACATTTAGGTAATCATCCGGCGCATTTAGCAGGGTTGTTTTATATGCAGGAGCCAAGTGCAAGTAGTGCTGTGGAAGTATTGGATGTACAGGCTGGGGACTGGGTATTGGATTTATGTGCAGCACCTGGTGGTAAAAGTACACAAATTGGCGCAAAATTGCATCATACTGGATTTTTGGTAAGTAATGAAATTGATGCGAAACGTGCTGTGATTTTAATGTCAAATATGGAACGTATGGGATTTGGAGAATGTATGATTACCAATACGCGACCAGAAATTCTATGTGAGGAAATGATGGGATGTTTTGATAAAGTATTGGTGGATGCTCCATGTAGTGGAGAAGGCATGTTTAAGAAACACTCTAAAGCGATGGATGATTGGAGTGAAGAACATGTTTGTGCATGTGCTACACGTCAGCAATTGATTTTAGACAGTGCTTATGAAGCATTAAAACAAGATGGAATCATGGTATATTCTACATGTACCTATTCTATGGAAGAAAATGAAGAAACAGTATATGCATTCTTAGAAAAACATCCAGATATGGAGTTGATAGATGCAGGCGTTAATTTTGGCCGTGTGGGATTTCCTTATAAAAATTTAGATCACACGCTGGTAAGACGAATTTTACCAATGGATCAGGGAGAAGGACATTTTATCGCAAAGATGAAAAAACATGGCCCGCAACAAAGTGTTAAATTAAAAGAACTCACAAATGATGGACTGCCTTCTTTTGTGAATGATTTTCTTTCAAATCAGATAAATGAAGCTTTGCCTCATCATATCGTGTTAAATGATAAAGTATATTTAAAGAATACACCGTTTATCAAGTTGAAAAAAACAAGAATCCTGCGTCAGGGAATCCTTGCTGGAGAAATCATAAAAAATCGAATAGAACCACATCAACATTTTTATACAGCATCACTTCTACAAAACCGTTATCAACATATTTATGATATGAGTGAAGAAGAATGTCATGCTTTTCTGGAAGGAAACCAGCTGTCTGTATCAGGTTATAAAGGTTTTATTGCATTAAGCTGGCATCATCATCCAATTGGTTTTGGAAAAGGTGATGGCATGGTCATAAAAAATAAATATCCGAAAGGTATGAGAATACGCTAATGGATTTTATGGAGCACCTTATATGGATATTCAATGCGTTGATGTTTGGGTTGATGATCCTTGCGGCTTATCGCTCTATGCGAGCACATACGAAAAAAAATACAGTGTCATGCTATTTTGATAGAAAAAAATATTTTGCATCACTCACCAACAGCATCAGGTGCAGCACTTATAGAAGAAGATTATGAATTAACGTTTCAATTAGAAGATGGAAAGAAACGCTCATTTCTTGTATGGTCCATGGTTTTTGATTCTGTATGTTGTGGAGAAGAAGGAATACTAAAATATAAAGGCGATGATTTAATATCCTTTGGAAAACATATTAAAGAATTTCACTTAAATTGAAAAGACAAGCAATTATCGCTTGTCTTTCTTAATTCATCCAGTTTCTTTGCTTAATTTCGCCAGAAAGGAAATCATCTATATCGTTTTGAAAAGGGTCCTGATACAAGCTGGATTCTACTTGCTGGAAGAAGTTTTGTATATCTTCCATTCCTTTTTTCTGTTGACTGATGTGACTGCTGTTTTTTATCTTTTTAAGATGATTTACTGCTGCCATCACTTGAGAACGGGTTTCATTACTACATTGATAAAATAGACTTTCTCCTTTTGAAATCAGCTCCGCAAGCTGCATATCATTTGTTTGATGGAGTGTAAACTGTTTTAAAGCCTTCAGTCTTTTAGCCTTTTCCACTTCACTTAACTGACATTTTTCATTAATGATCACTTTTGATATTGTTTCATTTGTGGCAGGCACATATACTTCGATATCTAAAATACCATTGATATCATAACGAAAGGTTACTTGAATACTGATTTCACCTTTTGGCCTTGGAGGAATGTTAATGTCTAAAGAACCAAGAAACAGATTTTCATCACAATACATGCTTTCTCCCTGATAGATATTGCATTCAATAGTTTTTTGACGATCATGTGCTGTATAGTAAGTTTGCGTACGGCTGGCTGGTAAAGTAGTATTACGCGCAATGATGGTGGAAAATAACATGCGATGATCATTTAGATCATGATTGATGACATCAATGCCTAAAGAAAATGGACAGATATCCGTTAGAATAACATCTTTGATATCATCTTTACGCATTTTTATACCTGCGGCGATGCCACATCCCATGGCAATATAAGTATCACAGTCCATCGATACAACAGGCTGCTTATGCATCAATTGTTTCACAAAATCCTGAACGATACACATCTTACTGGAGCCGCCAACCATAATGATTTCATCAATATCTGAAATGGCATAATGACTGTCAGACAGCGCCCTTTTCATAGGTATGGAGATTCTTTTAAACAATTTTGCACATATGGCAATAAGCTTTTCTCTTGTGATAATACTTGTATATAATTGATCTTCCACATGTAATTGAAATTGCGCTTCTTTTTGCGTACTTAATGCAATCTTGCATAATTCTGCCTGTTTTCTAGCAACAGAGTGGGTATGAATATCTAATTTTCCAAGCAGATTATGCTCCATCAGAAAATACTCTAACAAAGCCTCATCAAAATCATTTCCACCTAGATGATTATCTCCACTTACCGCAATAACTTCAATGATATTATCAAAGGCATCCACAATGGAAATATCTAGCGTACCACCACCAAAATCAAAGACCATATAAGTTTTTTCTATGGTATCCATCATATGCTCATATAATGCCGCAGCACTTGGCTCATTGATAATCCGTTCCACTTTAATACCTGCAAGCTCACCAGCTAATTTGGTAGCATTTCTCTTTGTATCATCAAAATATGCAGGCACACTGATAATCGCTTCCTCAATATCTTCATTTAAAAATATACGAGCATCTTCAACCAGTGATTTAATTACCAGTGAAGAAAGCTCTACCGGTGTAAAAGATTTATCACTGAGTTTATAAATTTTATCACTACCCATATCACGCTTAAAATTGGTTGCACTCACATCCGGATGTGATATTTTTCGCTGCTTTGCAATTTTTCCTACTTCCACTGTCCCATCATCCATGATACTGATGGCAGAGGGTGTTAAATATTCATGGAAACGATTTGGAATCAAGACACATTTCCCATCTTTGAAACAACATGCCAGCGAATTGCTGGTACCTAAATCAATTCCTATCATCATACACTGATCACATCCTTTATCGCACATTTCATTATACAATACTTTTTATAATAACGCGATATGGAACAAAAAATTAGAAATACGCTACACAATTTATGCTTTTTTCCCATCTTTCTCATATGATTTACAAGATTCGATGGTGGAAGCCTATTTGTTTGTGATAAAATAGACGATGGAAAGTGGTGAAGCAAATGTTAATAACTGCAGAACATATCACAAAGCATCAAAATGTTAAAGAAATTCTGGTGGATGCTGGATTTACGATAGAAGATAAAGATAAAATCGCATTGATTGGTGTGAATGGTACAGGAAAAACAACCTTGTTGAAGATACTGATTGGTGATGAACAAATTGAAAAAGGTACCATCTTAAAGAAAAATGGTTTACGTATATCCTATTTGCCGCAGGAACCGGTGTTTGAAGAACACGAAACAATACTGCATCAGATATTAGCGATGGATAAGGATATTCAGGAATATGAAGCCAAAAGTATTTTAGGCAAACTTGGCATTCAAGATGTTACCCAGAAAGTCAATGTCTTAAGTGGCGGACAGCGTAAACGTGTGGCACTTGCTAGAGCGCTATTAAAGCCTTGTGATTTATTATTGCTGGATGAGCCGACCAATCATTTAGATAACACCATGATTGAGTGGCTGGAAAATTATCTAAAAAAATACAGTAAAGCGATTTTTATGGTCACACATGATCGTTATTTCTTAGAACGTGTGTGTACAAAGATGATAGAAATTGATCGTGGTAATCTGTATAGTTATGATGCGAATTATTCTCAATACCTGGAAATGAAAGAGGAACGGATGAAGATTGCATTATCTCAGGAAAAGAAACGAAAAAGTATTCTTAGAAAAGAACTGGAATGGGTGCGTGCCGGCGTACAGGCACGAGGCACCAAAAGCAAAGAACGTTTACAGCGTTTTTATGATATGAGCGCGATCGAAGATGTAAAAACAGATGAAAATGTAACCTTGGATACCTTGACATCCCGCCTAGGAAAGAAAACGATTGAAATCGAACAAATTGCCAAACAATACGATGGTCATGTGTTATTCCATGATTTTTCTTATCGTATGAAACGCAATGATCGAATCGGAATTATCGGACCAAATGGGTGTGGAAAAAGTACGCTTTTGCATATTCTTGCGAAAGAAATCACACCGGATACAGGAAGTGTTATCCATGGAGAAACCGTAAAAATTGCTTACTTTAAACAAGGTCATGAAGAGATGGACCCTGATATGCGTATTCTTGATTATATCAAAGAAACAAGCAATGAAATCAAAACAAATGATGGAACCTACAGTGCCTCCCAGATGCTGGAACGATTCCTGTTTGATTCAAAAATGCAATATACCAACATCGGGCGGTTATCTGGTGGAGAAAAAAGACGTTTATATCTTTTGAAAGTGCTAATGAGCGCACCGAATATCTTATTTTTAGATGAACCAACCAACGATTTAGATATTGCGACTTTACAGATCTTAGAAGATTACCTTGATGCTTTCAATGGAGCACTGCTGGTTGTGAGTCATGATCGTTATTTCCTAGACAGAATCTGTGATTCATTATTTATCTTTCAGGCAGATGGAACCATCAAGTCCTTTATTGGTGGATACAGTGCGTATATGGAATTATCTGATATCAACCAGGTAAAAACGATAACGAAAACAAATGATACAAAGACTGAAAATAAAGCCATGCAGACCCTTCGTATGTCTTCTAAGGAAAAACGCGAATTAGAAAACATGGATGAGGAAATGAATAAAGTGCAGGGACAAATGGATGCGATTGATATAGAAATGGAAGCATGCAGTGATGATTTTGTGAAGCTGAACGCTTTAAGTGATGAGCGAGCAGCCCTTGAACAAAAGTTAGAAGAAATGATGGAACGTTGGGAATATCTAAGTGAAAAACAACAGAAAATCGAAAATATGAAGCAAGGAAAAGCATAGTCTGTGAATCAGATTGTGCTTTTTAATAGTTACATATAGGTTGTTTTGCTTTTTTTTAATTTTTTTAGGATTTTTGACCTCTTTTTACGTCTGTATTATATGTAGGGATTTTTACCTAGAAAGAGAGGATACAAAATGACGGAAGAAAAAAAGAAGGTCAGAAAAAGATTTTTGCCATATACCAATGATATCATAGCAAAGTGTTTGTTTATCGGAGATGATGAAAATTCAAGTTACATTAGAAACTCAAATTGTGAAGTTGCATTAGATAATGGCAAAAAAATAATCTATTCAAGAGTGGTGACGTACTCCCACCACTTATGCAAAGCATAGAAGTGGGGGCTTCTTGTTCGATGAAACTATCGTTTCAAGCATTCGCAAGCTATCCCCGCTCGTCCTTCGGTTCTTTTTATTATCCTTCATTAGATACTTTCCAATATCCGTTATCCTTTTTCTCTTAGATTTTTTGCTGCATTCTCATTCCTGAAGAAATACCATCAGGATGCAAGTGATTGGCTGCGTTCCTTAAATTCTTCACAACTAGAAGAAATAGCTGATCTTATATTTACATGTGATACATTGGAAGAATTACAATCATTAATTTACAAATAAAACAGCCAAGCACTGTTTTTATTTCAGCTAATGAAACTATGCTTTATGACATCTTATTCCATACATATAATTTTATAGTTTTTGGAAATAAGGTGTAAAAATATAAAGAATCTTACAGAAGTGATACTGTATATCTGAAAAAATAAAAAATCATAGCTTTTTATGTGGATATTTCGTATCATTTAACAATACAGTATAAAGAGGTGAAAAGATTTGAATAGAGAAAAAAAGCTAAATATTTTAACGGTATCGCTTATTTTATGTATTTGTTTTGTGATTACAATTACCTTTCATTTTGTTGATAAACGTTTAGGTTTTTATTTGGGCTTTGTAAGGGCGATTTTTTATTTATGTGCAGGTGCTGTCTTTTGTTTTATAACTTATCATATGTTGAAGAAAAGAGATCAATACAATCATGCCAGTTTTCAGGATATGGGGATGCTTGTTTTGAAATTTGTGTTATTATGCGTTGCCTTTATATGGATTGTTATTGGAATGTATGCAATTGCTCGACCATTTGAAACAGACAGGGGGAAAGCAGAGGACTGGATCATTTTTGTATTTGGCATCTTTTCATTTATCGCTATGATTATCCTTTTTCCAAAAATCAAACGATGGTGGAAACTTAAAACAGTATCCAATGGTATGATATCCCTTGTTTTTATGTTATTACTTACAGGAATGGGGATATTTTCTATAATTGGGGGAGGTGTGGAGATCATAACCCATTTACAAGATTTAACCTATCTTGACGAACCAGATCAAGTCATGCTTTTCCATTGCAGCAGCATGCGTAAACATACTTCAAGAAGCATATTTTATACGCAGATAAAAGGGTATGATGAGTTTGGAGATTTGTGGATTTTTGATTCCTCCAGTTATAAAATGCGTGATGATGCACAGGATGGGTATTGTATTGTGGATTATTTACCACATACAAAAACAGTGATGTCCATTAGTTTTATAAATGATGGTATAGATTGGGATGATTCATAAATACAAATCTAAAAGTTTCCTTAAAATCGTGTTTTGTATATGTTCTCTGTGCGTTTCTATGTTAAAATAATAAGCGGTGATAAAATGAAAAGTTTATATGATTTCAATTATGAAGAAATGAGTGAATTAGCTTTAGAACATGGATGGAAAAAGTTTCGCGGACATCAGATTTTTCAATGGCTGTATCGCAAACGTGTCACATCCATTGATGATATGAGTGATTTATCAAAAGATACAAGAGAAGTGCTGAAAGAAAACTATCAGTTAAAGCCTTTAGAGTTACGTGATAAACAGGTATCAAGTGATGGAACTTGTAAATATCTATTTGCTTTGGAAGATGGTTCCTTGATTGAAAGTGTACTGATGCAGTTTGATTATGGGAAGAGCATTTGTGTAACCAGCCAGGTCGGTTGTAATATGGCCTGTGCTTTTTGTGCAAGTGGACTAACGAAGAAAAAAAGAAATTTGACAAGTGGTGAAATGGTAGCACAGGTGCTGTATGTACAACAGGATCTGGATAAAACGCAGGATCGTTTAAGTCATATCGTAGTTATGGGTACAGGTGAACCATTTGACAACTATGAAAATGTTATGAATTTTCTATCAACGGTGAATCATGATCGTGGCTTAGGGATTGGTGCACGTCATATTACAATTTCCACATGTGGAGTTGTGCCTAAAATTTATGAATTCTCCAAAGAACATACCCAATACAATCTGGCAGTTTCTTTACATGCGCCTAACAATGAGTTGCGTAATGAGCTGATGCCAATAAATAAAGCATATCCTTTAGAAGAACTGATGAAGGCAATTCATCAATATGCAAGTGAAAACAATCGTCGTTTAACGTTTGAATATATCCTGTTGAAGGGTGTGAATGATCAAAAGGTACATGTGGATCAATTAGCGAAGTTAATGAAAGGTTTAAATGCCTATGTCAACCTGATTCCATATAACGCAGTGGATGAAAATGGTTTTAAAGGTGTAAAATATGAAGAAGCAATGGTATTCTATGATGCCCTGATGAAAAAAGGTGTGCGTTGTACCATACGTAAAGAGCATGGCGCAGATATTGATGCGGCATGTGGACAGCTGCGTGTAAAACACTTAAGAAAAGAAAAAGAAATGGAGCGATGATGATGAAATATTACGGTGCCAGTCACCAGGGATTACGAAGAAAAAATAATCAGGATAGTTTATGTATTATGGAGAACGCTCATCATGCGCTGTTAGCGGTTGTCTGTGATGGCATCGGTGGTGGAAATGCTGGTGATGTTGCCAGTAAAATGGCGGTAGACCATATGAAAGAGGCTTTCTTATCCTGCAAAGAATTAAAAAATGATCAGGATGTGAAACGCTGGCTGGAAAAAGTGATTCAGGAAGCCAATGATATGGTATTTACGCAATCTACACGGGATGAAAAATTAAAAGGAATGGGAACAACCATTGTGGGAGTATTGACTCAGGAGGATAACACCTATATCTTTAATGCGGGAGATTCTCGTACATATGGACTGTATCAGGATGATTTCTTATGTTTGACAGAAGATCATTCCTATGTTGCGGATTTATTAAAGCGTGGAGAAGTAAGTGAAGAAGAAGCGGCAAAACATCCAAATCGCAATGTATTGATCAATGCATTGGGAATCTGGAACAGTATGCGTATTGATATCAATAAAATAAAAAACGACTGGTGTGCACTTTTGGTATGTAGTGATGGCTTGCATGGATATGTTCCAGAACATAACATTCAGTATGTTTTACAATCCAATCGTAATGTAAAAGATAAAGTAGATGCTTTAATTAAACTATCCTTAGATGCCGGTGGCTATGATAATGTCAGTGTCATCGTAATTGAAAAGGAGGATGGGGGAAATGAATAAGATAATTGCGGAACGCTATATGCTGGTCACTGCTTTGGGTGAAGGTGGTATGGCGGATGTTTATCTTGCAGTAGATACGATTTTAAACCGTGAAGTCGCAATAAAAATCTTGCGTGGGGAACTTGGAAAAGATCCAGTCGCATTGCTGCGTTTTCAAAGAGAAGCCAATGCGGTCAGTAAATTGAATCATCCCAATGTGGTGGATGTATATGATGTGGGAGAATATGAAGGCCGCCACTATATCGTTATGGAATATGTGAGAGGTAGAACATTAAAACAGTTGATTTCACAAAGAGGTGCTTTACAGGCAGATGAAGCAGTCAATATTATGATTCAGCTGACAAGTGCTGTTCAACATGCCCATGAAAACAATATTATTCATCGTGATATCAAACCACAAAATGTGTTGGTAAAAGATGATGGTACTGTAAAGATTACCGATTTTGGGATTGCTTTGGCACATGATGCTGTC
The DNA here is from genome assembly GCF_003434225.1 of Absiella sp. AM29-15. Taxonomy (NCBI): domain Bacteria; kingdom Bacillati; phylum Bacillota; class Erysipelotrichia; order Erysipelotrichales; family Erysipelotrichaceae; genus Amedibacterium; species Absiella sp. AM29-15. The sequence continues at coordinate 270,237 of NZ_QVFL01000003.1, forward strand.
CAATTGACACAGACCAATGCAGTTTTAGGCAGCGCGCATTATCTAGCACCTGAAACAACACGTGGAGAAACACCAACCAATCAGGTGGATATCTATGCACTTGGAATCGTATTTTATGAATTATTGACAGGAAGTGTTCCTTTTAATGGAGATAATCCTGTACAGATTGCGATGAAACATTTACGTGAAGAAGTGCCAAGTGTAATAGAATTTAATCCAACGATTCCACAGTCAGTGGAAAACATTATCATAAAAGCAACCGTAAAAAATCGATCACTGCGTTATCAAAGCGCTGAGGAAATGCTGCATGATCTGGATTTATGTTTATTGCCACAATATCGTGATGTAAAAAAACTGGTTTTTGAAGAAGAACAAGATCCAACAATGGTTATGACATCCAAGAAACAGGTAACTGGTAAAAAAATGGTGAATAAAGCAAAACAAAAGATTGTGGAAATGGATGATGAAGATGATGAGGAAGAAATTCCACCACGTAAAAGTTATACCAAAGTTATCATCGTTGTATTACTGGCGTTGATCTGCATTGGTGTAACAGTGGCAATTTTATTACTATCAGGTGTGTTTCATACAGAGAAAAGTTTTGAAGTACCTGATGTTTTGAATGTGACACAGCGTGATGCTACGCAGACTTTAAAGTTAAGTGGCTTTGATGCGGAAAATATTACAGTCAAAGAAGAATTAAGTGATGATGTGGAAAAAGGCAAAGTAATTTCCATAAGTCCTGAAATAGGAGAACAAGCGAAAAAAGGAACGCATTTCACACTAACCATCAGCAAAGGTATTTACTTTGTAGTGGGTGATTATACAAATGAATTGTATGATGATGTAGTCGCTAAACTTTCAAAAGAAAATCCGAATCTGAAAGTGGAAGTAAATTATGAATATGCTGTGGATAAAAAAGCTGGATATATCACAAAACAGGAAGGACATCAAAAAGGCGATAAACTAGATCCTGATAAAACAGAAACCATCACCTTTACCGTTACCGCAAAACCAACCATGAAATTAGAGAATATCGTGGGAAGAAAAGTAGAAGATGTCACAAAAGAACTGGGTGAAAAAGGCTTTGTGGTTGTATCATCACCATTATCTACATCAGAATTAAGTGAAGAAGAATTAAAAACAATTAAGTACGATGTTGTCATCAGCTGTGATCCGGCAGAAGGCACACAATATACACAAGAGGGAGAGGCATATATCATGCTGTATTACTATCAGCCATGAAACAACAGGGAAGAATTATAAAGATCATATCTAATCAATATGAAGTATTAGATGAACAAGGCAATCGTCATTTATGCGTGGCGATGGGAAAACTTAGAAAACAATACGCACCTGTGGTAGGTGATATTGTGACCATAGAACATTTTTCTGATCAGATTGGGATACAAAAAATTCAAAAGCGTAAGAATGAATTAAAACGTCCAGCTATTGCCAATGTAGACCAGGCAATTATCGTGATGTCATGCAAGGATCCAGATTTTTCCACAACATTGATTGACCGTTTGATATTTCAGATTGCTTATGCCAATATTACACCGATTTTATGTATTACCAAGCTGGATTTAATTCGTGAAGATGATCCCATCCATCAGGAAATTGAAGATTATCGCAAAAGCGGATATCAGGTATATGAAAGTGGAAAAGGTTATGCTACAGAAGAATTATGTGCTGCCTTAAAAGGAAAAATCAGTGTATTGACTGGACAAAGTGGTGCTGGGAAAAGCTCTTTGTTGAATCGTATAGAACCAGATTTTAAACTTCAAACACAGGAAATCAGTAAAGCCTTGGGACGTGGAAAACATACTACACGTCATTGTGAACTACATGAAGTGGCACAAGGCTGGGTTGGAGATACACCAGGATTTTCTTCTATGGATTTTAGTTATATGGATGTCATGACTTTACAAGAATGTATTCCTGATTTTAAAGACTACTTGTATTCTTGTAAGTTTAATGATTGTATTCATATCAATGAACCCGGATGTAAGATACAGGAAGCAGTGGAAGCTGGGAAAATCAGTAAAATACGCTATGAACATTATAAAGAAATCGTAGCAATGATCAAATCAGGAAAACCAAAATATTAAGAAGAGGAGAGGATTATATGAAGGAATTAGTTATTGCGCCATCAATCTTATCATTAGACTATGCAAATACCAGTGAACAGCTGAAGGAATTAAATGAAAGCAACGCCAAATGGATGCATTTTGATGTCATGGATGGACACTTTGTGCCAAATCTAACCTTTGGCCCAGATATTCTAAAAGGCTTTAAAAAATGCAGTGATCTGTTCATGGATGTACATATCATGGTAGATAATCCAGAAATGATTTCTGAAATTTTTGTGAAAGCTGGCGCTGATATGGTAACATTCCATTTAGAGGCAGTAAAAGATATCGAAGCTTGTATTGCACTTTGTCGCAAGATTCGTGCTGCTGGGGTAAAAGCTGGGGTTTCTGTAAAACCAAAAACAGATGTGGATGCATTACTGCCATATTTATCAGAAATGGATCTTGTACTTGTTATGAGTGTAGAGCCAGGCTTTGGGGGACAATCTTTTATGGAAGATATGTTAGATAAAGTACGTAAACTGCGTAAAGAAATCGAAGCAAATAACTATGATACTCGTATCGAAATTGATGGTGGTATCAATGCGGAAACAGGTAAACTGGCAGTAGAAGCTGGATGTGATACATTAGTTGCTGGCAGTTATATCTTTAAACAGAATATTAAGGAAGCTGTGGATTCGCTGTTATGTCAAAAGTAATATTAGTGGCAGGTATGAGTCAAAATGTTCCTGTTTTAAAAGGGTACGACTATATTGGCATTGATCATGGCGCTATTTCCTGTATCAAACAGCATATTCCTATGGTATGTGCGGTTGGGGATTTCGATAGTGTAAACGATGAAGAAAAAGCGATGATTGAAAAAGCTACAGATATCATGCCGCTTCCTGCACATAAAAATGAAACAGATACAGAAGTCGCAATCTTTTATGCGATGGAGCATCAGTATGAGGAAATCATACTATATGGCGGTCTTGGTGGAAGAATCGATCATGAATTAGCAAACCTTTACCTATTAATACATCGAGAATATCCCATCATTTTAATGAATGAACAAAATCGTATACAGCTGTTGAAAGAAGGACACTACAAGGTAAAAAAAGATGCTTATCAATATTTAAGCTTCTTAGCTTTATGCGACAGTTGTATCAGTGAAGAAAATGTGGCATATCCACTTTCTAAACAAGAAATTTCCACAAAAGATATTTATACAGTATCCAATGAGATTATACATGAGGAAGCGGATATCACCATACATAAAGGCAAAGTATTAATGATTCAGACTAGGGATGCCTAGTCTTTTCTTTTTCTGGTCTAAAATTTAGAAAAATAAGGTATAATAAAGAAAAGAAAGAAGATGAATACATGTTGGAAATACAATTAGAAGGAAATACATTAACAAAAGAAGAACCAATATCAGTGGAAGAGGTTATTTACAAGTGTAAGGATAAAGATCAAATATATGCAGTTATGTATAATGGAAAATTAAGAGATTTACGCTATCAGTTAAAAGAATCAGGTACGATGGTACTTGTTTATGCGGATAGTGAAACAGGAAAAATGATATATGAGCGAACTTTACATTTCGCTTTTATTGCTGCCGTAAAACTTTTATTTCCACAAAGCAATGTACATCTTCAACATGCATTAAGTGGCGGTATTTTCTGTGAAGTGGAAAAACAACCATATTTGTGTTTAAAAGATGTTAAACAAATTGAAAAAAAGATGCAGGAACTAATCGATCGACAGGAAGAAATCAAACGCAGCGTTGTGCCAACAAAAGAAGCCGTGGCATTTTTCAATGGGATAGGTATGCAGCATAAAGCATCCCTATTAGATACACGCAAAAGTAAAGAAAGCAGCATTTATACACTTTGTGATATTCATGATTATTTTTATGGTATTATGTTGCCTCATTTAGGATATTTAAAACATTTCTCTATCCGCTTTTATGCTTCAGGTATTTGGTTATCCGCAAATCATCATTTTGAAGATCAACAGAAACTGTTTCAGGTCTTTCAGGAATTTGAGCGATGGGGTGAAATGATACATGTCAGTGATATTGCACAGTTAAATCAAGCCATTCAGGAAGGAAAAATGGATGAATTAGTTTTAATGAGTGAAACCATGGTAGAAAAGAAATTAGGTTTTGTCGCAGATGATATCGTAAATCATCATCCAAATACCAAGTTTATCTTAATTGCCGGACCAAGCAGTGCAGGAAAAACAACATTTTCCAGACGTTTATCCATTCATTTAAAGATTTTAGGCAAAAAACCATTACCGATTTCCATGGATAACTTCTATAAAAATAGAGAAGATTGTCCTATATTACCTGATGGAAACTATGATTTTGATTCTTTGGAAGCCTTAGATCTGGATTTATTTAATGATGTCATGTTAAAACTGATGCATAAAGAACCTGTACAGCTGCCAATATTCAATTTCAAAACTGGTATGCGTGAATGGGAAAACAAGCCGACTATTTTAGATGAAGATCAAATTCTGATTATAGAAGGGATTCATGGGTTAAATCCAAAGACAAGTGCCTATATCCCACCAGATGCAAAATATAAGATATATATCAATGCATTAACACATATGAACTTAGATAGTCATAATCGTATTCCAACCAGTGATTATCGTTTGATTCGCCGTATCGCAAGAGATCATCAATCCCGTGGCTGGGACGCAAAATCAACCATTTCCTTCTGGAAGAATGTCAGAGATAATGAAGATAAGTTTATCTATCCATTCCAAGAAGAAACAAATATGATTTTTAATACCAGTATGGTATATGAATTAAGTATCCTAAAGAAAATCGTGATTCCTTTATTAGATCAGGTACCAATAAATGATCCAACTTATTTAGAGGCAAATCGATTAAAAAAATTATTAGAATACTTTGAAGATGGAGATGAAAAAGCAGTACCAAAAAGCTCCATTCTTGCGGAATTCTTAGGTACTAGTATCTTTGATGTAGGGTAAAGGAAAAGGACCTGTGTTCAATCACAAGTCCTTTTTAAAATGATTTTAATTCATTTACTAATTGAAAAGCCTGAGGCAGTACTTTGATATGTACATCCTGATCCTGATAGATTTCACCATCCAGATTCACACCCTGATTGGTATGAATGATCGCTTCTTTTCCCTGATACAGGTGACATTCTTTCAGCTTTTGTGGCTGTTTTGTCAGTAAGGCAGGACATTTCGGTATGATTTTCCATCTAGAAAATCCCTCAATAATACAGATATCCATTTTCCCATCCTGTAATAAAGCATTCGGTGTCATACAAAAACCACCACCATAGAATCTGGCATTGTTACAGGTCGCAAAGATGGCTTTTCCTTCAAATATTTTTTTCCCATCTAATGTAATTGAGAGAATAGGATATGAATATACAAAGATTCTGCGTAATACAGTCATCAGATATGCGAGCTTTCTTGGAATCAAATGCCAGTTTGTATCATGTACATGATTGGCGATATCATGATCTAATGCAAAACATGCGGCATTGATACATTCCGTATCATTCACTTGTAAAATATCAATTGCCTGTGCCTGTTGATTTAAACTTTTACGAAAATGTGCAAACACATCTTTATGATCATACAACATTCTTGAAAAATCATTTCCTGTTCCACATGGCAGTAATACCACTTCATGTGCAGTATGCAGAAGTGTATGAACAGCCTGATGCAGCGTGCCATCTCCTCCGCATATATAAAAACGGCATGGCTCTTTTTGTGTTTGCATGATATGAATGGCATTATCTGTATCTTTCGTTGTATAGAAGGCATACGAAAAATGCTGTTTACGAAACGTATCCTCCATTTCAGCCAACAGCTTTTTGATTTTTCTGGTATGCGCATGCGCATTGATTAATACAATATGTTTCTTCATTTCCATGCTTATATTATATCATACAAAAATAATAAAAAAAACAGGTTACCCTGTTTCATTTATATCACTCTTAGATAGCGTTTTTCTTTTTTAATGTTTTCAATGCACGAGCACTAATACGGATCGTTTGAGGTTTTCCATCAACAACGACTTTAACTTTCTGTAAATTCACATTCCAGTTACGACGAGTAGCACGCATAGAGTGAGAGCGTTTATTACCTGATAAAGGTCCTTTACCTGTAATTGCACAAACTTTTGACATACCGTTACCTCCTTCCGTACAATACTAAACATAATTTGCTTAGATATCATATCATTTACGTGATGAAAATGCAAGACGAAAATTATTTTTTTGCAAGAAAATATGCAAAATCCCTTTACTTTATGCTTTTGTAAGTGATTTCACATATTTTGTCAATTGCTTTTTGGCACTATATCGTATAGAATTAATGTGAGATATTTTTGTGATAAATTAAATAAGGACAGTGATATGTATGAAAGGGAAGACAAAAATCTTGATTGGGTTATCGCTGAGTGGCATCCTGGCATGTTCTTTGTGGGTACCTTCTCAGTTGCTATATGCCGATGAAAACAAGGAAAATGAAGAGAAACTTGAGGGAATGTCTTATGAAGATCAGACTGGACTTTTCTTAAGCATGGATGAAAATGGTAACGTATCTTACATAGAGCCTCAAATCAACGATATGGAAGATGAATTAAAAAAGGCACAATCTGATGATGCTATATATGAATTAAAGATGAGGCGTGGAGAAGATAGCTTTACCTTAGGGGAATATGATAGCTTTAAAGAAGCCAATGATGCAATGACAAGACGTGCATTATATCGTAGTGTTGGAGATGTAGAAGTGTACAGTAATGGTCAGCTGTTAAGCAATTCTGGCTATAGTGTGGTAAACTTTAATACCAAAAATGACACTACAGATTATAGAGAAGTAGGCACGGGCACCACTGGTTATACCTTTGGTGGATATGCCGCAGATGCTGCTTATCTGGGTACTGAATCAAATGGTAAAGTAAAATTTCGTATGGCTGGAGTAACTGGACTTGTGGATAAAAAAGATGTACAGATTGTTCCTTATAGTGATAATCTGACATTGAGTCATTATAAAGTATCCAATGGAAATCTGTATCATTATGTAAGCATAGGAATCTATAATGATTCTACTGCTTCTACACAGTTGATGGGAACAGCTCCATCTTATTTATCAGCAAATAAAAAATACTATAGCTATGATGGACATTATTTCTATACAAGCTATGGAAATATGATTGAAGATTATAAAGCGGGTGTTAGTAAACGTGCAGTGAACGCAAATCAGCCGTTTTACAATTATTATCAGTTCCTTTCTCATCGTACAAAAACAACGTTCACAGGTGCAGACTTAAATAAACGTGTAAACGATGTGTTAAATGGGAAAACTTCAAAAATGACAAACGCTGGTCAATATTTTATTGATAACCAGAATATTTATAGCGCCAATGCATCTTTGATGTATGGTGTTGCGATTAATGAAAGTGCCTGGGGACAAAGTAAAATCGCCAATGATAAGAATAATCTGTTTGGACATGGTGCTGTAGACAGTAATCCATATTATGGGGCAAATGGATATAAAAATGTTTCTGACAGTATCAAATATCATGCGGAAGTATATGTGGATAAAGGCTATTTAGATCCAGCAGACTGGCGATATTTTGGACCGCATTTAGGTGATAAAGCCAGTGGCATGAATGTAAAATACGCATCTGATCCTTATTGGGGAGAGAAAGCCGCTGCACAAAGCTACTATCTTGAGATTTCTTCAGGAAAAGATGATTCTAGTAAGTATACACTGGGCATCGCCGCAACCAACTCACCAATCAATATTCGAAAAGAAGCAACTACTTCTTCTGATGCCATCTATACAACAGGCAATGGCAGTGGAAATACAGGAGTTACAGGATTTCCTTTTGTGATTATTGGAGAGGTAACTGGTGAAAGTGTCAATGGCAATACAACGTGGTATAAAATACAAACGGATGGATCATTAAACGCAGATCGTACCAATCTAGATATTAAACGTGCTTATGATTTCACACATGATTATGGTTATGTAAATGCTTCTTTGATTAATGTCATTCAAAAAGGCAATAACAGTACAACAGATAATAATGAATCAGATGCAACGAGTATGATTAAGCCAGATAATGCTATAAAAAAAGCTGGTTATAGAGTTAATGGAAATTATATGAGTAAATTTTCAGTAGGATCAGATGTAAGTAAAGTGATTAATAAAATCAAATCAGTTTCTGGGGTTAAATCTGTTCAAGTAATAAATGCTAATGATAAAACAATTACAAGTGGTAAAATAGCTACTGGAATGAAAATCAACGTGACAACAAATAATTCTTCAAAAAAATATTCTGTAGTCATATCTGGAGATGTTAATGGAGATGGTAGTATTGGAGCAACCGATTTATACTATCTTCAACAGCATATTTTAAATAAAACTCAATTAAGTGGTGCATATTTAGAAGCTGGAAAACTATCCAATGGAAGCGCTGGAGCGACTTCGTTATATAATATTAAACAAGATATTTTAAACATAAAAAAGATTCAGCAGTAATGAGGAGAAATGCGAATGAAAAAAATTAATCAAATAGTGTTAACTATACTTTTGGGGTTATCTTTATTTTGTTTTAATGTTACCAATATTAAAGCAGCCTCAGCATCTATAAGTGGTGGAGGAACTGTTTACGTTGGAGATACAGTTTCTGTTACAATCTCTGTTTCTGGAGTAAAATCATATACTTATTTAGTAGCTAACTCAGGGAATTTAACTCTTATGAGTGGAAATACAGAGCCTATGGGCTTTTCTGATGAATCTAATACTTTGACTTATAAGGTTACTGCTACAGGGACAGCCACTGTAAGTTTTTCTGGACAGGTGTCGGATGGTGTTGATGATAAACCAGTTAGTGGAAGTGTGGTATTTAATGTAATTTCACCTTCTAATGACAATGGAAGTGGTAGTAGTTCTTCTACAAATACACAACCCGAACAGCCAAAACAGGAAACACCAAAAGAAGAACCAAAGGAAACTAAAAGCAGTGATAGTTCCCTTGTTTCCCTGGGTGTAAGTGAAGGAAAATTATCTCCAGAATTTAAGGCAGGGACTACATCTTACAAATTAAATCTGCCAGAAGGTACAAAAAGCATTAACGTCAGTGCGAAAGCAAAAGATGGAAAAGCAAGTGTATCCGGTACAGGTAAGATTGAAGTAAAAGATGGCGACAACGCTATAAATGTAACAGTTACTGCTGAGGATGGCTCTACAACTGTGTATACTATTAAAGCTTATGTGCAGGAAAAAGCAGTCGCAACACTTACCATGGGTGATAAAAAACTGAATGTATTCACAAATGTAAAAGGTGCAGCGATTGACAATAAAGCATTTGAAAAAACTAAAATAAAAATTAACAATACAGAAGTTCCAGCATGGAAGAGTGAAACCCAAAATATCACATTGCTATATTTAAATGGGGATGATGGAAATAACTTTTATATCTATGATGAAAAGACACAGAAAGTGACATCTATTTATAAACCGGTTGGTGTATTAGGACAGAATCTGATTATTGTAAATGTTCCAGCTAATCTTCAAACACGTTCCAATATGAAATTTACAACAATCGAAGTGGATAAAGTGAAGTTTCCAGGATGGACATTTGAAGATGAATCTTTTAAAGATTTTGCGATTATTTATGCATTAGATCAAAATGGAAAAGAAGTATATTATCAATATGACAGTAAAGAAAAAACACTGCAGAGATTTTCTAATGCTGCAGCCATTTCCCAGGAAAAATATGATGCATATGTAAAGGAAAAAGAAAACAAAGAACAGACTTTGATGTATGTGATTTATGGATTGGGTGCTGGATGTGTGGTATGTCTAGGACTTGCTGGTTATTTCTTTTTCCATGGTAGAAAACCAAAGGTAAAACATAAAAAAGTTGATATTGAAAAAGAAGATTATGAAAATCGATTCCATATAGAGGAAGAGGATGAATAAGGACAAATTTGTCCTCTTTTCTTTTGGAGAATGAAAAGGCTTTAAAAAAATATAAAAAAAAGCTTGAGTTTTCTTCCGAAAGTATTTTTAAACCTGTGAAATTATGGTATGATTATAAAGAATGAAATGAAACATTATACTAAGGGGGTCTAGCCTAGTGATTAAGAAAGAAATTTATGCTGCTGTAGAAATTGCGGATCATGAAATAAGGCTCGTAGTTGGTGAATTTTTTGATACTAGATTCAATATTTTGCGTGTAGAGAGAACCCCTGTCAAAGGTGTTGAAAACAAGAGAATCACAGATGAGCAAGATGTTGTTAACGGAATCCGTAAGGTTGTTAAACAAGCAAATGAAGCATTGGAATTCACAATTGAACGCGTATTGGTTGCGATTCCAAGCGTAGATGTAGAACGTCATAATAGACGTGTAAACGTTTATCCAGAAAGTGGAAGTAAACGTATTCGTCTATCACACATACAGGGTGGGTTAAATGAAGCAATTACATATAAACCAAATCCTGAACTTGAATTAGTCAATGTAGGATGCATTAAATATATCACAAATGGAATCACATCCAGAAAGATGCCAATTGATGAGAGTGCAGATATGATGATTATGGACGTGGATCTATTATACGCAAATAAAGATGTTGTATATTCCTATGCCAGATGTATTGAGAAAGCTGGTTTAGAAATATTAGATATTTGCCTTGATTCTTATGCGATTGCACAGGAAGCTGCGGTTTTTGAACAGACAGTGGACAAATATGTGGTATTAATTGATATTGCTCGACAGAATACAACACTTTCCTTATTTACACATGGTAAACTAGTAAATTGTGAGGTGTTGTCGGATGGTTATGGAAAATGGCTGACAAGCTTAAGGGAAGATTATCATTTAAAAGACAGTATAGGTTTTCGTTTAGTACAAAATACTTGTAATTTATTAGATGATATCGTCAAAGATAATGTCATTTACATATGGAGTGAACTTGGGGAACAAAAACAGATAAGTGAAAAAGGCGTCCAGGAAGCTATTATGCCATATCTGAAAGCATGGATTGAAATGGTCAATGAAGCATGTCTTCCAATTATTGAAAGTGGAGATGTTCGCTATCTGATTACTGGAGAAGGTTGTGAAATTCAATCATTACAGCAACTTCTTCCAAACTTTAACGCAAAAGCAACAATTTATGTACCTCAGACAATTGGTGCCAGAGATTGTTCTTTGGTCGCATGTCTTGGATTGTTCTATAGCTGGAAAGAAGCTTTAAATATTCGTAAAGATGAACGAATCAGTTGTGATATCTATGAAGTAGAAAATGCTGTAGAAAGTGTAACAAAAAAGAGCGCCATGGATGATGAAGGCGGATTTACAAAAAAACTAAAAAGTATTTTACTAAATAACGATAAATAAGAGAGAGTGAGGAATTGTTTTTATGACAGATTTACGATTTGAACAAGTGGCAAATATTAAAGTATTCGGAATCGGAGGCGGCGGATGCAATGCTGTCAACCGAATGGTAAGCGAAGGTGTAAAGGGTGTAGAATTCTATGTTGCAAATACTGACTTACAGGTATTAAAGAATTCTCCTGTAGAAAATAAAATTGTATTAGGCCGTGAAACAACACATGGTTTAGGTGCTGGTGCAAATCCTGAAGTAGGACGCCAGGCCGCAAAAGAAAGTGAAAATGAAATTCGTGAAGCAATCAAAGGCAGTGACATGGTATTTATCACTGCTGGTTTAGGTGGAGGTACAGGTACCGGAGCTGCTCCTTTATTTGCGAAAATCGCAAAAGATGAAGGTGCATTAACGGTGGGTATTGTCACAAAACCTTTCACATTTGAAGGGAAAAAACGTTTACAGTCTGCGGAAAGTGGACTTGCGGAATTACGTCAGTATGTTGACTCACTGATTATCGTATCAAACAATAATCTGATTGAAGTTATTGGCAGAAAACCATTGACTGAAGCATTCCAGGCTGCAGATAACGTATTACGTCAGGGAGTTCAGACAGTTACAGATTTAATTGCTGTACCTGCCTTCATTAACCTGGACTTTGCGGATGTTCGTGCAATCATGGAAAATCAGGGTTCTGCGTTAATCGGTATTGGTATGGCAGATGGTGAAGATAAAGCAAAAATCGCTGCAGAAAAAGCTATTCAATCACCATTATTGGAAGCACAGATTTCAGGTGCTAAGAATGCAATCGTCAATATCACTGGTGGAGAATCAGTTACATTATTTGATGCAGAAGATGCAATGGCAGTCATTCGTGAAGCTGCTGGAAACGATATTGATGCAATCTTTGGTATCGCAATTAATGAAAACTTAGGTGACAGCATTATTGTTACAGTCATCGCTACTGGTTTTGAAATGCCTCAGGAAGAAGAAAAGCCTGCATTTACCCAGCCAGCAGCAAAACCTGCACGTCCTGAAGTAGAAAAAGTACGTTATCAGGAACCTGTTGATGATGACGATGATGAAGGTATCCCATCATTCTTCAGCAGAAGATAGTATGAAAGTTTATTATATCGATGACAGTTTTTTTCAGAACAGTCCTTTTTCTAAAGAAATGCTGGAACGTTTTCTGAATAAAATTGAACATCTGAATCAGGGGATTATATTAATCAGTAGTACCCACACATATGAAAAAGAAATCAAGCATTTTAAAGATGAAATATCATCTGATCTTGTGGTACTACAGAGTCCTGCAGTATTCGACATTCATGGAATACGCGGAAATTTAAGAAGCAGTTTTCTTGCTTTAGAAGATTTTGACAGCGTACAGACCTTTAGTGGAAGCTGTATAGAATATGATGTAGAAGCACATACCTGTGAACGAATCTATTTTGATTTATTTCCAAAGCATTATCATTTAAATGAACTGGAAATGTTTATGGATCATTTAGAAGATGTTTTAAGTGATAAGGTAAAAAACTTCAAAAAGAAGAAAGATAGAATCAGTTAGGATGACCGCATTTGGTTATCCTTTTTTTGACTCCTTTTGTCGAAGTGTTCATAATTCCTTTCATATATCCATAGTCTTTACTATGAAGGAGGGATCACATATGCCATATCGTATGAATCGATATCAGGTTCTAAAAAAATTAGGCAGTGATGAGAATATCGGCTTAAGTGAACAGGAGGCGAAAACAAGACTTTCCAAGAATGGAAAAAACGAACTGGTAAAACAAAAAAAAGAAACACCACTTCAGATGTTTATTGAGCAGTTTGAAGATCCGATGGTCATCATTTTGATTATTGGGGCAATCATTTCAATTTTCTTACATGAAATAATTGATGCATCTATCATTTTTGTGGTCATCATCTTGAATGCAATCATTGGCGTTGTACAGGAATTCAAAGCTGAAAAAGCAATTGATGCATTAGAAAAATTATCATCCCCCAAAGCCAGTGTTATCCGGGAAGGATATCTAAAAGAGATTGACTCTAAAGATCTGGTAGTTGGCGATATCATTGAACTGAGTGTTGGAAATTATATTCCTGCGGATATCCGCTTGCTTCAGGCAACAAACTTAAAAGTAGAAGAAAGTACATTAACGGGAGAAAGTGTTCCAGTAGAAAAAGATTGTGAAGCTGAATATGATGATGTAGTGGATTTACATGATCAGAAAAACATGGTATTTATGTCTACGTATGTTACATATGGAAAGGCGAGAGGTGTTGTTGTTCGCTGTGGTATGGATAGTGAAGTTGGCCATATTGCCGGCATGCTGTCAAAACATGAAGAAGATCCAACACCATTACAAATGCGGCTTGCATACTTATCGAAACTGTTAGGTATTTTATCTGTTGGTATTTGTATCGCAATGTTTATTGTAGCGGTACTACAGGGTAGAAATCTATTTGATATGTTGTTGTTATCCATCTCGCTTGCGGTTGCGGCAATACCGGAAGGACTTCCTGCAGTAGTTACTATTGTTTTAGCACTAGGTGTTCAGGTCATGAGTAAAAACCATGCGATTATCCGTAAACTTCATGCAGTAGAAACTTTAGGCTCCATCAGCGTGATCTGCAGTGATAAAACAGGCACATTGACACAAAATCATATGAAGGTAGTCAGTACCTATGCCGATGGCATTCTTCAAAAATCAAATGATGAGCTGCTGCGTGGTTTTGCTTTATGTAATGATGCAATCGTCAGTGAAGAAGTCATGGGAGAACCTACAGAAGCAGCGTTATTAACATATTGTGAACAACAGGGAATGCATAAAGCTGAATGTGAACGTAATTATATTCGTGTGAATGAGATACCTTTTGATTCTTCCCGTAAACTCATGACCACTGTTCATCAAAGTGATAAAGGATATATTGCTTATACCAAAGGTGCTCCAGAAAAGATATTGGAGTTATGCACAACCGTACTCATAGATGGAAAACAGGTACGCATGAGTGCATTTGAAAAAAATCGTATTTTAGAAGCAAGCAAACAGGTCAGCTCAGATGCACAGCGTGTACTAGCACTGGCTAGAAAAACAATGAAAAGTGCGCATGAAGATGCGATTGAAGGAAAGATGTGTTTTGTGGGCTTTGCGGGAATGATTGATCCACCTCGTGAGGAAGTAAAAGACAGCATTCAACTGTGTCATCAAGCAGGCATTCGTGTCGTCATGATTACCGGCGATCACCCCTTAACAGCTTTTGCAATTGCAAAACAGCTGAAAATAGCGAAACGTAGCGATCAGGTAATGACAGGAAGAATGCTGGATGAAATAAGTGATGAGGAATTAAAGGATAAAATCAGCAATATTTGTGTATTTGCCAGGGTAACACCGGAACATAAAGTACGTATTGTGAATGCATTTAAGAAACGTAAAGATGTTGTCGCTATGTCAGGGGATGGCGTTAATGATGCGCCAAGCCTGAAAAATGCTGATGTTGGTATCGCAATGGGGAAAACAGGAACGGATGTCTGTAAACAGGCCAGTGATATGATTTTGGCAGATGATAACTTTGCGACAATTGTTATGGCAGTGGAGCAAGGCAGAAATATTTATATGAATATTCAGAAAGCAGTATTATACCTGTTAAGCTGTAATATTGGGGAAGTCATGTCTTTATTCCTTGCGATTGTGTTTATGCCAAAGGTGGTATCCTGTTTAAGTGCGATTCAAATTCTATGGGTCAATTTGGTGACCGATGCTTTTCCAGCTCTTGCTTTAGGTGTAGATCCAAAGGATCAATACATTATGTCTGAAAAGCCAAGAGATCGAGAAGAAAGTCTATTTGCACATGGTGGAATGATCTTTACTTTAATGAATGGCTTCTTTATCGGAACGATTACTTTAGTAGCTTTTCGATATGGTTTGACCACAAGTTCTCAAAAAGCACAGACAATGGCTTTTATGGTTTTATCCATGTCACAATTATTTCATTCATTAAATCTGAGAAGTATGCGCCATTCCATCTTTGAGGTAGGAATCTTCAAAAACAAATGGCTGATATTAACTGTAATCTTATCATTAGTGTTACAGATTACAGTTTGTCAATTGCCTATCTTCCATACATTGCTTAAAACAGTATCATTAACTATCGTAGAATGGGGCATTGTATTTGGATTAAGCATGAGTGTGATCCTCATTAATGAAATCAGTAAATGGATTGCGAAAGATAAATAAGATATGGTATCCTTAATGTAGCAAAGATGAAAACACAGTCTGGTTGGTAGTCCAGACATATCCTTTATGGATATCAGTAACCCTCCTCCTTGGTCGTCCCTTCTTTGTGTTTGCAGCATATAAGGAGGAAGTCATATGGACAAAGCAGGAATTGTGTTGCGTGTTTTCTTTGAAGATCCTTTCTGGATCATTTGGGTAGAGGTATATGTGGATGATCGACAGATGATTTCACAAAATGTTATACCAAAAGAATTTAATGATCAGGAGGTATATCATTGGATCATTCAACACTATGACCATTTACGTTTTTGTTCGACAGACAATGTGGTGGAGAAATCCATACACAAAAATCCCAAACGTTCAATTCGAGAGATAGCAAAACAGATGAAACAGCCTTGCGTATCCACCAAATCACAGAATGCTTACAAAAAGGCCATGCAAGCATTTCTGATACAACAGAAAAAGGAGCATCATCAGGATGTATCAGCTCAAAAAGTAGAACGGTTTGAGAAAAAACAGCAGAAAAAGAAAAGAAAGCATCGGGGCAGATAACCCTGATGCTTTCTTACTTATGCTTCACTTTTTGGAAGGATAAGATTTAAGATAATACCAACCAAAGCACTCAATGCAGTACCAGATAAAGTCATGAAGCTTCCAATTGGAAGAATGGCACCACCAAGTCCAATCACCAGCATCGCACTGGCAATGACCAAATTGCGCTGTTTACCAAAATCAATTTTATTATCTACTAATACACGTAAACCATTGCTGGCAATCACACCATAAAGCAGAATACTCATACCACCCAGTACACATACAGGAATAGTAGATATAAAGGCTGAAATCTTTTGTACCATAGATAAGATGATCGCAATACATGCAGCACCGGCGGTAACATAGACACTACTGATTTTTGTCATACCGATGACTCCGGTATTCTCACCATATGTCGTATTGGCAGGACCACCCAAGAATGCAGATACGGCAGTGGCAATACCATCACCCATCAATGTACGATCTAATCCTGGATCTTTTAAGAAATTCTTACCGCATATTTTACCTAATACCGTATGATCTCCAATATGTTCTGCGATTGTCACAAAGGCAACCGGCAAGATTGCAAGTGTTTCAGGTCCAAAATACAGTTCATAAGTTTTAAAGTTACCCAAATGAAATGGTAGTATAAATTCAGGCCATGCGAACCATTTCGCTTCCATCACTGGAGTAAAATCAACTAAGCCAAAACATACAGATAAAATATAACCAACTAAAATCGCAATTAAGAAAGGAATAATTTTAAAGAATCCTTTTGCCTTTGTGGAAATAAGTGCTGCAACCATAAAGGTTACAAGTGCAACAATCATCGCTTTAGGATCGCCACCTTCCACAAAGCCGGCATTTTTAACAGCATTTCCTGCCAAGCCTAATCCAATTACCGCAATCATTGGACCAATAACGATTGGTGGTAGTAATTTATCGATCCAATCCTTACCAATAAACTTCACAATAATCGCAACAATGACATAAATCAGACCAACTAACATCAATCCAGTCTGTGCAGCACTTGGATTACCACCCAATGCTTCAATCGCAATTTGTACAGCAGTAATATACGCAAAAGATGAACCCAGATATACTGGAACTTTGCCTTTCGTACAAGCCGTATAAATCAATGTACCAATACCACTGGCAAATAAGGCAACACTGACGGGAAGGCCGGTTAACGTAGGTACCAGAATGGTTGCGCCAAACATCGCAAACACGTGCTGGAAACTTAGAAACAGCCATTGCAGATTGCCAGGACGTTCATTTACATCAAGAATCATCTGACTTGCAGGTTCTTCATGAAACTCATTCTCATCCAGAATAAGCGGCATTTCCTCTACTTTTTCTTCAAATATTTTTTTCATATAGACTCCTTTTAATTTAAAACCTACATTAGTATACCATAAATGCCCTGTAATCTAAATTTTGAATATAGGTTTTTTTACAAATTTATGGTACTATGGAACAGGTGATAGCATGCGATTTAAGAAAATATATATAGAAATCACAAATACCTGTAATTTATCCTGCAGTTTTTGTATACAGAATCAAAGAAAACCTAAAATGATGACAATCGAAGAATTTACGTATGTGATTGATCAAATCAAGCCATATACCAAATATATATATCTACACGTGATGGGAGAACCTTTATCACATCCGGATTTAAAACAATTCCTTTCTATATGTGAGAAGTCCAATATCATGGTAAACATGACAACCAATGGCACCTTGTTGAAACAAAAGGCGGATATTTTATTATCCTCCAAGATACGTCAAATCAATATATCCCTCCATAGTTTTCCACAGCACATGCAGGAAGCATACATAGAAAATGCTGTTATGGTGGGAAAACTGCTTGCTCAAAAGGGATGTTTTGTAAGTTATCGTTTATGGTGTATGAAGCATGGTATGTTAGATGATGCCACAAAAGCGATTGTGAAAAAACTGGAAACTTTATATCGATGTGAGATCAAAGAGATTGAAAAAGGATCTGTTCGTTTATCGGATTACACCTTTTTACATTTTGATGAAGTATTTGAATGGCCAGATAGGAACCATCCATATGTAGGCGATGAGGGATATTGTCTTGGCATGAAACAAATGTGTGGAATCTTATCAAATGGAGATGTCGTTCCTTGCTGTTTAGACAGTAAAGCGGATATTTGTTTAGGCAATATCTTTGAAACACCAATGAAAGAAATTCTTTCCTCAAAACGTGTCATAGATATGGTACAGGCATTCGCAAAGCAAGAAGTTAAAGAGGAATTATGTCAAAGATGTAGTTATCGATTACGGTTTTCTAAGGATGTAAAACATATGTGATATATGATTATTCATATATTGCATTTTTTTAATATTTTTAAATATCTATATTTATATAATTAATAGACATTAAGTGTGTTATTCGTTATGTAAGAAGTTATAATATAGACAAAGATTATGGTTAAAAGAAGAAGGGGAGTGTGCTTATGTATTATTTGGATGTTGATACACCGATCATTAATTTTCAAGAATATCGAAATAGTTTATATGTCGATAAAACGTTGATGATTGAAGAAATTCAAAAAAGAATCAGAACAGCAAATAAATATGTTTGTGTGACCAGACCTAGGCGATTTGGGAAAACGATGAATGCGAATATGCTGGCTGCGTATTTCACAAAAGGATATGATACACATGAGTTATTTAAAGATTTGAAAATAGCGCAAACTGAATCTTTTGAAAAACATATTAATCAACATCATGTGGTCTATATTGATTTTAGTAGAATGCCAGATTATTGTGATTCATATCATACTTATATTGATAGCATTATGAAAACAATTAAAGAGGATTTGATGAACATATATCCAAAACTTTCAGAAAAAAGCTATGATTATTTATATCAAATGTTTTTAGACACAAATGATTCTTTTATTTTTATTATGGATGAGTGGAACAGTATCTTTTATAAAGATTTTATGCAAGAAAAGGATAAAAAAGCTTATCTAGAATTTTTGAAAGGATTATTAAAAGATCAACCTTACGTAGAATTGGCGTATATGACAGGAGTGTTACCAATCGCAAAATACTCTGGCGGATCTGAGTTGAATATGTTTAAAGAATATAATTTTATGAACGAT
This sequence comes from Absiella sp. AM29-15, assembly GCF_003434225.1. Lineage (NCBI taxonomy): Bacteria > Bacillati > Bacillota > Erysipelotrichia > Erysipelotrichales > Erysipelotrichaceae > Amedibacterium > Absiella sp. AM29-15. Next base: position 289,616 of record NZ_QVFL01000003.1, read on the forward strand.
AGGATTTATGAAGATTATTTTGGGTTTGATGAAGAGGAAATTATTGAATTAACTAAGAAATACACGAAGCCTTCATTTGAAACATTAAAAAAATGGTATGATGGATATTACAAATCAGATGGTTCAAGTTTATTTAATCCACGATCTGTTTCATCAGCATTAATAGATGGCATCTGTCTTAACTATTGGACCGAAACAGGGCCAATGAATGAAATAGCTGAATATATAGAACATAATGTAGATGCAGTAAGAGAAGACATCGTGAAAATGGTGGCAGGTATTCCTATAGAAGTAGAATTGGAAGGATATGGCGCAGAACAGTTACGCTTAGACAGTCGGGATGAGATATTATCCGCCATGGTGGTCTTTGGGTTCTTGTCCTATCATGATGGTTTCTTGAGAATACCAAATCATGAATTAATGGAAAAATTTCAAAGAGTGTTAAAAAGAAAGAGTATGGGTGGTGTCGCAGATATCGTTAATAATTCAAAAAATGTATTAGATGCGACAATCGCGATGGATGGAGAAAAAGTTGCACAATATATCGAAGAAGCGCATGATCGAGAAATACCATTCTTACAATATAATAACGACGCCGACAGGTGCACAGAGTGAAATAGCTTGTCATGTGTGATTACATTATGTTATCTATATGCAAGAAATTATTATGAAGTCACAAGAGAAGATAAGTTAGGTAAAGGTTTTGTAGATTATTTGTTTACGCCAAAGAAAAAAGGATATCCGGCAATCATCTTGGAACTGAAATATAATAAAAGCGCAGAAGAGGCAATTGATCAAATTAAAAGAAAAAACTATGTAGAACGAGTAAAAGATTTTGATGAGATATTGTTAGTTGGTATCAATTATTCTACAGATGCAGATGAGCATAAACATCATGATTGTATTATTGAAAAATATAAATAGGAATGATAAGCATTGTCTAATGAATTATTTAGATAATGCTTTTTTCATAGTAAAAGAGGAAAAAATAGTCTATAATATAAAAAGAGATGAGGCGATGGATATGTATTATCTAGATACGGATATTCCTGTAGAATTATTTCAACGAGTATTAAAGAAAAAAATCTATGCGGATAAAAGTATGTTGATTGATAAATTTAATGATGTAATTGGTAGTGAAGATTGTTATTATTGTATTACTAGACCTAGAAGATTTGGAAAAACAATCAATGCAGCAATGCTTAGTGCGTATTATACAAAAGGATATGATACCCATGAGTTATTTGAAAATTTGAAAATAGCAAAAACGGCATCTTTTGAAGAACATATCAATAAACATCATGTGATTTATATTGATTTTAGTAGTGTTCCACAAAATTGTAATTCTTATGAACAATATATTACAAGTATATATGAAAAAGTGAAAAGCGATCTCATAGACTATTATAATATTAAAGTCAGAAAGACAGATGACTCGCTAAGTACACTGTTTTATGCAACGAAAGATAACTTCATTTTTATAATGGATGAATGGGATAGTATTTTTTATAAAAAATTTATGACAGACGAAAATAAAAAAGAGTATTTAGAATTTTTGAGAGGGTTATTAAAAAGTAAGACATATGTTGAATTAGCGTACATGACCGGCGTTTTACCAATCGCAAAGTATTCTAGCGGATCTGAATTGAATATGTTTGATGAATTAAATTTCATGAATGATGATGAATATGATTTATATTTTGGATTTCATGAAGATGAAGTAAAAGAATTATGTAATCAGATGAGTAGTATAGGATATGAAGAATTAAAATACTGGTATGATGGATATTATACCAGTGAAGGGAAAAGTTTGTTTAATCCTCGATCTGTGTCATTAGCGTTACAAAAAGGAAAATGCAAGAATTATTGGACAGAAACAGGTCCAATGAATGAAATTGCAGAATATATAGAACATAATGTAGATGAGGTAAGAGAAGATATCGTGAAAATGGTGGCAGGTATTCCTATAGAAGTAGAATTAGAAGGGTATGCTGCATCTCAATTACAATTAGATAGTCGTGATGAGATATTATCAGCCATGGTGGTCTTTGGGTTCTTATCATATCATGATGGTTTCTTACGCATACCAAATCATGAATTGATGGAAAAATTTCAAAGAGTATTGAAAAGAGAAAGTATGGGTGGTGTTGCAGATATCGTCAATAATTCTAAAAATGTATTAGATGCGACAATTGCATTGGATGGACAAAAAGTAGCACAATATATCGAAGAAGCACATGATCGAGAAATACCATTCTTGCAATATAATAATGAAAACAGTCTATCATGTGTAATCACTTTATGTTATCTATATGCAAGAAATTATTATGAAGTCACAAGGGAAGATAAGTTAGGTAAAGGTTTTGTAGATTATTTGTTTACACCAAAGAAAAAAGGATATCCAG
>NZ_QVFL01000030.1:0-16246 GCF_003434225.1 Absiella sp. AM29-15
AGGTACTAGCAATTGGTTTTTTTCTAGTGTCCGTTTTACAGGGTACAGTTTATTTCGCTGGTATGGTTTTAATGATCCTATCAAATTATCACAAATAAGACAAATACCTAATATGACAGGTGTTGTAACTGCAATTTATGATGTTCCAGTTGGTGAACTATGGCCTGTGGATAAAGTAGAATCTATACAAAAAGAATTGAAAAAATACAATTTAGCATTGGAAGTTATAGAATCCTTACCCGTTCATGAAAATATAAAATTAGGAGCATCTGACCGTGATCATTATATTGATATCTATTGCAAGAATATACGCACACTCTCTAAATATGGTATCAAATGTATTTGCTATAATTTCATGCCTGTATTCGACTGGCTTCGAACAACGCTAAATTATAAAAATAAGGATGGAAGTACATCATTAGCATTTTTGTATTCTGATTATATAGAACTTGATAAAAATAATCTTCATCTACCTGGATGGGATGAAAGTTATACACAAGAACAACTACATGATCTACTAGAATCATATAGTAACATTACACATGATACATTATTCAATAATTTAATTTACTTTTTAGATAGAGTTATTCCTGTATGTAAGGAATGTGATATAAATATGGCAATTCATCCAGACGATCCTCCCCTTGACATTTTTCAATTACCTCGCATTATGTCTACTATGGATGATTTTAAGCGTTTATTTAAGGCAATACCTGACTTACATAACGGTATGACTCTTTGTACTGGTTCTCTCACTGCAGGTAGACATAATGATATTTATAAAATTACTGAAACTTTTTCACACGAAGGCAGGATTCATTTTGCCCATTTAAGGAACATTAAACTTTTAGGAAATGATGGCAGTTTTACTGAATGTGCGCATCTTAGTTCTTCTGGGGATATTGATATGTATATGCTTATTAAAATATTAGTGAAAAATAAATTTAAAGGATATGTTCGACCAGATCATGGCAGAATGATTTGGAACGAATCTGGTAATCCTGGTTATGGTCTATACGACCGTGCCTTAGGTGCTGCTTATCTAAATGGTTTATTTGAAGCAGCAAAAAAAGAATTATATTAAGAAAATGAAGACTACCTTAAAATAGTCTTCATTTTACATATAATCAACATAAACCATTGAGATTACATCTTATAATTTAAGCTTTAACATACCGCTGTTTTGAGCTTTTAGGTTTTTCTGGAAGGGTTTGCTTTAATTTACCACTCTCTAAAAGTGGCTGTATAATAAAAGTCATTGTATAATATCTACTCATTCCTGTAAACTCAATTAATTCTTTTCGTGATCGAGGAATCATGCAAAAGCTAATGATATCCTCTTGCATATTCCCCGTTTTATGAAACATCTCATTTTTATATATATTATTCTTAAACACCACTTTAAATTCGCCGTGTTTTACAGAAAAAATAGGCGCTGGTAATCCAGCTTTTTCAAACTCTTTACGTATTGTTGGAATACCAGAATACCTATTTTCTGTTATATTTAGTAATTCAAGAATATTTGCTAATACTGGGTTTCTTGTTTCAGGCCGTACCTTACCTAGAGAATCAATTGATATCTTACCATACAATCCTCCACTATTTACAATTTCCATGCGGTCCCGATACATTTCCAAACGGATAGGCACATTTTCAGTGTGTATACTATAATCTCGATGTATTAATGCATTCAATATAGCTTCACGAACAGCAATAATAGGATACTCTTTTTTATCTTTTCTTACCCCATTTTCATCAACAACAGTTTTAGTACGACTATTTCTACGAACAAAATCGACAGCCAAATCTAACATTTCAGGAATTGACCCTGTGATTCTTTCATTATCAATAAAACGTTCACCGTCTTCACCTATTTCTCCTATTTCAGTCCCTGGTACAACAACCGCAGTAATACATAATTGTGGAAAATAGGCTTGTGGATATTTAGAAAAAACCATTGTTCCAGCTAAAGTAGGAACGCCATCATTAAACACTCCCATTAATTCTAAAATTTCTTCATCAGAAACATTATTTGAGAAATTCTTTCGCTCTTTTTTTACTGAATAAAGATACTTATCCAATTGTTCTTGATCAAAGTACTTAATTTTAGCATCTTCTACAAGTCGTATATCATCTTTAATTCTTTTTCTAAAAGCCTCATAACTATATATCTCGTATTCATTCATCAATTCATCTGAATCGCCAATACGGACATAAGATCCCTTAATTCTCCCAACACCTTTATAAAATACAGGTCTTTCTGATATATCTACCCCTGGAATTTCTGCAGATACAACAAGCTTATCGTTAATTTCACACACTGTGAATAAAGCAAGAACTCTAGGTTCCATTTGTTTACATTGTTCTGTTACTTTTTTTTGTAAGTCTTGTACATCATATACTCCCACTATATCATATCCTTTGCTTTCATCAATTCCAAAAATAATGATTCCTCCGTCATCCTGATTGGAAAAAGATGATAACGTATCAAATAATCTTGTAGGACAACCCTGATGCGCTGCTTTTAATTCTACACATTGCTTTTCTGTTTTTTGTCGCTTAATTTCTTCAACCATTATTTTCAATTCTTCTGCTTGCATACATATCACCACTTTCATATTTTTATAAAATTTTAACAATATAGCAACATTTTGTCAACACTTTCCCATATTTTTGACAACTTATATTTTAAAAAAGCAATAAAATTCATTTATTTTGGCAACAAATTTAATTTTTAAACAAAGTTTGAATATTCTACTAAAAATCAAATTTATATAATAATAAACAAGTGCCTGGAATGCTATCTTCCTCTATTTCACTTTTTTATGCTATAATGAAAACTATAATAATATGGAGGTAAGTGCTATGTTAAAAAGTGATGGATTTAATCTATGGGCAAACGCTTACGATAAAAGTGTGAATCTTAGTGAAGAAGCAAACGAATATCCCTTCGCTGGCTATAAAGATGTATTAGGTACCATCTATCAAATCATCAAAAAAGGTAATGGGAATAAAATATTAGATATAGGCTTTGGCACAGGGATATTATCTAAAAAATTATATGATGATGGCTGTGATATTTATGGCATTGATTTCTCTGAAAAAATGATTGAAATAGCGAAATCAAAAATGCCAAATGCTGCATTGATACAATATGATTTTACAAAAGGGCTTCCTGATAGTATCATAAATGAAACATTCGATTTTATAATTTGCACATATGCAATCCATCATTTAGATCATCCACAACAAGTCGCTTTTATTCAAAAGTTATTACAACTTCTCACAAAAAATGGAGCCGTATTGATTGGTGATGTTGCTTTTCAAACACAAAATGAATTGGAAAAATGTAAAAAGGAAAGTGGCAATCTATGGGATCAAGATGAAGTATATCCGATTATTGATCAATTCAAAGCTGATTTTCCTAATATGGAGTATCAACAAATCAGTTTCTGTTCAGGTGTACTAATATTCAAACAATAATCGCTTCAATGATATGCAAAAAAATCCCGATTTGGGATTTTTTCTTATAAATATGCGAAGCAATAGTTCAATACAAACAAGAATAACGCAAGAACACCACCAAGCAGAAGGAAACAAGTATAACGTTTATCCGCTTTTCTCATCGTTAGAATACCTGCGATTATAATTCCTGCTAATGGTGAAAAATAGCCAATCAACAGACACAATGCCAGTAACGCCTGTGTTTTAAGTGATGCTGAAGATATATTCAGCATCCCCTGTTTCAATTGCTGAAACAACATTCCTATACTCTTTTCCATACTACTTCAATTCAGGCCAATATTCTTTATTTACTTCAAAATAATCGTCAAGGATTGCTTTCGCAACATCAGTATCATTGACACAACGATTTAATGTTAGTGCATTCCATGCTTTCTTATAGCTTCCTTCAAGGCATGCATCTACCGTTAATTTTTCATATGCGAATTGATTTTCTAACAGCCCTTTCTGGAATGTTGGGATTTCACCGATATTTAAAGGTTCTACACCATTAATACCTACATGACATGGAACTTCTACCATCATACCTTCTGTTAAGTTTGAAATAATACCTGTATTTTCTGTCATACATAAGAATACATCTCCAGTATTATTTGCGATAGCTGTTGCCAAGTCCACGATATAACCAGCATGTCCATCAGCCAATTCATCTGGTTTTGGCTCATATTTGGTGCCTTTTAATTTACCTTCTGCGATTACTTCATCTAACATCGCGAATGTTTTCTTTTCTGGTCCATCCATAACTTCATTTGCACGTGTATAATTAGAATCTTCATGTTCTACAATGTGCTTTGGATACAGGTAATATTGTAAATAGGTATTTGGTAAGTAATCCTCATAATCCTGAATCATTTTACTCATAAATTTGAATGTATCCATCCAGCTTTTATCTGTAGGATGTAAATCACCTACAGCTGCCATTGGTGTCTTAAAGAATTCATGTAATCTTGGCAAATAATCTTCGCCTGTTTTTTTATCTAAAATCTGAGTAAACCAGCCAAAATGATTTAAACCAAAATAACGTGGTTCAATTTCATCTGGACGTTTTCCTAAAGCTTTTGCATAGAATCCCATGATACCAATTGGCATATCACAAATATTAATGATACGGAAATCATCTTTGAAGATTCGTTTTGTTGCTTCTGCGACAATCGCTGCTGGATTAGAATAATTTAATACCCATGCTTCTGGTGAATATTTACGAATATCTTTGATGATATCACATACTGCTGGGATGCTTCTCATACCATAAGCAAAGCCTCCGGCTCCACATGTTTCTTGTCCTAAACAGCCATGACGTAATGCGATTTTTTCATCCATTTCTCTCATTTTCATTCGTCCTGCACGTATCTGCATGAACGCAAAATTGATATCTTCAAATGCCGTTTTGGCATCATTTGTCACAATAATTTCACATTCTGGATAGTATTCTTGAAATAGAATTTTTCCATAAGCGCCTACCTTATCCTGGCGTTCTGCCTCATTATCATATAATGTGATTTTTCTTAATGGGAAGCGGCCTTTTTCCGCAACCAGCATTCTTAGGATTCCCGGTGTATAACGAGAACCTCCTCCTACAATGGATATTGCATATGATGCTTTCATTTTTTATTCCTCCTTATTCTACAATCTGTAATACTTGTTTCACATGCTCACAGACTTTTTGTACTTTCATGCCAATGATAATCTGAACATTATTACCTTTGATCACAATGCCCTGATTTTTATACTCATTAATTTTTGTTTCGTTTACTTTTTCAATATCTTTTACTTCTACACGTAATCTTGTATAACAATTAGAGATAGATTTTATGTTATCTTCTCCACCTAATCCTTCAATAATACAACTGATATTTTCTACTTGTTCAACTGCTGTTTGTTCATTTATTTCTTCTACATCATCTTCACGTCCTGGGGTTTTTAGGTTCAGTTTTTTAATCAGGAATACAAAGATGAAATACCATACAAAGATGGAAACAATACCTACGCCAAAGGTAATATACCATTTTGACAGATTTGCTGGTATGGCGATAATCATAGGGATTGCATTTAAGATACCACTCATCAATTGTAGACGCGCGCCTAATAAGAAGATAATTACCTGGAACAAACCATCCAATACAGAATGTACTAACCACAATAATGGTGATGCAAACAGAAACATGAAATCAAGTGGTTCCGTTACACCAGCAACAACTGCGACAAACAATAATGGCAACAATAAGCTTCTTGTGGCAACTTTTTTCTCGGGTTTTGCGGTTTTGATAAATGCCATGGTAATACCAATGCATCCAAAGATTTTAGAGAATCCATACATCATATATTTCACAGAAGGATCTAGTGCTGTTAAACTTCCAAGATTTCCCATTTCTGCCATCAGAATAGGGTAGCATCCACTAACTGCCTGACCGGCAATTTCTGCAGTACCACCAACTGGTGTAAGTAGGAATGGCATATAGATTAAGTGATGTAATCCTGTAGGAATTAAGAAACGATTTAAGAATCCATAAGTGAATAATCCAGCTGGTCCTGCTTTATTGATGAATACCAGACAAGAGGAAATTGCATCATTTACAAGTGGCCATACATAACACATAACGATTGCAAGAATGGCAGTTGCGAAAATTGAAATGATATAAGCAAGTCTTGAACCACCATAAATTCTTACAACATCTGGGAATTCTTTATCTCCAAATTTGTTAAAGATATATCCTGTTAAACAACCAAGGATAATACCCAGAAAAACTCCCATATCAATACACTGAACACCCAGTACCATTGCCTGACCGGTTCCAGTCAATGATTCAGATTCAACCAGCAGTCCATTGGAAGACAGCCATGCATTATTTGCGTAAATGAAAATCATGAAGGCAGATACTGCAACGATTGCGGCATCTGTTTTTTTATGTTTCGCAAGAGCTGTTGCAATTCCTACACAGAAGATAATAGATAATTGATTGATGCCCCCATTCATCATCAGGTTATAGACAAAGTTACCAATATTTGCGATAAAAGCTGGCATTACATCCATTTTCAGGATAACACCAATAGTTAATAATAGTCCTGTAACTGACAGGAACATAACAGGCTGAATGATCGCTTTTGAGAATACAGACGACAATTCAGAAATTTTCGTTTTCATGTAATACGTTCTCCTTTCAAATACTTCTTTAAGACGCATGCTTTCTTAAGACATCTCCATTATACGGTTTAGAAATTTGTTTACAATACTTTCTCTCAAAGCGTGAACTTATTCACTGATTGATAAATCAATTCAACTTATAAGTGCGTAAAATTTACCAATTTATGGTTTTTTTCAAAAAAAAATGCTAAATAAATAATATTCAGCATCACATTTCTTCATTTTCTTTATAATATTTCTCTATTTCTTCATCATATCGTGCAAACAATATTTCTATAAATATTAATACATAGGCGGTAAAAAAATTAGGATTATAATTATAAAAATTAGATTTTTTATTTCTTAATTCAATTGTTAAATGGGAGTTACAGGCAAGTGGGGAATTACGATTTGATGTAATGGATACAATGTTATAATTATGCTTTCGTGCTTTTAGACATTGTTCCAGCAATACCACACCACTTTCGTTAATGGCAATCAACATTCCTGGTTTTAAGCACCTTGCCTGGTCCAATAGCTGGCTTTTATATGGCATGGCATTAAATCCACGGTGCCATAATTTATCTAAGAGGTATGTTCCCACATAATCACTATCTCCAATAGAGTTTACGATAATACGTTCGTTACGATAATTAATGAGCATATCGCATAATATCTGTACATGCACATCCAATAGATTCTTTTCCATTAAATCAAAATCATCTAATGAAACAGATACTGAATCGGTATATATTCCTGATAAACTGTACCACATTTCATTTAGACCAGAATATCCCAGCTTTTTGGCGACCTTGATAACATAGGAGGGTGCCACATCCACCTTTTCCGCTATCTGTGCCACTGTTTTTTTCTTATGCTGTTTCACGTTCTTTAAAATTTCCTCATATATTCTGTTTTCGGTCTTAGTAAAATTCATTTCATCCATTTTTCTGTACCTCATCATTCGCTTTATCGAAATAATATGTTCGTGAATACTCACTTAATACCATTTCCATCAACATGATGATTTTTGCTTCAAAGAAATCTGCACTCTTATATTCTGTGACTTTAATTTTCACAAAATAATCTACATATTTTTTTGCCCACGTCAATTCAGTATCCGAAAACGCCACGATATAATAGCCTTCTTGTTTTGCCAGTTTCATGATATCTTTTCCTTCAAATGGATGTGTCTTTCTTAAATCAGGAAATAAAGCAACACCTTTGGAAAGATATAAATTCTTCACCATTGCGAAATCATAAGTCGATGGCGCAAACAAATCGAACATCATTAGTTTTCTGGCAATATATGCGCTGAGCATATCATCTCTTCCATAGGAATTTACAAAATTTTTACAGTTTTTAAACCGATATAATATATCTACCAATTCATCAATGCATTCATTTAAATCACGTTCCACCAACGTATCTGCTAATGTAATTTCTGAAAATGCCTTTTTCTTTTGACGATCACTTAATTGATAATACATTTCCACAAAGCCACTATAGCCTAACTTCTTAGAAAATTTTACCACTGTACTCTTTGCTACATGACATTCTTCCGCGATCTGTGCCAGCGTAACTTTTTGATGATCTGCGATTTTCATGTTCAGACAATGCATAATATCTTTTTCTATATCTGTAAGCTTCATCGTATAAACCTCCCAGGTATATTTTTACAACAAAAGCAGTAATATTATATCATATTTGATATAATTCAACTTCCTTAGTTTCAAGCTTTTATATCTTAAATTAATAATTTAATCGTTATATATAAATACATGCTATCCCAAAACAGTCATTTACGACCATGAATATGGGAACCTGATTGCTTAATTCTTTTTCCATTATATAATTTAATTAGAAGGTTTTTAAAATCATTATCCATAAATAAATGATAATAGAATAATATAGGTGATATTTCCCTAATAAAAAGGCTGGTAACATAAAATGAAAAAGAACAAGAAAAAAGTATTTCTAACCATTATCATCATCGCTATTTTCATCGGAATTTTTTTACTATATGCTTTTAATGGAGGCCATTTTTATGGAAAAGATTCAATGGTCAATCTTTACTATTCATTAGATGAATACAAATCAGTTGAACATATCGAATTCTATGATTTTTACGATCCATTAGAATACATTGTGAACGACAAAAAAATTCATATATCTGAATATCAAGATTTAGTGATTATCGTACCAATTACATCAAGGGACCAGTCCTGTACATTCCATATTGTTCATGAAGAAAATGCGAATGATCCTACTGTGCAGTTTTCAAGAGAAGCTGCATCACTAAAAGATCTGGGATATAACAACAAAAAAACTATAGAAAATATTGATGTATATTATGATATCGATTATCCTGAAGACCAACTTCCTCAATATTTCTTCGATTTTCGATTAGATGGTATATTATATACGATCATTGTTGAAGATGAACATCATATGTTTACTAGTGAAGAGATGTTTGACAAAATGCTAGATTATTTTGAAATACAGTTCATGGAAATAAAGTAGTTTCTCAAAAGAAAAAAATTGATATTTTTCACTTCATTACAAGCCTTAGAGGCTATGTTACCATTCTTTCTCGTCATGCTCGTCACCACTTTGGCGAGCATGACGAGAAAGTGACGAGAATAATCATTGCCTCTATAAAAAAGTGTAAACTCAGTTTATTCTGAATTTACACGATCAGGCTATATCTTGATTCCCCAATATATTTTTAAAATCTGATTCTATTTATCTAAAAGAAAGCAATCCTAATCTTTCATTTTACTTACCAAATAGCCTTTCATAAAGACTGTCTGGTGCATCATTTTCTTTTAACTTCATGATTAATTCTTGCGATAATTTCTCTTGCAGCTGTTCGTTAGATATCGGATGTAGCTGCTGACGATCTTTGCATAAATCAAAAATTAAATCACCTTGAGTAAAAGAATCATAATGATTTTTTTTCGGAATTTTTAAAATTGGAAAACCGTTAGCAAAAGGAACATCATAAACTAGTTCAGCCTCTTCTAATTCTGCTTTTTCAAATCCACAATTACCCTTTAATGGCAGCAATGTATATGTTTCTAATGGTTGATTTTCTTTATTGGCAGAGCCTTTCATAAAGACATAAGGTAAACGGACATAATTAACATGTCCTCCATGAATTCCATAAAGAATAGATTCATGAATGTCTATTTTCTTCTCAATCACTTGTATTAATGATTTTCCACACATTTCAACTGTCATTGGTAATGAAAAGAAATCTAAAAGAGTAGCAGGGATATCAATGGTTTGCGTGAGCTGTGGAATCCTTCTAGGTTCTACTTTTGGCAGATGAAGGAAAAAAGGAGTATGAGCAATCTCTTCATATTGAGGTCCTACATTCTTTCCAAGCCAATTATGTTCACCTAGCATAAATCCATGATCAGTATTTACTATTATTAAGGTATCATCCCATAACTGTAAATCTTCTAGTTTATCTAAGAATTTGCCAAGATAATCATCACACATAGAAAGTAAAGCTGCATATTCTTTTTGTATAGTGACAAAATCTTGTTTATCACTTATTAAAGTAGACACTTGCTGATAAACAGGCCAATTTAAAATATCTTCATCTGTAGTATCTGTATACAGTTTTCGATAATTATCCATAGCGATAAAAGGCTCATGTGGTGAAAAACATTCAACTTGCAAAAACCATTGATCATAGCCGTGATATTTATCTAAAAAGGATAATGCTTTATTAAAAACCTGTGTGATTGGCATGGTATCTTCACCAATTAATTTTTGACGATTATATGCATGCTGAACAACCAGTGTTCCTTGCTGATTTAAGTTATGTTGGCTGATTGATGGTCGATTGCCAAAAATCGGTTCTAAAGGATCTCCTTCTGGACCTCTTATCAACTCCCATGTGGAGAATTGATTATGATAACCAAAACCGCCCATTTCACCATAATGCCAGTGATCAGTTATTAAATGAGTACTAATGCCTTGCTCTTTTAATTCTTTAATTACTGAGAAATCAAATGGTTCCAAAGGTCCCCAATTCCTATGTAAAAAGTTATATTTTCCTGTATGTAAATCTCTTCTCGCCGGAACACAAGGTAAACTTCCACAATAAAAGTTATCGAATGTATGAAACTTTTCATTTAGGCGTTTAAAGTTTGGTGCATAAACCCATTCATTGCCATAGTTTGGTAACATATCTTTAATCAATGTATCAAACATCAACATAATGGCCTTCATGCTATTGAATCTCCTCTTTATAGAATATCACTGTTCCAATAAAAGCTGTAAGAAAAGCAATCGTCACCGCGATAATTGCCCCATAAAATCCTGCATCAATTCCTGTTTCCGCAATGAAATTTGGTATAGCAAATATTCCTCCAGCTAATGGAGTATAAATTTTAGAACCAAAAGCACCTAAAATTCCACCTCCAATCGCGCCACCAACTAGCCCAGCAATAAATGGTCTTTTTCGTGGTAGTGTGATTCCATAAATAGCTGGTTCTGTTACACCGATAAAACACGTAAGTGCCGCAGGTAATGATAATGCTTTTAATTCTGGATCCTTAGTCTTTACAAGTACACCTAAAACAGAACCAGCTGTAGCAAAAGGTGTTCCATACATTAAACACATAATTGGATCAAATCCAAAAATACTAAAATTATTTAATCCAATTGGTGTTAATCCCCAATGTACACCAAACATTACAAATACTTGCCACAAACCTCCCAGTAAAATTCCAGCGACAATAGGATTTAAATCATAACTAGCCTTGATAAAAACACTAATAAGAGAGCTAATCCATGTTATTACGGGACCAACAAATAGGAATGTAATAACCATAGTTATTAATAAGGTTAGCATAGGTACTGCAAACATTTGTAACACTTTTGGTACTATAACTTTCAATTTTTTCTCTAATTTTGCGGCTAAAAAAACTGCAAAAATTATAGGAATCACCGTTTGCGAATAATTCATCAATAAAACTGGAATACCTAATAGCGAAAAATATACTGGCGAAGCAATAACAGAACCATCAAATAAAGTATACAACGGCTCACTATTGCTTAATATGTTAATAAATGCTGGATTTACTAGACATGCTCCGATCACAATTCCCATTAAAGGAGTAAGCTTAAACTTCTTTGCTGCCGTATATCCCAGAACAACAGGGAAGAAATAGAAGAAAGTATTACCAATATTTTGCAATAATATAAACGCGCCATCAGTTTTTTGAATTACGTTAGTAACTGCTAATAAAGATGCCAACCCTTTGATAATACCAGATCCCGCTAATAATCCCAATGTCGGTGTAAAAACACTTGAAATAACATCTAATAATATCGCAAAAATATTTTTATTCTTCTGTACTTCCTCTTCTGACGAATTTGACTGTTTTTCTTCCCCACCTTTTGATTCTTTAAGTAGAGTATCAAAAACACTATAGACTTCTGTAACGTGCGTTCCAATCACTATTTGATATTGACCATTGCTGATCAGAACATTTATAACGCCTTTCATTTTTTTTATGTCATCTGTTTTTGCTTTGTTTTCATCCTTTAGTCTAAGTCGTAAACGTGTCATACAATGTGTTGCACTAATTACATTTTCTGAACCACCAACAAGTTGTAGTAGTTCCCTTTCAAAATTTTCATTTGTTTTCATTTGTTATACTCCTCTGTTTGTTTTATTTGTTTAAAAAGCGCTCTTCGTATGTTATTATACAAGTATATAGTGGTGTTTGCACTACTGATACGAGAAGCTGAAACACGTTTCATGTTTTTGAGAGGAGGATCTATTTTGATAGTCAAAGACATTATTGTTGCTAAATATTCACAACTTAACGATACAGAAAAAATGATTAGCAATTATCTCATCAACCATAGTTCAGAAATACCTACTTTGTCTACTACTGAATTAGCACAAAAAGTTTTCACTTCGAAATCAACTATATCTCGTTTTGCGCAAAAGTTAGGTTTTAGTGGATTCACAGAAATGAAGCATAAAGTCAATTGGTCAAAAAAGCCAAAAGAAAACGAACAAGTTGATACAAAAACCCTGGCCAGTTTATTAACTTCATTTTTAGATTCTGCAACAATTAAGCAAGAGGAACTTTTTTCTGAAATTTTAAAAGCAAAGCGTATCTATATTTTAGGGACTGGAACACAGCAGTCGCATCTAGTAAATACGCTTAGTGAAATTCTTCTAAAACACGGAATCGTCGCCACAGCTTTAACCACTAATCGAACAACTGTTAATAATAAGGCTTTTGAGTTTATTTCATCAGATGATTTATTATTAATATTTTCTCATAGTGGCAATAATGATGATTTAAAAAACGCAGTAATTACATGTGAATTAAATCATCCATCATTAATCTCCTTTGTTTCAACACCAACCAATTGGTTAACTAACCATTCAAATATGTCTTTCACTTTAACTGATTCAGAAAATTGGTTATATCCCCATTATTTTTACTTTGGTTTCTTTAGTATGTTATTAAATTATCTGGATTTATCTCTTACTGAGTATTTATTGCATAAAAATTTGAATAGTAAATCGGATGAATTAAAATAAAATCCATTCTATAGAATAAAGTTTAAAAAGTATTTTCAATAAAACAATATTTAATTAAATATTGCTAATGAAATCTTGACTTCTTACATAAGTGAAGTAAAAACATGATTAATGGAATGTCATAATACATAGTACACTCTGTATCGATTCACTTAGTAAAATAGCATGTCTAGTAGGTATTAATGTAATCTCAGCCTTTTATAACAGGTATACATTATGATATGTCTTTGTTCAAATCATGAATGATGGCATTTTTTCAAATGAAGCAAAACTTGATGATATTTTCTTGATTAAAAGCAGGAAGGATATACCCTTGAAAAGTAAATATGCTTCCTATTTCTCCAACAATGACTTTATATAAAGCATAAATCATATACAATATATAATAACAAGCCAATAATACATACAAAAATTTCAAATAATTTTTTATCATATGATAGTCACCTTTCTTTAAAGGTTATTATAACACTATATAAGCATTATATAAATGATTATTTTATGAATCGCAAAAGGATATCTTTCACATCATTTATTTCTTGTTTAGTAATCCATGTCGATTCTGGATTACTATTTTGAATGAACCCGCTGAACACCGTACCCTCTTTTGTAAAGTGATAAACAATATCTGTAGGCGTTTTTTCTTCAATTGCTTCTTCGGGTGAATCAGGGCTAAACATATACTTTATGAGTTTTATATCAATACCTTCTATTTTCATATCTTTCTGATCCAGTATTTGAGCATCTTTTGATATCTTGGAAACATCCTTATCAATGTAAAACTGACAGTAATATCCATGGATTGTATCTGTGATTTTATAATGGTATGTGAAGGATAATAACGAATCTTTTTCTTTTTGAATCTGATCTTCTCTAATATGATCAAAACTCAATTGGTATTTTTCGTTTAATTCCTCTATCGTCATTTTATTGCTTGTTTGATAAGATGTAAATAATGCATAAAAACCTAGTAAAATTATTATCGCCAAAACAATCCAATATCGTTCTTTAGTTTTCATGGAATCCACCTCTCTTTTTCAACTTTATTGTAACACGCTTGCAGACATTCCTCTATTCTATACAACAAAAAGCTCTAGCATGTCCACTAGAGCTTTTCTAACACATAGTTTTTAATGAACCAGGATACTCCTTGTTCCTCATTGCTTTTTGTTACATGGGTTGCTTTATCCTGAATTTCTTTGGTAGAGTTTCCCATCGCAACACTGTATTTCACCACGTCAAACATACTGGTATCATTATAATTATCCCCAAATACCAATACCTGATCACTGCTTACTTTCATCAGTTCCATCAGCTTCTTTAGTGTATTTCCTTTGGATGCATCAATATGGGTAAGTGTATAGATATCACCTTCAGAACGTACACAATGCGCTTCTTTACAGTTATTGTTGATTTCATCCATGACCTGTTTCATCAAGCTTTCATCGTCATGGATAATGACAACTTTAAATATAGAATGTTCAATAATTTCATGAATGGTTTTCGTTTCAATAATATCACTTTTGCCTTTTAGGCGTTCCATGAATTTTGTCAAGCCTGGGTGTGATCCAACAGGATATACCGCAAAGTTGGAGTATGCAAGGAATGGGATACCCCGTTGTTTCAACAAAGTTAAAGCTAACAGCAGGTCGGAAGAAGACATACTGCATTCATAGATACATCTTCTTCCTTCAAACATATTGGCCCCGTTATTAGTGATATACGGTATGTCCACCTGCAATTGTGACACATAGTCCTGCATAATATGCATATTACGGCCAGAACCAAATGTAAAAGCTATGCCCTGCTCCCTCATGGCTGGTAAAAGAGAGGGCATATCGGAATCGATCTGTTTGTTTTCATCTAATAATGTTCCATCCAGATCGGCTACGATTAACTTAATATTTTCTAATCGTTCCATACATTTTCTACCTTCTTAACGATAGAATCTGCATTTAACTCGTATTTTTCTAATAAGGCATCTGGTGTTCCACTTTCTCCAAAGCAGTCCTGCATACCAATCATCACCATTTTCACTGGTTCATTTTTTACCAATACTTCCGCTATCGCACTGCCTAAACCACCGATCACACTGTGTTCTTCACAGCTGACGATCACTTCATGTTCTTTTGCCAGCTCTTTGATTAGTTCTTCATCGATTGGTTTGATACATGGCATATCTACGACCGTCACTTCTTTGCCTTCAGCTTTTAATGTTTCATATGCACTTAAGGCTTCCTGTACCATCATACCTGTGGCTACGATTGCGACTTTTTTGCCTTTTCTTAGTACATTACCTTTGCCATATGTGAATGCTGTATCATCACTGTATACATCTTCCACATTGCCTCGACCAAGTCTTACATAACATGGTCCTTCTATATCTGCGACTGCTTTGACAATCATCTCTGCCTGTCTGGCATCACATGGATTGAATACTTTCATGTTTGGCATTGCACGCATCAATGCGATATCTTCTACACTTTGATGACTTGCGCCATCTTCGCCTACCGTAATACCAGCATGGGTTGCACATACTTTTACGTTTAACTTAGGATATGCAATACTGTTTCTTACCTGTTCATAGGCTCTTCCTGCCGCAAACATCGCAAAGCTGGATGCATAGACAACTTTTCCACTTGCGGCTAATCCTGCAGCGACTCCCATCATATTGCCTTCTGCGATTCCCATATTGAAGTGATGTTCTGGTCTTGCTTTTTTCGCATCACATGTCTTCGTTGATTTGGTCAGGTCGGCATCTAGTACGATCACATCATCACGTTCTACGATCAGTTCAGCCAGTGCTTTTCCATATGCTGTTCTTGTCGCTACTTTACTCATTGCCTTCACCTTCCAATTCTTTTACTGCCTGTGCACATTGTTCTGCATTTGGTGCACTTCCATGCCATGCGGCGTTGTTTTCCATAAAGGATACACCTTTTCCTTTGATCGTATGTGCTAGGATCATCGTTGGTTTTTCCTTTTCTTTCTTCGCTTCATCAAATGCGAAACGGATATCTTCA
>NZ_QVFL01000030.1:16256-21996 GCF_003434225.1 Absiella sp. AM29-15
AAATGCGAAACGGATATCTTCATAATCATGTCCTTTGATATTGATGACGTTCCATCCAAATGCTTTGAATTTTTCATCAATTGGTGTAGGATTCATGACATCACGAATGTTTCCATCGATTTGTAAAGAGTTGAAATCTACGATCGCACATAGATTATTCAAACGATAATGAGCGGCAGCCATAGCAGCTTCCCATACTTCGCCTTCTTCACATTCTCCATCACCTAATAAGGTATAGACTCTATGATCATTTCCATCTACTTTGTTTGCTAATGCCATACCAACAGCGGCAGAGATACCTTGACCAAGGGAACCTGTGGACATATCGACACCATCGACATAGTTCATATTTGGGTGTCCTTGTAGTTTACTGTTGATCTTTCTGAAAGTATTTAAATCTTCATGAAGTAAGCCTTTTTCGTATAAAGTCGCATACAGTAAAGGTGAAGCATGACCTTTTGATAATACAAAACGATCACGATCGATACCTTTGACATTGTCTTCATTGATATCCATGACTTCAAAATATAATACCGTTAATATATCAGCTGCGGATAAAGATCCACCTGGATGACCGCTATTTGCGTTAGCGACCATACGGACAATATTCTCACGAATATGTGCAGCATGTTGCTTTAGTTCTTCTGTTTTCAATTGCTTTCCTCCTGTCCAAATACGCTATCTAATCTTTCTCTTAAGAATGCACTCGCATCCTTTAAATCTTGTTTCCATGATTCACTTCCAATATACCAGAATTCTCCGACAAACATACGAACACCCATTGCCTTCAACAGCTGTAGGTTTTCAATATATTCTGTATGTCCTGTGCCAAATGGTATTTCACGATATTTCCCAGGAACTGTTTCTTTCAAATGTGCCGCAAAGACATGTCCCTGTCCTACACGCATATCATTATTTACAGGATTACTATATAATAAGGAAGCGTTCTTTAAGTTTCCAATATCTGGATATACACCCAAATAAGGAGAATTAATCATATTTACATAATACATAGATTTTCCAACGGTATCCATAAAAGGTGTTTCCATTGTTTCAAATCCAAGGTTGATTCCTTTTTTCGCAGCCATCAATACTGCTTTATTCAGATTGGTCGCAAAGTCTGCCCTTGTTTTACTATTGCCTTGTTCATAATATACATCATATCCAGCCAACTGAATCAGGCGTACACCCAGATCACTAGCCAAATCAATTGCTTTTTGCATGATCTCTAATGATCGTTTTTGTGTATTCGGATCACTTGCGCCAAATGGATATTTACGATGTCCACTTAAACAGATGGAATTGATCTTAACTCCAGTTTTCCACATAGCATCTACAACTGCTTTGCGTTCTTCTTTTGTCCATTCTAAGCGTGCTAATTTTGCGTCAGTTTCATCGATACTCATTTCAAGATAATCAAAACCGCTTTCCTTTGTCAGGTTCAGCTTTTCTTCCCAACTCAGATCAGAAGGCATTGCCTTTTCATATAATCCAAGCTGGTAAGTTCTATTTGCTTTGTCCATAATAAGCGTTCGGTCCGTGTTTTCTCTTGAAATGTTTATCTAATAATACCTGTTGCATTGGTTCAATCTGATTGTTGCATAATAGGGAAGCGATGGCATCCATCATGGCACATTCTTCCATAACAACTGCATTGTGTACTGCATTTTCTGCGTCTGTACCCCATGCGAATGGTCCATGACTGTGTAACAATACCCCTGGTACTTGATCTGGATTCAGGCCACGTTCTTTAAATGTTTCTACGATTACTTTTCCTGTTTCTAGTTCGTATTCACCCTGAATTTCTTCTGGTGTCATCAAACGGGTACATGGAATGGCACCATAGAAATAGTCTGCTTGTGTTGTGCCTAATGCCATAATATCTTTTCCTGCTTGTGCAAAGCTCGTTGCCCAACGAGAGTGTGTATGCACAACACCTCCGATATTTGGCCAGTTGCGATAAAATTCTAAATGTGTCATTAAATCTGAACTAGGTTTCAGATTGCCTTCCACAACGTTTCCTTCTAAATCTACCAATACGATATCTTCTTCTTTCATTTCATCGTATTCCACACCACTTGGCTTAATCGCGATGATTCCTTTTTCTCTATCAATAGCGGATACATTACCCCATGTAAATGTTACCAAGCCATGTTTAGGTAGTAACAGATTCGCTTTTAATACCTCTTTTTTTAGTTGTTCCAGCATAAGCATCCTCCTCTATTTTGTTACGACATAAACTGCCGCTTCATTTTTTGTATGATTTGCCGCAACGATCAGATCACGATCATCTTCGTTTACGACACATAAGTTGGCAGGACCTGCACCTTTTTCAATAACGGTTGTCACAAACTTGCCATCGACGTATTGTACATAGAAAATTTCTGCTTCTTCACGACGTACACCAGCTAAGAATGTATTCACACCAGCTAATTTTGCGCCAACTAATGTATGTGCAAAATCAATCTTGTTGTCATACTTGTAAACTTCCTTGTATGCGCCATCAATCTTCTTATAGATTTTAATCGTATCCCCATGGAATGCTTCAATGGTCATAATTTCATCTTCACCATCATTATCGATATCAATGGTTGCGATTTCTCCAATCTGGCCTTCCATGATAAATTCTTTTGTCCATTCTCCACCTTTTTCATATGGTGGTGTTACACGTAAGATACCCTGATCACTACCAAAGTAACCTACATCTTTTCTATCCTCTTTTGCGTGCCAGTATCCATGATTTCTATATAATCCATCTGCCAAGATACTTAATTCAATACCCTGTGATGGGTCTTCTGGAAGGATACCTGTATAGATACGTCCTGGAACACTCCAGTCGTTTTTGTCTTGTTTGGTTGTGGCAATAGTTGCGCCGATGAAGTAATTAACACCATCTGCATGGTAGATATCAAAACGGTGGATATATGGCATAGAAAGAACATCTTTTACAATCCATCCTTTTTCTGCATCATATTTGCCCCATACGATTTTTGCCAAACTTGGAGATACTTTCAAATAGAACTCCTGTACTGCAAGGAATTCCCCTTCTTTACCAGGAATTGGAATGATAGACATGCAGCCTCCTGGTTTTGTCCATACCACTTCTTTTTTATCGAAGTTTTTACCACTGAACATTTCGCAGATCACATCTGGATCTTCACTTGCGAACAGGATATGGTTTTCGTTATTCATATTGATGTTGCTTGCACAGTAGCATCGTTTTACGTCATCTAAATGTATTTTTTCAATTTTCATTGTCCTTTTTCCTCCATTTTCACGTATTTTTTGTAGAAGAAAAGCTGCACAAGGCAGCTTTTTCTTTTTTTTACTTGTTTTCTAAAGCGGCTGCCAGCCCTTCTTCAATTTCTTTTGCGGACATTACATTTTTCAATCCGACAATTTTTGTGCCCTTCTTTTCAGCATCCGCAAACATTGGAACGAAGTTTCTTGAACATAATACGATATCATACTGACCAGCTGCAGATTTTCCTTCAGATACTGCACAGTGGTGAATATCCGCAACATCTAATCCCATTTTCTTTGTGACCTTTTCTACGTTCAATTTGATCATCATACTTGTACCTGCGCCATTACCGCAGCAAACCAATAATTTTAATTTTCCAGCCATGTTATTACTCTCCTTTACATTTTACTATGTGTCTTTTGGTTGAATCTTTTTTTATTTTTTTGTGTAAATTAAGCCGTCGCTTCGTCTTTTTCTTTTATTTTTTCAAGATAAGCGTCGTAGTCTTCTGTGATTAAGAAATAAGTATCTGGGTGTTTGCGATACTGAATCTGAGGGATAGCCAACAGAATCAATACAACGATAGCAACACCGAAGTAACCAGCAAACTTCATGATGACTGTGAATGCAGGCCATACAGTTGCCCAGTCAAACATTCCAAGATATCCGCCGTATCCAGCAAGTCCAACCCAGCCAGCGATTAATGCAGAACCGAATACCTGAATTAAACC
Source organism: Absiella sp. AM29-15 (assembly GCF_003434225.1). NCBI lineage: Bacteria > Bacillati > Bacillota > Erysipelotrichia > Erysipelotrichales > Erysipelotrichaceae > Amedibacterium > Absiella sp. AM29-15. Next base: position 20,232 of record NZ_QVFL01000030.1, read on the forward strand.
AGAAATGAATGGGAACAACATTGCGGCTTTGATACCACCACGATTATCTGCGTAAATTGCGATAACAGCGTTGTCGAAGAATACTGGAACGAATCCTGCGATTACAAGGGTAGGTGATTTCATCAGCAACAAGATACCAATGGCGATAAACTGTCCTAAAGCACCCATCAAGAATCCAACAGTTACAGCATTTGCACTACCAAATCCAAATACAGCTGCACAGTCGATACCAGGAACAGCACCAGGTAAGAATGAATTAGAAATACCTTGGAAAGAGTTTGTTAACTCTGTAACGAAGGTACGTACACCTAACTGTAAGATTGCCAGATAAACTGCGAAGTTTAATGCAGTTGTCATGATATAGAAGAAGAAATTAGCATCTGCTTTCATGAATTCCATAGATACTAAGTAATCTTTACCTAATACAAGTAAGATCGCACCGAAGAATAAGAACATCAATACAGATGTAGCTACCATGTTTTCGTTGAAGATAGATAAGAAGCCAGGGAATTTCAAGTCGTCTAAACGTTTTGTTTCTTTGTTTTTACTCTTGAATTTATCAGCTAATTTAGCGAAAATTGCGATACCGAACATCTGCTGGTGAGCGATAGCGAAGCCGCCGCCTTCTGTTAATTCCTGTGTTACTTCTACGGTTAAGTTAGAACCAACTGCCCAATATAAACCAAGGATCAAGCCCATAACGATCAGAATCTGAGTATCTCCAAGTTTTGGGAAACAGAACAGAATCAGCCAGAATGCTGTAGATGCCTGCTGCATCTGTACGTGACCTGTTGTAAATACAGCACGCATTTTTGTCCATTTCTTTAAACGAACCAATACAAGGTTCATGATAAATGCAACTAGTAACAATAACATTACCTGTGAGAATGTACGTCCAAACTGTTCCCCAATACCAGCTGTAACGGCATTCTGTCCAAAGTAAGGGTCGATAACCATTGCGTCAAGGTTGAAACGATCCTTTAAACCAACCAGGATAGGACGGAAGTTGTTTGTTAATCCCCCAGAACCAACTGCCAATATCATATATCCTACTGTCGCTTTAATAAATCCTGCCAATGCATCATAAAGTGGTTTTCTCAGCAACATATAACCAACGAATACCATCAAGCCGATAAAGTATGCTGGCTGTGTCAAAATGTTTGTTGCGAAGAAATTCCATATACTCATTAAAAAGTCCATATATTTCTTCCTTTCCTCACACGATTATTATGTGTGTGCTATGCTTCGTACTTTTCTGCGATTGCTTTTAAATCTTCAATTGTTTTTGCTTCCAGTAAAGCATCCACAATTTCTTCATTCATCAATGTATCCATCAATGCCTGAATGTTTTCTAAGTGTTTTTCATGATCGGTTGCTGCCAGAGAGAAAAACAAACGAGCTTTTTTATCTGGATCCTCGGGATCAAAGTCTACTTCCTTTTCAACCTTCATGAATGAGATCGCTGTACCATTACATCCCGCTGCCCCTTCCGTAGAATGAGGCATGGCGATGTTTGGTACAATCACGATATATGGTCCAAATTTCTTTACACAGTCAATAACTGCCTGAACATAGATGTCTTCCACTGTATTATCAGCTAACAATGGTTTGTAGCCTGCACGGATGGCATCTTCCCAATTGTCAAAGCTTTCTTCAAATGTGTAATGATTTCTTTCAATAATTTCCTTTAACATATATCGCTTATCTCCTACAGAATTGATCTGAATGGAACGTTTGGTTCATCAGTAAAGCAATCTTCAAATCC
>NZ_QVFL01000031.1:0-17089 GCF_003434225.1 Absiella sp. AM29-15
CAAACATCCTTCCTCCTGTCAACGCTTTTTTTATCTTTTTTTCGTTTTTTTTCGAAAAATTGTTAAAATCACTGATTTTACCTTGATATCGCGTAAATATTGGCTTTATTAACTTATATTCCGCTTATTTTATCACAATTATGTCTTATAAAATATATGATTTTTTCAATTTCATATCCATTATTTTGAATTAAAAACACAAAAAAGCTTCGTTTTTAATCACAAAAGTTCTTTATTTTGTATTAAACCGCACATTTTATTTTCTATTTATTGAGATTTTACGCTTAGATCCATAAAACAAACTTTTATTTTATTCATTTAAGCTTTGTAAATGAAGTTATATGTTTTTAAATATCAAATATATCTTGTTTCCACTATCATCTATATGCATGCTTCTCTTATAGGTTAAATGGATCAATCTTTCTAAAATCGCTTAAAAATGCTGTTTAACGCAAAAAAAGAAGGCATTCATTATAAACGCCTTCTCATTTATTAGTTTTCAGGTACAATGTGCAAATCAGAGCTGTCGTCAATAGACAATGCTGCTTCATCTGCCATGATTTTCTGAATATCTTCGCTAGTCAACTTTTCTGGACCAGGAACATAATTCATAAAGTCATCATCTTCATCACGATGATTTCTTTCTTCTCTTTGTTCTTTTAATTCCTGAGCTTTTATATCAATCAGTTTATTAGTTTCTCTATCAGCTTTACATCCTGTTCCAGCTGGAATCAGTTTACCAATAATAACGTTTTCTTTCAATCCGATTAAGAAGTCTTTTTTACCCTTAATAGCAGCATCTGTCAGTACTTTCGTAGTTTCCTGGAATGATGCAGCAGATAAGAAGGAGTCTGTTTCTACTGACGCCTTAGAAATACCTAATAATACTGGTTTGAAAGTTGCTGGTACTTTACCAGACAATAATACATTACGGTTGATTTTTGTAATTTCTGTTAAAGAAATCTGTACACCTGGATTCAAATCTGTATCGTTGCCTTCTAATACTACAACTTTACGTAACATCTGACGAATCATAACTTCGATATGTTTATCGCTGATTTCAATACCCTGGCTAGCATAAACCTTCTTAACTTCTTTTAGAATGTAGTTTTGTACCTGACGTACACCAGCTACCTTCAATAATTCTTTTGGATCGACCTGACCTTCAGTAATCTTATCACCGGCTTCTACATGTGCACCGACTTTCATCCAAGGACGAATTGCCTGTACCAATGAAACCTTATGAGCGATACTTTCTTTATCATTACTGATGACAACTTCAAATCCAGTACCATTTTCTAATGGTTCTACACTTGTAATTTCACCAGAAATCTGTGCTAAAACAGCAACACCTTTTGGACAACGTGCTTCGAAAAGTTCTTCGACACGAGGAAGACCCTGTGTGATATCTCCACCATCTGCACTCGCAACACCACCGGTATGGAATGTACGCATGGTCAGCTGTGTACCTGGTTCACCGATAGACTGGGCAGCCATAATACCTACAGCTTCTCCTACTTCTACGTCTTTTCCAGTTGCCATATTACGTCCGTAACATTTTTTACATACACCGTAAATAGATTTACATGTGAATGCACTACGGATATACATACCTTCAACACCAGCATCTACAATTTTCTGTGCGATTGCTTCTGTGATGAATTCATCAGATTCAATAATCAATTCATTTGTTTTTGGATCTCTGATTTCTTGTTTACTATAACGTCCAACTAGACGATCATAGAAACTTTCGATAATAGAGTTTGTCTTACGATCAATGATTGCTTCTACCCAATATCCTTTATCTGTACCACAGTCTTCCTGTTTAACGATAACATCCTGTGCAACGTCAACAAGACGACGAGTCAGATAACCAGACTCTGCAGTCTTTAAGGCTGTATCGGTCAGACCTTTACGCACACCATGTGTGGAAATAAAGAACTCAGACACATTCAGACCTTCACGGAAACATGAGTAGATAGGAACCTCTATAATACTTGGAACATATTCACCTTTTGCGGATTTTGATTGTGATGGTTTTGCCATCAGACCACGCATACCTGCAAGCTGAGTAAAGTTAGAAGTATTACCACGGGCTCCGGAACGGGCCATCATATTGATTGGGTTTTTACGTGGAAGGTTACCTAATAGCTCTTCAGCGATATCATCTTTGACATCTGCCCAAAGTTTATTTAAGTGACGCTCCCATTCTTGCATTGTAAGTTTACCTTTCTTACGCAGCATTTTCAATTCTTCGGCTTTTTCCTTACCATATTCTACGTGATCTTCTTTATGAGGAGCAACCTCGATATCGCTTAGAGATACGGTAACACCTGCAACAGTGGAATATTTAAATCCATAGTCCTTGATCTGGTCTAGGATTTCACTTGTTTTTTCTGTTGAGTAGCGTTTAAACACTTCTCCGATAATTTTTCCTAAATCTTTCTTCTTGAATGCGGATGTGATTGGAAGTTTTTTAATTTCTTCTTTTACATCACTTCCCATTGGAATAAAGAATTTTTCAGGAGTTGCTTTAAAGTTAGCTTCGCTCACTTCATTCAGGAATGGGAAATCTTCTGGGAACATATTGTTAAAGATTACTTTACCAACCGTTGTTAAAAGATACATGTTTTCCTGTTCTTTTGTGAAGCATGTTTTTTTCAAATTTCTTGCAGGAATCGCAATTCTGGAGTGCAGATGGATTTGCTGTGTCTGATAAGCCATTAAAATTTCATCCAGGCTGCCATACACATGTCCTTCGTTATCTCCATAACGAGTCCATAATGCTGCTGATTTCGGGCAATCTACTGACATGTAACGTTCTGCTTCGGCATAGAATTCTTCTGCAGTTTCTTCCATTGTCAAATAGAAGTTACCCATAACCATATCCTGTCCAGGGGTAACGATTGGTTTACCATCCTTAGGACCAAGGATATTGTTGCTACCTAACATCATAATTAATGCTTCGGCACGTGCTTCTTCACTTAATGGAACGTGAACAGCCATCTGGTCACCATCGAAGTCGGCATTGAACGCAGTACATACCAGAGGGTGCAGACGCATAGCACGTCCTTCTACTAGTTTTGGTTTAAATGCCTGAATACCTAAACGGTGCAGTGTAGGTGCACGGTTCATCAATACAGGATAGCCATCGATAACATCTTCCACAATATCCCAGATACGTGGGTCCTGACGATCGATTAGTTTTTCTGCAGTTTTTGGATTGCTGGCAATTTCTCTATTTACAATTTCGTTGATAACGAATGGTTTGAATAATTGAATAGCCATTTCACGAGGGATACCACACTGATACATTTTCAAGTCTGGTCCTACGGCGATAACGGAACGTCCTGAGAAGTCAACACGTTTACCTAACAAGTTCTGACGGAAACGTCCCTGTTTACCCTTTAATGAGTGTGACAGAGATTTTAATGCACGTCCACCAGCGCCTGTGATTGGTTTACTTCTACGGCCATTATCAATTAAGGCATCGACAGCTTCCTGTAACATACGTTTTTCGTTTTGAACGATGATTGCAGGAGTACCAAGTTCTAACAGCTTTTTCAAACGATTATTACGAGTGATAACACGACGGTATAAGTCATTTAGATCACTTGTCGCAAAACGTCCACCATCCAGCTGCAGCATTGGTCTTAAATCAGGTGGGATAACTGGAATTACCGTTAATACCATCCATTCTGGATCGTTGTCTGAATTACGGAATGCCTGTACAGTATCCAAACGTTTGATTAATTTTTTACGTTTTTCTCCCTGTGCAGTTTCTAACTGTAACTGAATGTTTTTATATTCAGCTTCCAGATCTACTTCTTTCAACAGTGTCAAAGCAGCTTCTGCACCAGTCTGTGCTGTAAAGCTTCCTGGTCCATAAATTGCCATGTTTTCACGGTATTCTTTTTCTGAAAGAATCTGTTTGTATTCCAGTTTCGTATCCTTTGGATCTGTAACGATCCAGGATACGAAATATACTACTTCTTCTAACTGTTTTGGTGTTACGTCAAGTAACAATGCCATACGGCTAGGGATACCACGCAAGTACCAGATGTGTGCAACAGGAGCAGCAAGTTCGATGTGTCCCATACGCTCACGTCTAACGCTTGATTTTGTGATTTCTACCCCACAACGGTCACATACAACACCTTTGTAGCGTACTTTTTTATATTTACCACAGTAACATTCCCAGTCCTTGCTAGGGCCGAAAATTCTTTCACAGAATAAACCATCACGTTCTGGTTTCTGAGAACGGTAGTTGATCGTTTCTGGTTTTTTAACTTCTCCATGACTCCATTCATGGATACGATCTGGTGAAGCTAAACTTACCTGAATTGAGGCAAAATTATTAACACTCATCTACTTACGCCTCCTCTACATTTTCTTCATCTTCATCGTCTGTCAGAAGTTCTTCGTCTAAATCTTCTTCGCTTAGATCCAAATCTTCTTCTGCATCGATATCATCATCAACATCTTCATTTTCATCATCGATTGCTAAATCGTTGATATCTTCTTCATTTTCTACTTTATCTTCAACAGGTGGAAGTGGTGCAGCAACTGCTTCATTTCCATCTTCTTTACTAATATCTACTTCGTTTCCATCTTCATCCAGCATCTTCACATCGATGGCAAGAGCCTGTAATTCGTGTGTTAATACACGGAATGATTCTGGGATACCTGGTTCTGGAATATCTTTACCTTTGATGATAGCTTCATAAGTTTTTGTACGACCTACGATATCATCTGATTTAATCGTTAAGATTTCCTGAAGTGTATGTGCAGCACCATATGCTTCTAGTGCCCAAACCTCCATTTCACCAAATCTCTGACCACCATTCTGTGCTTTACCACCTAATGGCTGCTGTGTAACAAGTGAGTAAGGTCCAGTTGCACGGGCATGCAGTTTATCGTCAACCATGTGGGCAAGCTTGATCATGTACATAACACCGACAGCGATACGTTCATCGAATGGTTCACCAGTACGTCCATCGTACAATACCTGTTTACCATCAACTGTCATGTCTGCTTCTTTCATGATGTCACTTAATTCCTGATTGTTGATACCATCGAATACTGGAGTCGAGAATTTTACACCTAATTTCTTAGCTGCATATCCTAAATGGATTTCTAGTACCTGTCCGATGTTCATACGAGATGGCACACCGAATGGGTTCAACATGATATCTACTGGCGTTCCATCTGGCATATAAGGCATATCTTCTACTGGTAAAATCTTAGAGATGACACCCTTGTTACCATGACGTCCGGCCATTTTATCACCTTCAGAAATCTTACGTTTCTGAACGATATATACTTTTACTGTTTCATTTACTCCAGGTGGAAGTTCATGTCCTTCACTTCTCTTGAAGATACGGATACTGTGAACAATACCAGCACCACCATGTGGTACCTTCAATGAGTTGTCACGTACTTCACGTGATTTTTCACCAAAGATTGCCAACAGCAGTTTTTCTTCTGGAGAAATTTCGCTTTGACCTTTTGGCGTAACCTTACCAACCAGAATGTCACCTTCCATAACTTCCGCACCAACCATGATGATACCACGGCTGTCTAAGTTACGGCATGCATTCTCGCTAACATTTGGAATGTCACGTGTAATTTCTTCAGGTCCAAGCTTTGTTTCACGACAGTCAATGTCGTATTCTTCGATATGAATGGATGTATAAACGTCATCACGAACAAGACGTTCACTCATAATGATGGCATCCTCGTAGTTATAACCATACCATGTCATATAAGCAATGGTTACGTTTTGTCCAAGAGCAAGTTCACCATTTTCCATAGATGGTCCATCCGCTAAGATGTCACCTTTTTCAATACGTTCACCTTTTTTCACAATTGGGCTCTGGTTAATATTTGTCCCATTGTTAGAACGCTGGAATTTACGTAAACGGTATTCATGGCGATCGCCATCATCTTTTGCGACAACGATACGCTGTGAATCGACGTATTCAATCACACCGTCTTCTTTCGCAACTACACCAACACCTGAATCCTTGGCAATCTTATATTCGATACCAGTTCCTACATATGGTGAGTGAGGTTTTAATAAAGGTACGGCCTGACGCTGCATGTTCGCACCCATCAAGGCACGGGAAGCATCGTCATTTTCCAGGAAAGGAACGCAGGCAGTCGCTACAGATACGATCTGTTTTGGCGAAACGTCGGCCAGTTCTACTTCTTCACGACGAGCGATGATCGTATCTCCGGCTTTACGGGCTACGACACGTTCATTTACCAAACGTCCATCGATGACCTCGTTGGCCTGAGCGATAACGTAATCTGCTTCTTCATCTGCGGACAGATAAATTGCCTCATCACGCACGGTTCCATCAGGATTTACGATACGATATGGTGTCTGAATGAAACCATATTCGTTGATTTTTCCATAAGATGTTAAGTTGTTGATCAAACCGATGTTTGGACCTTCTGGTGTCTCGATAGGACAAATTCTACCATAGTGAGAACTGTGAACGTCACGTACTTCAAAACCGGCACGATCTCTTGTTAAACCACCAGGTCCTAATGCGGAAATACGACGTTTATTCGTAAGCTCTGCCAAAGGATTCTGCTGATCCATAAACTGTGACAACTGAGAACTTGAGAAGAACTCTTTAATTGCTGCAGTCAATGGACGGATATTCGTTAATTTTTTAGGTGTTAATGTAGCGATGTCCGCAATAGACATACGTTCTTTAACAACTCTTTCCATACGACTTAAACCGATACGGAACTGGTTCTGAATCAATTCACCAACGGAACGGATTCGACGGTTTCCTAACATATCGATATCATCTGTTTCACCGATATCTTCCATAACATTCAAGTTATAAGAATAAAGGGCGTACATATCGGAAATAGTAATGGTGTGCTTGTCAGCATATGGGTCGTTACCCATAACTTTAATTATCTGGTTTTCTTCATCGTAAACCATGATTTCCTGTACAGCAGCACCAACTAACCATGCACTGATGACAGCTCCATTGTGTACACGGTTACGGATATCTTCTAATGCAGAAGCACTTAATACATCTGTTCTTTGTCTTGGTGTATAGCCTTCTACAAATAAATCATCTTCTTCATTTAATAAGTCATTGCCTTGTGCATCTGTTAAACGTCCAAGTGCATATAAACGCTGTCCATAGTTTAATACAGCATTTACATTTTCTTTTGTTAAGACAACTTCTTTAGCGATGATGCCACCATGTACATTTACTTTATCCATAGAAGCAACCAGCTTTTCAACATCCTTTTTTGTCAGAATGCTGCCTTCAAACAATGTTTCATCAGGCAGTTCTACATCACTTGCAAGTACACGACCTACCAAACCTAAGTTATTTGATGTTGGTACACTTACTTTATCTGGATGGTTGAATAATGGATTGAATGGGAATGCATTGACATACATACCTTTTTCAAGTTCTCCACGTAAACTGTTTCTTTCATCACGGTGAATCATTGTTCCACTAGCCATATAAACACTGCCATCTGCTGCCAGAATATCCTGTGCAAGACGGTGTTTATCGATACGGTTGATTGCATTTAATTTTTTACGCAATTTATAACGTCCGGCTTTTGTTAAATCATAACGGCGTGGATCAAAGAATTTGGCATTCATTAATGTAATAGACCCATCTAATGTAGGAATTTCATCAGAACGCTGGTTTTCGTATATAGAAAGCAATGCTTCCTGTCTTGTTTTTACCTTATCTGCCAATAATGTATTTTCAATTTCTTCATACTTACCAAAATATGCGGCATATAGTGTAAGGTAAAGATCCATAAATTCACGGTTTTCATCATCCTGTGGTAAATCCTCCACAACTGTTCTTCCCATAGCGTTTAAGAAAGTTTTGATTGCAGTTGTATCATGTGGATCTTCACTACGATCTAAGTCAACGGACATACCAATTGCTTTAAACAAGATGGTTGACAGCATTTTACGTTTACGGTCAATGCTCATGTTTAAAAGACGTCCAGTTGACGCTTTTTTCATTTCAGTCATAAATTCCAGCCATGTACCACGACTTGGAATCAATTCACAAGAGAAGGATTCCTTTCCTGTTTTTTCATCATAACCAGTCGCAAAATATGCACCTGGTGATCGTACAATCTGTGATACAATGACACGTTCAGCACCATTAATAATAAAGGTACCTGTTTCCGTCATTAAAGGGAAATCTCCTAGGAAGACATCCTCCCATTTATTGATAACTTCCCCGGTGGTGTTATCGGTAATTTCAAGCTCCATGCGTGCTTTCAATGGTGCCGCAAAGTTACATTCACGATACATTGATTCTTCCGCATTGTACTTAGGTTCTCCAAATTCATAACCTGTGAACTTCAGCTTGATGTTTCCTCCATAGTTTTGAATCGGGTAGATTTCGTTAAATACTTCCTCGATTCCTTCGTTCTTGAACCACTCAAAAGAATCTGTTTGAATTTCAACCAGATTAGGAAGTTCTAGATGTCCACTAACTTTTGAGTAATCACGACGCTCTGCCTTTTTACCGGAAGCGACAATACGATAAGGCTGTTTTTTGTCCATGTACGCCATCCTTTCTACAAGTTTTTTCTACCAAAATAAGGCACAAAATCCCATTTTAATATTTTAGTATTATGCAATTTATTATAATAGCAATCAAACGTCAAATTGTCAATGCTTTTTCGCATTTAAAATAAAATAACCTTTTTCTTTGTTAATTATTTCACAATTTCCAAAGACTTCTTTAATCTTTTTCACGGCACTTTCTGCGCCCTGTTGTTTCCTGATCACAACCCATAAATTACCATTTTCTGCCAAATGATCATAAGCTTCTTCAAAGATTTTATAGATCACTTTTTTACCGGCACGAATTGGTGGATTGGTTATGATATCACTAAAAGTATTCCCTTTTACATTTTCGTATACATTAGATTCATGGATATCTGCTTCAATATTATTTTTCTTTGCATTATCTATGGCTAGTAACACAGCTCTTGGATTGACATCCACCATTTCCATTTGTGCCTTGGGGTAGATTTTTTTCAACGTAATGCCAATCACGCCATAGCCACAGCCCACATCCAGAATATGTTCCCCTAATTCATTTCTATCACATAACGTTTTCAATAATACACGTGTACCAAAATCCACACTATCTTTACTGAAAACACCATTATCAGTGATAAAGGTATAGGTAAAACACCAAAACCGGAAAGATATTTCCTTCCGGTTTTCTGCTAAATGACGATTATCTGTAAAATAATGATCCATCGTTATCCCGCCTTTTTAGGTGACAAAAAGCCCGAAGGCTTTCTGTAAATTTTTAGAGTTGTAAAGTTAATTATTTAACTTCTACTGTAGCACCAGCGTCCATCAATTTCTTCTTGATTTCTTCTGCTTCTTCAGGTTTGATGTTTTCTTTGATTACACTTGGGCATTTGTCAACGATACCTTTAGCGTCAACTAATCCTAATCCAGTGATTTCACGTACTGCTTTGATAACAGCAACTTTAGTTCCACCAACATCAGTTAATGTAACAGTTACTTCGCTTGGTCCAGCAGCAGCTTCTTCAGCAGGTGCAGCAGCAACAGCAACTGGTGCAGCAGCAGTTACGCCAAATTTTTCTTCGATTGCTTTTACTAATTCGTTCAGTTCTAAGATTGTAGCTTCTTCTAAGTAAGCTAAAATGTCTTCCTGGTTTAATTTTGCCATTTTTCATGTCCTCCTATGTTTGATTGATGACTGCGCTTTGATTAAGCAGCAGCTTCTTCGCTAGCTTCTGCAGCTGGTGCAGCAGCTTCACCGTTTTCTTCTTTACTGTCAGCAACAGCTTTAACAGCACATGCAAAACTACGTACTGGTGACTGTAAGCAGCTTAACAGCATTGATAACATACCTTCGCGGTTTGGTAATGAAGCAAGTTCTTTGATCGTATCTACGCCAACAACTTTACCTTCAACGATTCCGCTCTTTAATACAAGTTTGTCGTGTTTCTTAGCGAATTTTGCTAATACACGTGCAGGAGCAACTGCGTCTGCTCCAAATGCGATTGCGTTAGGTCCAACTAAATCTTTTGTTAAGTCAGATGCCCCAACTTCTTCAGCAGCACGCTGTGCCAGAGAGTTCTTATAGATTTTGAAATCTACACCTTCTGCACGCAGATCTCTACGTAACTGAGTCATTTCAGCAACGGTTAACCCACGGTATTCCACAACGACTGTAGAATCAGACTCTTTCATTTTCTGAGCAATTTCAGAAACAACAGTCTTCTTGCTATCGATAATCGCCTGGTTCATTAACTTTACACCTCCTAAATTTATATGTAACAATATACCTTAAGAGTTTTATAAAAATCACCCGTATGCATAGACGTACGGGTGAAAGAAATGTATCTTAAACTTTCAACACCTCGGTAACATGATTAAGCCTTAACGGCCGTTACTGTCTATGGTATATTGATAACATAGCTATTTTATACAACTTTTACTTAAAAGTCAATTAGTATTTTTCAACAGCTACATGGATTCCAGGACCCATTGTTGTTGTTAATACAAGGTTCTTGATGTAAGTACCTTTTACTGCAGCTGGTCTAGCTTTTAGAATTGTCTTATAGATTGCATTGAAGTTATCAACCAATTTTTCATCATCAAAGCTAACTTTTCCGATCATCAGGTTGATGTTACCTTCTTTATCTACACGATATTCTACTTTACCTTTTTTGATGTCTTCGATTGCTTTCTTAACATCCATAGTTACTGTACCAGTCTTAGGGTTTGGCATTAAACCTTTAGGTCCTAAGATACGACCTAATTTACCAAGTTCACCCATCATGTTTGGTGTAGCAACGATAACGTCGAAATCGAACCATCCCTGCTGCATTTTGTCTAGCAGTTCTTTACCACCAACAAAATCTGCGCCAGCGTCGATTGCTTCTTGTTCTTTAGGTCCCTGAGCAATTACACACACTTTCTGAGTTTTACCAGTACCGTGTGGTAATACCATTGCTCCACGGATCTGCTGATCAGCATGACGTGGGTCTACATTTAATTTGAAGCTAACTTCAACAGAAGCGTCGAACTTAACTGTGTTTGTTTCTTTTGCTAATTGTACTGCTTCAGCTACAGGATAAGATTTAGAGCGATCAACTTTCTTAGCAGCTTCAGCGTATTTTTTTCCTACTTTTGCCATATTTAATTACCTCTCGCCTTTCTCTTAACCTTCAAAACCTTCAACTTCAACACCCATGTTTCTAGCTGTACCTGCAACAATGCGCATAGCAGCTTCAACATCATTAGCGTTTAAGTCTGGCATTTTGTATTCTGCAATTTCACGTAACTGGTCAACAGTAATTTTTCCAGCTTTTACTTTCTGATCTCCAGCAGCCTTTTTGATATTAGCAGCTTTCTTGATCATAATTGATGCTGGTGTTGTTTTTAATACAAAATCAAAACTTTTGTCTTCGTATGCAGTAATGATAACTGGAACCATATCTCCTGCACGGTCCTTCGTAGCATCGTTAAATGCTGAACAGAACTGTGGCATGTTGATACCTGCTGATGCAAGCGCTGGTCCTGGTCTAGCTCCTCCTGCTGGGAACTGTAGTTTACAAATCTTTGCAACTTTTTTACTCACAAGACACACCTCCTATAATTTGTTGTCTTATGCAGTGGTTGATGAAGGGTTGCTCCACCTTCTCCCACGCATGTAAAAGCGCCACGCTAAGCGGCACCTTTATAATATAATACACATAAAATCAAATTGCAACTTCTTTTTTGCTTTTTTTGTCAATTCTTACAGAAAAGTTCAACATTAAGACATTTTAAGAATTTTTTTATATATTCTTTCTTCATCTTTGTTATGATAAAGCCACACTATACTGGAGGTATCCATATGGAATTTCTACTTGAAATCATTTTAGAATTAGTATTAGAAGGCACCAGTGAGCTCATCAAAAGCAAAAAAGCATCTTTATGGGTACGTATCCCCGCCGCATGCCTTTTTCTTGCCATCTATATTGGCATCGCTACCCTCTTTCTTTTTATCGCAGTTAAATTATGGAAAACATTGCTTCCACTCAGCTTGATTATGCTTTCTTTTATATGTATTTTCACACTATATCTAATTTATTTTATCCGTTGTTTCATAAAAACCCACGCTTAAGGTTTCCAAAAATTTTCATATTTGATACATGCCTGATAATAATCATCCATGACATTGATTTCCATTGCATAACGATTATCCACATGATGAACCACCATACGATCTGACAACAATGGCAATAATTCAGTTTCCAGTTCGCCTTTATAATCACGAAGCTTCTTTTCTGTAATTGAAGTTTCATAATATTTTTTTATCATTTCACTATCTTCTTTCGTAAAATAACAAATCCCTAAAAAGGTTGTAATACGTTCATTCACACTACACATTTCTACTTGTTTTAAGCGGTATTGTTCGTCCTTGTGAATCTTCATCATCGGTACTCCCTTAGGATTCTTGAAAATGGTATATAAAGTAGAAGCATTCATCTGTCGCATAAAAAAGTTTTTAAAGAGTACCACATCTCCATGAATCACGAAAGTGTCCTCTAATTTATCCAATACCAGTTTTAGTGAATATAAGCTGTTGTATACAGAATATTTTTTATTATATATCAGCTGAACTGCATATTTCTCTTTCAATGGCATAAACAGCTCTTTTTTATGACCTGTAACGACTGTGATATCCTCTATACCCGCCTGTTTCAAATACTGGATGGTTCTTTCTATCATTGGAACACCGCCAATTGGCAACAGCGTCTTGTTGGTCTGTTTTGTCAGATTGATCATTCTATGCCCTACACCAGCTGCTAGAATAATTGCATTCATACAAGTCCTCCCATTTTTTGCCTCTTTATCATACCCTTTTTTCATATCACTTACAATGTATAATATGTAAAGTTTCTGTAAGTAATTGCGCAAAAAAAGATACGCAAAGGTATCTTTCATTTGTTATTTTTTTGTTGTTTCTAAGAAATGCCATGCATCTTTACACATTTCTTCCAGATTCTTTTCTGCTTTCCAGCCTAATTCTTTAAATGCTTTATCTGTACTTGCATAACATTCAGCGATATCACCAGGTCTTCTTGGATCAATCTGGTATGGTACTTCTACACCATTAGCTTTCACAAAGGCATTTACAACATCTAATACACTGTATCCAATACCTGTACCCAGATTATAAGCATCTACACCAATGTTTTCCATCACTTTATTCACAGCATTCACATGCCCTTTTGCTAAATCCACAACATGGATATAATCACGTACACCTGTACCATCTGGTGTTGGATAATCGTTTCCATAAACATGTAAGTATGGTAATTCTTTATTTGCTACTTTTACGATATAAGGCATCAGGTTATTTGGAATATCATTAGGGCTTTCGCCTAATAATCCACTTGCATGCGCACCAATTGGATTAAAGTAACGTAACAATGCAATATTCCATTCGTGATCTGAAATATATAAATCTTTTAAAATCTGTTCGATCATTAATTTTGTTGTTCCATAAGGATTTGTTGTAGGTCCTAATGGGAAATCTTCCTTAATTGGAACACTCTTTGGATTTCCATAAACTGTTGCACTTGATGAGAATACTAGACGTTTACATCCATGTTTTGCCATGACTTTACATAAAGCAAGGGTACTCATCAGGTTGTTTTGATAATACATAATTGGTTTTGCGACAGATTCTCCTACAGCTTTATATCCTGCAAAGTGGATAGCCGCATCAATCTTGTGTTCGTTAAAGATTGTTTCCAGTGCTTCTTCATCACAGCAGTCACTTTCATAAAAAGCAACATCTTTCCCTGTAATTGTTTTGATTTTATCGATAACGTCTGCCTGTGAATTATACAGGTTGTCAATGATGACAACGTCATGTCCAGCTTCTAATAATTCTACACATGTGTGGCTTCCGATGAACCCGGTACCACCAGTTACTAAAATTTTCATAATTTTGTATCCTCCCGTTTCTTAGCTGCATTTATTATATCACAACCTATCAAAAGTAAAAGTAAAACATTGGTAAACATTCCTTACTGTTCTTGAATTCCGCTATAATTCTAATATTCGATACAAGATACATAAACAAAGGCCATTGTGTACTCCACAACAGCCTCTTGTTCTACTTTTTATGTCTTAAGAAAACTTTTTCAATTTCCACAATTGGAATGATACTAAATGCCATTGCCATACTGATTGCAAATTCCATCAAGGATATATGCTGGAACTCAAATAAATCAGATAGTACTGGTACATAAATCACCAAAATCGTTAATAATAAAGAGCCAAGCATACTGCCCCATAAATACAGATTCTGTTTCTTAATGGTAAAGATGGAATGCTTTCTTGAACGCATATTGAAGGAGTGGAAAATTTCGGTCATAGACATCGTTAGGAAAGCCATTGTCATACCATCCAGACTTTCTGTAATTTCAAATACCCCAGTTTCTATATAATGTCCTACAAAATATGCCACCAACGTAATCACAGAAATCATGATGCCCTGAAAGATAACATCAAATGCCATTTTATCCGCAAATAGTCCTTCTTCTTTGGGACGTGGAGGACGTGACATGATATCGTCTTCTTTATCTTCCATACCCAAAGCAAGTGCTGGGAAGGTATCTGTCAAAAGATTGACCCACAAGATATGTACAGGTTTTAAAATCGTAAAGCCAAGCATGGTAGCGGTGAAGATGGATACTACTTCACTGATATTGCTGGACAATAAGAACTGAATCGCTTTTTTGATATTATCATAAATTCTTCGTCCTTCGCCTACCGCTGACACAATTGTCGCAAAGTTATCATCCGCAAGTACCATATCCGCAACATTCTTGGTAACATCCGTACCTGTGATTCCCATACCAACACCAATATCTGCACGCTTGATACTTGGCGCATCATTCACACCATCACCTGACATGGAAACGACTTTTCCCTGTGCTTTCCATGCATCAACAATTCTTACTTTATGTTCTGGCTGTACACGTGCATATACACAGTATTGGGCAATTTTTTCTTTGAATTCTTCATCGCTCATTTCATCCAGCTGAGCTCCCGTGATTGCTTGTGATTTATCCTTCAGGATGCCCAATTGTTTCGCGATTGCCACTGCTGTATCAATGTGATCTCCGGTAATCATCACAGGACGAATACCTGCCTGTTTACATTCGCTGATTGCGCCTTTGACTTCTTCACGGATGGGATCAATCATGCCACATAAGCCTATAAAGATCAAATGTTGTTCCATATCCAATACATTATCTTTCAACGCTTCTTTTGTATCATATATCTGATATCCTGCCGCAAGTACACGTAATGCCTGATCCGCAAAGGCTTTATTCTGTGCCATAATTTCCTGACGTTTTATATCATCTAATGGTTTTACCATATTATTTTCTATATAGTAATCACATCTGGATAATAGCACATCTGGTGCGCCTTTACTGAATTGGATATAGGTATGATTCCTCTGTTCATGAATCGTTGTCATCATTTTACGCATAGAATCAAATGGTGCTTCTTTGATTCTTGGCATTTCCTTCAGTTTATCATTTTTATGGAAGAATTTTTCTCCATATTCCACAAGTGCTACTTCCGTTGGTTCTCCTTTTACACCATCATCGCTTACCTGTGCATCACTACACAAGCTCATAGCACATGCCAGCAATTCTTCATCTTTTCCATAATGATCGACCACGGTCATTTTGTTTTGTGTTAAGGTACCTGTTTTATCGGAACAGATGATCTGGGTACATCCTAATGTTTCTACTGCAGTTAATTGTCGTATAACCGCATGTTGTTTTGACATACGGGTAACCCCAATCGCAAGTTGTACCGTTACCACCGCAGCTAATCCTTCAGGAATAGCCGCAACTGCCAGGGATACCGCCAGCATAAAGGTATCGATCAATACCGGCGCAGATACATCATGATTTCTCATTAATGCGAACACAAAGATCAATACACAAATGCCCAGCACACCATAGCTAAGAATTTTAGACAACTGATTTAATTTAAGCTGCAGCGGTGTTGCTTCTTCTTTACTTTGATTGATTGCATCGGCGATTTTACCCATTTCGCTATCCATACCAATGGCAGTCACAACAGCCAGTCCTCTGCCATACACCACACTGCTTCCCATGTACATCATATTTTTACGATCCCCTAATGGTATCGTTTTTTCTTCATTGTTTAATACATGATCAAATTTTTCTACCGGCACGCTTTCACCAGTTAACGCAGATTCTTCTACTTTTAAGCTTGCGGCTTCTAAAACACGTACATCCGCAGGCAAAGCATCACCAGCTTCTAAAGCGATAACATCGCCTACACATAATGCTTCGCTTGGCACAACACACAATTGTCCATCACGATATACTTTGCTTTTCGCAGCACTCATTTTTTTCAAAGCTTCAATTGCTTTTTCTGCCTTGCTTTCCTGATACATGCCAAGAATCGCATTCACAATAACCACAAACAAGATGATAAATACATCCGCAAAGCTTTCATGTGCATAAGCAGATGTAATCGCAGACACCACAGCCGCAGCAATCAACACAATAATCATAGGATCTGACAGCTGTTTCATCAAACGTTTAAAAAAAGAATCTTTTTTCGCTTCTTTTAAGCGGTTATAGCCATGCTCCTGTAAACGTTTTTCTGCTTCTTCTTTACTTAATCCTTCATGACTGCTCAACAACTCTTTTAATACTTCTTCTTTAGATTTTAAGTATGGTTCCATGTTATCCTCCTTAATGAAAAAGACCCATACATAGTCTTTTTCTATATATGAGTCTCGGTATTTAAGATAAGCCAGACGTGAATAACGTCGAGGTTGTTGACTTACCGCGCTAATAATGATGAACGCTCCTACTCCCTCTTTCCTATTATTATACGTTACATTTTTATGAAACGCAACGTTTCTTTCTTATACAAATCATCAAAATTGTTGGCTTTTCATTTCTATTTTCGTTTGTTTTGTATATAATACCTGACTTTAGAAGTAAAATTAAAAAAATGGTGCTA
>NZ_QVFL01000031.1:17099-17928 GCF_003434225.1 Absiella sp. AM29-15
ACCTGACTTTAGAAGTAAAATTAAAAAAATGGTGCTAAATGACTTGATTTAGCATCATTTTTATTTGTTCAGTGGTTAAATAGAAGTTTCTCAAAGGCAATTTGAACGTTTCTGCAAGATAAGTGATCGTTGGTGTCGAAGATGAAATATTTATATATCTGCTGTCAGTTTCTTTGAGTACTGCATAAGAGTGGATGAATTCATAAAGCTTTGAAGCACATATCTTATTCTTCAGTACTTTAAATTCCAGTATCCTTGTCAGAAGTACAGAAAGATAGCAGATCAGAAAGTGCCCTTTTATCGTATTCTCGTTTTGACAGAAAACTGGTCGTGCATCCAATTCTGATTTCATGATACGGAAAGACTGCTCGATTCTCCATAGATTATGATATACATTATATATTTCTTCATTATCCATTGCGATTTCAGAGGTTACCAGCATATTAAAGCCTGCCAGAGCATAATCCTTTTCATATTTTTTCATATTGATCTCTACAATGATCTTTTCATCTGTAGCATTCCCATTCTTATCAGAAGATAAGAACTTCACGTATTTTGAGGACTCTCCATATTCACTTTTCTTTGCATGGCACGCCTTGAGGGTCTTGGCTTTTTCCAGCATTTTTCTAAGCTCATATCGATGTTTCTCACATAAAGAAGGATTGAAAGTAAGGATACGCTTTTCCTTAACTGTAAAGCTTTTCTTCTTACCATCTGTATCTGTGAATTCATACTTGAAGGAATCGACAGCAGTCGTGTATTTATATTTCAGCTCATTATCTGAATCGAAAACAGAAGTATAAACATTATTTTCATTCAAGACCCATTT
>NZ_QVFL01000032.1:0-14828 GCF_003434225.1 Absiella sp. AM29-15
AGCTATATTCCTGATTTTTGTTTTTGTCAATACCCTTAACTTATTGGCATTGGAGTAATATCTATGGTTTTTTCTTTTATGCAGTATCCTGGGTTTGTATAAATGATATGTTCATAAAAAAAGCACAGATGTATATTCATCCATGCATATTTTTTTTGTTATTGTTTCTCTATTAATTTTTTGTTTTTACGCCATGCCTGTATTGGTACATAGATGATACATATGATTAAAATCAATGGAATCAAGATACCAACAGGTATATCAAATTTATCCAGATATCCCTGTACGAAGATATATAAAACGATAATTGGTAGAATATAGGATATATAGAAACGAAGCGCTTTTGGGAATTTTAAACCTTTTCCAGTGTTTGCTTCTTCCATAAAATTATCCCATCCCCATCCATAACGAAATGTACAGAATAACAGATACATCAAAGAACCTAGTGGCAGCATATTGTTTGATACAATGAAGTCCTCTAGATCTTGTATCGTAGATTTCGCACCTAATGGTTCAATAAAACTTAATAGATTAAATCCTAGTGCACATGGTAAGGATAATACTAGAATCGCCACAAAGTTGACCATTACAGCTTTTTTTCTTGTCCATCCTAAATCCATCGCAAATGCAACGATATTTTCAAATACCGCGATAATGGTTGTCAGTGCCGCAAAAGACATAAACAGGAAGAACAAGGTTCCCCATAAACGACCGCCTGGCATTACATTAAATACATTTGGCAAAGTCACAAATACCAGTCCTGGACCACTGCCAGCATCTACATGAAATGCAAAGCATGCTGGAAAGATAATCAAACCAGCCACAAATGCTACCATTGTATCCAATACACAAACGTTGATACTTTCACCTAATAAACTGCGGTCTTTTCCAATATAGCTTCCAAAGATAGCCAGCGCACCAATACCCAGACTTAAAGTAAAGAAAGCCTGTCCCATTGCCGCAAATATCGCATCCCATAAGCCATTTTCCATCATCTTGCCAAAATCAGGTACCAGATAGAATTTTAATCCTTCCATTGCATCAGGCAATGTTACACTACGTACAACCAGTACGATCATGACGATAAACAAACAGCTCATCATATATTTACTAATTTTTTCAACACCATTTTGAAGACCTTTACTACAAACAAAGAATCCAATGATGGTAATTGCCACCATCCAGAACAGGTTTTCATAAGGACTGGATAACATATCGGAAAATCCTTGTGTGACAGCTTCACTGGTTTTTCCACTAAAATCACCACTTGCCATCTTTACACAATAATTTAACATCCATCCGCCAACGGTTGTATAAAACATCATCAACAGGTAATTACCACCCATACAAACATATTTGATTAGATGCCACTTTGTACCCTTTGGCTCCAATACATCAAATGATTTAGCGGCGGATTTCTGAGATGCCCTTCCTACAGAAAACTCCATAACCATGATCGGCAATCCTAAGATAACCAAGAATACCAAATACAGCAATACAAATGCTGCCCCTCCATATTGTCCTGTTATATAAGGAAATCTCCATACATTTCCCAGACCGACAGCACAGCCTGCCGATATCAGAATAAACCCAAGACGAGAGGAAAATTTCTCTCTTTTCATAAACTTTTTCACTCCACTCTATTCTTATTTATTTTATAGGCGCAAGTCCGTTATGTCAAATAGTTATTTTTTACTTTTTACATATTCTTCATTAAGTGTTCACATATCCTTCATAAACTGGTTGTATTATATAGGTACAGACAAAGAAATGTCTGTAATCATGGTAATGAATCATATTCCTCATTGTGGATATATGTTTTCCAAAATAATTTCATTACCTTCCCTCATCCTTTGGCTCCTGTCCCCTTGCATGGAGCCTTTTTTGTGATAGTGATTTATAATCTTTTCTAAAATCATGGTACGCTTTCTTGGAAAAAGTAAAACAGACGTGCTATACTTATGGTTGAAATGAGGTGTGTATGAATGGAAATGCATAGAAATACGCGCTGCTGGTGTGGCAGTGGAAAAAAATACAAACAATGTCATGAAAAATTCGATTTAAAGCTGGCAGAACTTGCCAGAGCTGGAAAGACGATTCCTGATCGTTCTTTAATCAAAAGTGAACAGGATATTCAGGGTATCAAAAAGAGCGCAAAAATCAACACAGGAGTATTAGATCATGTTGCGAAACATATCAAGGCTGGTATGAGCACAGATGATATTGATACACTGGTTTATGAGTATACAGTAAGCCATGGCGCAATCCCAGCACCCCTTGGCTATGAAGGATTTCCAAAGAGTGTTTGTACATCATTGAATGATGAAGTATGTCATGGTATCCCAAGTAAAGATATTATTTTAAAAGAGGGAGATATCATTAACGTGGATGTGTCTACCATCTATCATGGCTATTATAGTGATGCTTCCCGTATGTTTATGATTGGCGAAGTAAGTGAAGAAGCAAAACGTCTGGTTCAGGTCACAAAGGAATGTTTGGAAATCGGTATCAAAGCTGTACGCCCATGGGGAAATGTAGGCGATATCGGTGCAGCTATTCAGGAATATGCACATCAAAACGGATATAGTGTCGTGATTGATTTCGCAGGACATGGTGTTGGTAATGAATTCCATGAAGATCCAATTATTCCACATGTGGGAAGAAAAGGTAATGGCATGGTATTGGCACCTGGCATGGTGTTTACTATTGAACCAATGATTAATGAAGGCGACTATCATTTGTATATTGATGAAGATAATGGATGGACATCTTATACGAAAGATGGAAAACTGAGCGCACAATGGGAACACACATTGCTTGTGACGGAACATGGTATAGAGATTTTAACATATTAATGAAAAAAACAAAGACATATAGGTATGAATGTCTTTGTTTTTTGTTGTTATTGTATGGTCATACAGGCTTGTGCTTCATCAATTGTAATCGTTTGATACTGGCTGGAGTTTGTACAAATAACAGGCACTGTTGTATCATATCCGGCTGTTTGAATTTTTTTAAAGTCAACTTTTATTAATTTATCTCCTTGATTAACGTGTTGATTTAATTGTACAAACACTTCAAAAGGCTTTCCTTCAAGTTCTACTGTATCAATACCAACATGAATCAGAATTTCTTCACCTGTATCAGCTTTTAAACCAATCGCATGTTTGGTATCTGCTAATACAACGATGTTGCCACTACATGGGGCATATATGATATCATCTTCTGGAAGGACTGCAAAGCCTTTTCCCATCATACCGCTTGAGATTGTTTCATCTTTTACTTGATCAAGGGAGATGATTTTACCTTTTAATGGCGTTTTGATTGTGGACTCTTTCGCATTGCTTTGTTTGCCTTTTTTCATACCAAGGAAGAATGCTAAAAAAGCAGCAATTATGAATGTTGAAATGATACAAACGCACATGAGTAATAGATTTGTAATGGTGCCATCTGGATTTGCGTAAACAGGCAGGGATGTAATACCTGGCATAACGAAGGCAAAACATTTTGCGCCTAAAAGAGTTGTTAAAGCACCACCAATACCATTGGCAATCATTGCAGCGATTAATGGTGTTTTGTTTACTACATTCACTGTGAATAAGGCAGGTTCAGAAATACCAAGAAAAGCGGAGAAACTTGTTGTTAAGGCAGCAGCTCGCATTTTAGCATCCTTCATGTGTAAAGCAGCTCCAAAAGAGGCACCAGATTCTGCCATATTATGACAGAATGAAATTGGAAGAAGATAATCATAGCCTAGGGTTGTGATATTCGTAATTTGAATAGGAGAAGTTGATTGATGCATACCACAAAGTACAATCAATGGCATAAAGAAACCTAACAAAAATCCTGCAAATATGCCAAGTGTATCAAACATCCATACAATACCATCAGCTAAATAAATGCCACCATACGCTCCAATTGGCGCAAGAATCAAATATGTTAATGGTATAGTAATGATGAGTGCTGCTGTTGGAACAATTACCATCTTTAAAACGTTTGGAATAAATTTATCAATGAATTTATAGACAATAGAAAGCAGACCAACACCTAAAATAACTGGGAAAACAGAATCTGCATATTGGAATACTGGAACACTGAAACCTAAGAAAGTAAATGGAGAAGTTTCAGCACCAACAGCTGCAATAAAGGTTGGATACATTAAAGCACCAGCAACACAGATACCTAAAAATTCATTTACTTTGAATTTTCTAGATGAAGATATGGCAAGTAAAAATGGTAAAAAATAGAATGGAATATCTGAAATCAAATTCAGTATGACGAAAGTTCCACCATCTGTTGGAAACCAGCAAAAGCCATCAATCATGGCGATGATACCTTTTAACATACCACCAGCTACCAAAGCAGGTAAAATTGGAGAGAAAATACCTGTGATGATATCAAGAACCATATTGATATTTATTTTCTTATTAGAAGCTGGTTGGATAGTATTATCATGATTTAACAATGGTTCAATTTCGATGAAAACATCACCAACCATAGGACCAATAATGACCTGATACTGATCGTTTTTTATTTGTGTACCAAGCACACCATCTAATTGTTCAATAGCTTTCATATCGGCTAAAGCATTATCTTTTAAATTAAAGCGAAGTCTTGTGACACAATGTAATGCTGTCTGAATATTATTGCTGCCACCAAGCAATGTGATGATTTGTTTTGCTAATTCTTTATTTGACATGATCTTATCCCAATTCCTTTCCATTTGTTGCTATACATTTTTGATACCAGTAGAAACTATCTTTTTTATAACGTTTTCCACTGCCTTTGCCACCATTATCTAAATCAACATAAATGACACCATATCGTTTATCCATTGTAAGTGGACCACAAGATACTATATCTATGATTCCCCACATTGTATAACCAATTACTTCAACACCATCGATGATTGCTTCTTTCATTTGCTCAATATGTGTTTTCAAATAATCAATACGATATGGATCATGAATCTTACCATCTTTTTCTAAAACATCTCCAGTACCTAATCCATTTTCAGCAATGATGATTGGTAAGCCATAGCGATCATACATTTGATTTAAAGAAATTCTTAATCCAATTGGATCTTTCTGCCAACCCCATTCACTTGTTTCCAAATATGGATTTTTGTTCGCCATGATCAAATTACCTGCAGTTTTCTCCCATGTTTGTGAATTAGTAGAAACTTGTGAAAAATAGTATGAGAAACTAAGGAAATCCACAATACCTGCTTTTAGGATTTCATCATCCCCATCTTCGAATTGTATATCGATATCAAACATATCAAAATATCGATCCATATAGGCAGGATATACCCCTCTTGCCATAATATCTGTGTAAAACCAGTTGGAATATTGCTGATCCTGCATTGCTTGTAATGCATCTTCTGGACGACATGTAGCTGGATAAGTTTCAAATCTTGCTATCATACCGCCTATTTTTGAACCTGGCAGCATTTCATGGCATAATGCTACCGTCTTTGCATTGGCAATAAACTGATGATGCAGGCATTGAAAAATAGACTGATTCATATTTTCTTCTTCATCCTGTATTAAACAAACACCATCCCATGGAGCAAAACGACCTGCGTTAAATTCATTAAAAGGAAGCCAGTAATCAACCAAATCGCCTAGTTCTTCAAACAAAGTTTTAGCATATCTTACATAGAAGTCAATTGTCTTTCGATTTTTCCATCCACCATATTTCAATACAAGATTCACTGGGATATCATAATGCAGAATTGTCGCAAAAATCTTCATGCCATATTTTTTACATTCCTGAAACATATCTTTATAATAAGTGATACCTTCTTTATTAGGCATTTCATCATCCCCATTAGGATAAATACGTGACCAGCAGATAGAAGTTCTAAAGATTTTCATACCCAGTTCGTGAAATAAAGCAATATCTTCTTTATAATGATGATAAAAATCTATACCTCTGCGGTTAGGATAATAGGTTGTATCCATATCTTTTAAAGCCTGGTCAAATTCTGCTTTTGAAAAAGGAGAATTATGATGCTTTTCCTCAACTTGTTCATGATTCCATGCGGGATCAAGATAGCGTAAATCTTGTGTGGAGATACCTTTTCCTCCTTCTAAAAAGCCACCATCAGCTTGTGAACAAGCAATTGCGCCACCCCATAAAAAATTGTCGTCAAATCCGTTTTTCA
Source organism: Absiella sp. AM29-15 (assembly GCF_003434225.1). Lineage (NCBI taxonomy): Bacteria > Bacillati > Bacillota > Erysipelotrichia > Erysipelotrichales > Erysipelotrichaceae > Amedibacterium > Absiella sp. AM29-15. Next base: position 6,170 of record NZ_QVFL01000032.1, read on the forward strand.
TTTCAAACTACCTCTCTTTCGTTTGAATTAGCTAATTCTTAATGATATTATAATGTTGGAAATAAGTTTTTAAAATGTCATAATATTTGACTATTTATGTCATTTTCACAGATGGAGGATTATATGAATATTCATGATCTTGAAGAGTTCTTACATTTGAATACTGCAGGAGAACGTTGGCATTTAGCTCATCCAGGAGAGTTAAGTCCTTTTTATGAAAGATTGCGACTAGATGATTATCGGGGACAGAAATGTTATTACTTTGACTTTATTAATACTTTAAAATCAGACCAGATTGGTATTATCAAAGAATCACGCTACACAACTATTCCACCCCATCATCATAAAGATATGGAATTGAATTATATCTATGAAGGAAAATGTACTTTTGTGATCAATGGAAAAGAAGTTGAAATGCATCAGGGTGATTTATGTATTTTTGACACAAATGTTGTCCATAGTGCTACCAGTTTAAAAACAGAAAAGGATATCGTCATCAATATCGTTTTTCGTAAAGAGTTTTTTAACAGCGTATTTTTAAGTAGAATGTCACAGAAGGGAATTCTTACATCCTTTTTACTGAATGCGATATCCAAAAATCGCAGGCATGATCAATATATCATTTTTAAAACACAAGAGAACTTTAAGGTACATACCCTGATTCAATATTTGTTATGTGAATATTTTGGTCCAAGTAAATGTTATCAAGAACTAATAAAAACCTATGTTTCAGCAATATTTCTAGAATTAATCAATACATTATATGATGATCAGGAAAAATTCAGCGATAATGAAAATAATCAAACGACGCTAATACCAGTATTAAATTATATTGAAGAAAACTATAATCGTTGTCACTTAGAAGATGTATCAGAAAAATTCGGATATAATCCTAATTATTTAAGCAATATGTTAAAGAAAAAAACAGGAATGTCATTTATCGAGATTAAAACGTCACAACAAATGACAGAGGGAGCTTTTCTGCTTGCTAATTCAAAACTTAATATTAATGAAATAATATATAAAGTTGGATGTAATAATGTGAATTTCTTTTATAAGAAATTTAAGTCATTTTATGGAATGACACCAAAAGAATATCGTATGAATGTAAATGAACATTACCATTTTGGATAGGAAAGATGTGAAAATCATATTTTTGATTGAGTTTCTTTATCGCTTACGGTATACTTATGTACAAAATGAGGTGAAAAGCTATGAGAGTAATTATACAAAGAGTTGCCCATGCCAGCGTAAAAGTAGATGGAGAATATATAGGGAAAATCGATCAGGGATTTATGCTGTTAGTTGGTATTACACAGACAGATACCATCGATATCGTAAAGAAAATCGCAAAGAAATGCGCAGAATTACGTGTATTTGAAGATGAAAATGGTAAAATGAATAAGGGCTTATCTGATGTGAAGGGAAAGATTCTTTCAATATCACAGTTTACACTCTATGCGGATTGTAAAAAAGGAAGAAGACCAGGCTTTGAAAGAGCCGCAAAAGGGGATGTCGCAAAGCCAATATGGGAGGCATTTAACGAAGAAATCAGGAGTTATGGATTAGAAGTAGAAACTGGAATCTTCGGTGCAGATATGAAAGTAGAATTATTAAATGATGGACCTGTCACCATTATATTAGACAGCGCAGAAATGGGATTGGAGTGATCTTATGAGTGAAGTAGTTTATGGAAGCGAAATCGCAAAGGATATTAAAGAAAATCTAAAAGTAAAAATTGATCAGTTAAAGGCAGAAGGTAAACGTATCCCAAAATTGGTTGTTGTTTTGGTTGGTGACAATCAGGCAAGCTTGTCCTATGTACGTGGAAAAGAAAAAGCATGTCAATTTGTTGGTATGGAAAATGAATTAATTACCTTGCCAGAAACCACAACACAAGAGGAATTATTATCATTGATTGAACGTTTGAATTTAGATACTGCTGTAGATGGTATTTTAGTACAATTGCCATTACCAGCACATATCAAAGAAAAGGATATCATTCATGCCATTGATCCTAATAAGGATGTGGATGGATTCCATCCTTGTAATGTGGGTAAATTAATGTTGAATGAAGAAACATTTGTATCTTGTACACCGAAAGGTATTATTCGTATCTTAGAAACGATTGGATATGATGATTTAAGTGGAAAACGTGCTGTTGTAGTTGGCCGCAGTAATATTGTGGGAAAACCGATTGCACAGTTATTGTTGAATAAAAATGCGACAGTGACAATTTGTCATTCACGTACACAGGATATCGAAAATGTTTGTAAAGAAGCTGATATCCTTATTGCGGCAATTGGTAAAGCTAAATATATCAATCGTAACTGGGTAAAAGAAGGCGCCGTTGTGATTGATGTTGGAATTAATCGTGATGAAAATAATAAAATGTGTGGAGATGTTGATTTTGAGGATGTAAAGGAAGTATGTAGCTATATTACACCAGTGCCAAAAGGTGTAGGTCCAATGACCATCGCAATGCTTCTGGAAAATACATTACAGTCTTATCATAAAAGAGAGGGATAAAGGAGGGATATTATGCCAATCCAGGATTATGATTTAAACGACATCGTGGAAATGAAAAAAGAACATCCATGTCATAAATCGAAGTATTGGAAAATTATCAGAATGGGTGCGGATATTCGTATCAAGTGCCTGGGATGTGGGACAAGCGTGCTATTCCCACGTGTACAGTTTGAAAAAAAATTAAAACGTATTATAGAAAAGGCTCCAAAAGAGGAACCAAAAGAATAAATATTATAGGAACCATGTAAAGTGGTTCTTTTTTAATCTAAATGTATCATGCGCAAATATAATAGAATAAAATAATGTTTTTTATATTTGATTTGGTTATAATGATAAATGTAAGACAAAGTTAATTGTGAAAGGCAAGAAAGGAGTGATAAAATGTTACAAAGAGGTGTATCATATTACGATATTTGGAAAATTGTGGATAAGTATTTTCCAGTTTATGTGGAAAAAATATTTTAGAAGGTTGTGATGATCAAACGATATTATGTAGATCAAATCCTTTTGATTATTTAAATCGTAACCATTTCATTAGGTCGGTTATCATAGATTTGCAAAGAAAAGGAAAATTTGACTATGATGATTTTGATGAAAAATTATGGGCTTTACTTAATGATTTTATAGCATGTGATAATTGGAGAACGGATTCACTTTTTAAGTATTTGATCAACAGTTTATTTTCCCCAATAAGGGATTCTTATGCTTATGATATTTTTCAAAAATTTATCAAAAATCATCAATTATCAAATTATGAGGAAGTGTTTATGCTTCACGATTATCACGAATATACATTTGATAAACGTTATTCAATTGACTATTTTGATTTGAATATGTTTTTCCTACAATACTATCCAGAGTATGCTTCATATTATAAAAAATTTGCAATGCAATATTATGGAGATGATACAAATTCAGATTTCATTTATTATGGAATATTTCGCTTGATTTTTCAACAAAACGACTATGATTTTGAATACAAAAGGTTTATAGATTTTCTGAGTGATTTAATTAAACTTCCAACATCAGGTGGCATATCACCACTAGGGATGATGATGTATGGATGCAATGGTGTTGTGCCAAAGTTATTTATGAAGCGTATAATCTCTGAAGATGAAAAAAATATGATTTATCATTTGCTGGGTATTGAAGAAAGGATAAGTTATAAACGATAAGCTTAAAAAACGCAGGATATAGGATAACAGAGTCTGTAATTTCATTTGATTACAGACTTTTTCATATACAAATAATCAAAATTACAAGATAAAAAGTAATATATACTTGACATTATGTCATGATAGTATTAATATGTAATCAGAAAGAAGGCGATGGAATGGCGAAAAATCTAAAATTAAAGTCGGCAAGGGCAGCACTTGATTTGACACAACAAGAGTTGGCTGAAAAAGTCGGTGTCACCCGGCAGACGATGAATGCGATTGAAAAAGGCGATTATAATCCAAGTATTAAATTATGCATCGCCATATGTAAAGTATTGAATAAAACCCTAGATGAATTATTTTGGGAAGAATAGAGAGGAGTCTTGAAAGATGAAAAACAATTTTGACGAACGCCAGCTTCAAATCAGAGGCGATATATTTAAACATGCATGTATATTATTTATTATATTTCTTACCCTGGATGTCATATACAGCTCATTGCTGGATGGTGCCCATGTATTTGGTACAATTACTGGTGGAGTGATTATTATAATGACAATTGCATTAGCTTCTATAGAAATGATAAAAAAAGAAGTTTATGTGGATATGTTGAATCAGCAAAATAAAATCGCCATATTGATGGGAGCTGCAGGAAGTATCGCTTTAATATGTAATGTGATAAGTATTATAAGAGAAAAAAAGCCAATGATTCTACAACATGAAATTCAGGCAAGCTATGGTATGTTATTTATAGATGTATGCATCATACTTATATGTGTTGTATTTTACATTCATGAAAGTAAAACAAAAGAATGTGAATAGATAAAAGAGTACAAACAAAAGCAGTATCATTATGAAAAGGAGTGGAAAACTATGGATGAATTTGATGAAAGACAAGTATTATTAAGAGGAAAAATTGCTGTACAAACAGTGATTGTGACAGTGGTAATGTTGCTGGCTGCCGCATTTATCACAGATTTTGGTATTTATGATATTGAAAAAGAAATTGGATTTTCTGATTTTATGATTATTGCATCATGCTTTATCATTACATTTATCTCTGTGAATTCAATATTAAGAGGTGCTTATTTTGGCTTATTATCAAGAGATCGAGAAAAGATGATACGTTATATCTTTACAGCGTTGGCAGTGGTGGAAATAGGACTTTCTATATTTGATATCATACGGGGAGAATCATTATCACCAGTTTCCATTATGTCTATTATTATGATGGCTTCTATATCAGTGTGTCTGTGGATGAAACGCAAAGAGGTGGCATAACGTGAATCGCAAAAACGATTTATGGGTGTATAAATGTATGATAGGAGTACAACTTCTATATATGATGATTGCTATCATTTGGGGGATCTATGTGATTTGTAGAGAAGATGTGTGGCTGTTTCCAAAAGTATTGATTATATGCGTATTACTATTAGGTATATGGATGATACGATTGCGTTTAAGAGATATGAAGGTCATCTTATCCAATGCTGTGATGATTGATGAACCTAATAAAAAGATGTTTTCATTTATGATGGGCATTAGCATGCTTATATTGATTTTGGCTATTTTACGATTTGATGAAAACGGCTATTCGCTGATTGTATCCTCCATACCACTTGTAGTACTTAGTTATGATACACCTGTATGTGCGATGATGAATGACCAATTATATTTTGATAGTCATTGGTATTCATTTTTGGATATACGTGATATTTACTTTGACCAAAGAAAAAAATATACAACAGTGATATTTTATACGGATAGAAATCGCTATGGCGCAAAGTTTCATACAGATGGCTTAGCACATTTAAAACAAGTGTTTGATCAGAAAGGATTAACATATGAATAACGCATATATACGATTGATGATATTCTTATATACCGCTGAGAAATCCACAGTTGATTTTGAAATCGCAATGGTATTGTTGAAAAACTACAACCGCTTTCCTGATATATTGATCGAAGATATCGCAAAACTTGCGAATACAACACCTGCTTCTGTGACTAAATTCTGTCATAAATTAAAATATAAAAATTTTAAAGAATTAAGAAATGATTGTTATAGTTATGAAGATCATCGCTATATTGACGATCAGCTTCAAATTGCAGAAACAGATTATCAGAAAGCATGTGAGCATTATCTAGAAAACGAACAAAAAAATCTTTCCTTTTATATGCAGTATCATGATGAACAAATGATATTTGAAATCGCAAAAAAGATGCAGAAAGAAAAGGAAATCAGTGTGATTTATACGCCTTATAGTTATATCTGTGTACATGTACTAAGAAGTTTTTTAGAACCTTATGGGATACAGGTACATGGAATTATGCGGGATTTAGATGAAGATTTTATGGAAACACGTTTACAGGATACGGCTTTATTCTGGGTTATCAATTTACAGGGAGAATGGATCAATGCACATAAAGACTGGCTGTTGAAACAAAAAGCCAAAGGGAAAGAACTTGCGATTATTACTGCTACATATGATGATGGTTTTAAAGAATTAACACCATATATTTTCCCATTTCAATTCCGTGATACGATATTAGATACCGCAATGCAGATATCCTGCCTATTTGTGAAAATTGCATTTGCATTCGCAAATTTTACAAAAATGGAAAAAAGCTAATCATCCAAATGAGAAAATTCCTGTTATACTGAAATCATGAAAGAGGAGGTATAGCAAGATGAAAAGATTTTTAGATTGTAATTTTTCTGATATGGAGGCAATGAACAAGCAAGAGTTGTTGGAGTCATTAGAAGCAAGCGAAGGAAGAGTATTGATTGCGGAGTGCTCATTATGTAATGAAAGCCTGTTGTCACCAATGACGAATGCGGAAATCAGCGCAGCATTTGGCGCAGATATTCTGTTGTTGAACATGTTTGATGTCAATCATCCTAAAATTGATGGGATCACTGGTGTAGAGGATAAAGATGTTATCCGTGAATTAAAATGTTTAACTGGACGTTTAATTGGTGTGAACCTGGAACCAATTGATAAAAGTGAACAGACAATCGGGGAAATTAAAACCATTTGTGAAGGACGTCAGGCAAGTGTAGAAGCAGCTTTAAAAGCAAAAGAACTTGGTATTGATTTTATCTTATTGACAGGTAATCCGGGTACTGGAGTGTCAAATCAAACAATTGTGGAAAATCTGAAAAAGATGAAAGAAGTTGTTGGGGATGATATTGTTTTAATGGCAGGTAAAATGCATGCCGCTGGTTCTAAAAAAGAAGCTGGTGAAAATATCATCACAAAAGAAGTTATCAAAGATTTTGTGGAAGCAGGTGCAGATGTTATCTTGATTCCTGCGCCAGGAACAGTGCCTGGTATCACATTGGAATATGTGAAAGAAATGATTGCTTATGCTCATTCCTTAGATGTAATGACACTAACATCTATTGGAACATCACAAGAAGGTTCTGAAGATTCTACTATTCGTGATATCGCATTGATGTGTAAAATGTGTGGAACAGATCTTCACCATATCGGTGATGCCGGCTGGGCACCTGTTGTACCTGATGGCATTATGGCTTATAGTATTGCGATTCGTGGAAAACGTCACACTTACGCAAGAATGGCAAGATCAATTAACCGATAAGAAAAAATGGCATTTGTCCGGTATGGATGAATGCCATTTATCCTTTGAAGCAAGAAGGATTATAAAAAAAGTTAAATATTATTGAAGATATTGTGATAAATCAATTGGAAAGCTACATAATCCATGAAAATAACCTTGCATAACAACGAAAAAAAAGATAGAATGATATGGCGAGAGGAATGATAAAATATGCCATTAACAGCAGGAATCGTTGGACTTCCAAACGTAGGAAAGTCTACATTATTTAACGCAATCACAAAAAGTCAGGTAGAAGCAGCAAATTATCCATTTGCCACAATACAGCCAAACGTTGGTGTGGTAGAAGTACCAGATCATCGAATTGATCGTTTAGTAGAATTATTTCATCCTAAAAAAACGATTTATACAACTTTTGAATTTACAGACATTGCCGGTCTTGTAAAAGGGGCAAGTAAAGGAGAAGGTTTAGGGAATCAGTTCTTAAGCAATATCCGTTTAACTGATGCCATTTGTCATGTAGTACGTTGTTTTGAAGATGATGATATTACACATGTAGAAGGAAATGTGGATCCTATCCGTGATATTGAAATCATTAATCTAGAATTGATCATGGCAGACCTTCAGACAATTGACAATCGTTTAAGCAAAGTAGAACGTAAAGCTTTGACAAATAAAGATAAAGACAGCGTGAAAGAAGTTGCAGTTTTAAAAAAATTAAAAGAAGCATTAGAAGCTGGAAAGGCCGCAAGAACAGTTGATCTTGAAAAAGAAGAACTGGATATTGTGAAAGCATTCAGTTTATTAACATTAAAGCCAATGATTTATATCGCTAATATGTCTGATGTGGAAATTGCGGAACCAGAAAGCAATGAATATTATCAGAAAGTAAAAGCATACGCAGAAAGTGAACATAATGAAGTTGTTCCTGTATGTGCAAAAATTGAAGAAGAATTAAGTGGTCTGGATAAAGAAGAAAAGAATGAATTTTTACAAGAATTAGGTATTCCAGAAAGCGGCTTGGATAAGGTGATTAAAACAGCTTATCGTATCCTTGATTTATGCACATTCTTAACAGCAGGAGAAGATGAGTGTCGTGCATGGACATTCAAAAAAGGTATGTTGGCTCCACAATGTGCAGGTGTTATCCATACAGATTTTGAAAAAGGTTTTATCCGTGCAGAATGCTACAAGTTTGAAGATATTGATGAACTGGGTAGTGAGCTTGCGGTAAAAGAAGCAGGAAAATTACATCTTGAAGGTAAAGAATATGAAGTTCAGGATGGCGATGTATTGCATTTCAGATTTAATGTATAGAAAGTGCGAAAGCACTTTTTCTTTTGCGAAAAGTAATGATTTATTTTAAGATTTCAGAAAAAAATATAAGAATT
>NZ_QVFL01000033.1:0-10353 GCF_003434225.1 Absiella sp. AM29-15
TAGCTATATTCCTGATTTTTGTTTTTGTCAATACCCTTAACTTATTGGCATTGAAAAATATGAATATTTTTGTTTTTAATTCCATATAATAGTTAGTTTAGAAGATGTAAAAACAGTCTCGTTACTTATTATTATATTGTATGTAAAAACAAAAAGTAAATCTGGAGGATGAAATGGCGGGATTATCGAATAAAAATAGTTTTCGATTTATGAAAAAGAAAAAAGGATTATCATATTGGATTTTAATTATTATTGGTGTAGTAATTGTTTTTATATTTAGTTTTCCTTTATTGTTATATTTTCCATTTGTTAGAGATATTGTTAGTTTATATCTTTCGTTTATTCCAAATCTTGATTATAAGATTGCGTTTATATCATTGTTAGGTACTTTGCTAGGAACGACAATAAGTATTGTTGGTGCATTAGCTCTACAAAATATTTTTAACAAGAAAGAACAGAATAAAGAAAGAATTCAAAAAGAAAAACTAGGAGTTGACTTTTTTCATAGGTTTTTAAGGACAGAATTTTTTTCAAATGTAAACGTGCTTCTCAATAAGATTAATAAAATTGAAGGTTCTCTTAATTTAACGTACGAAGAAATATTGAAAATGAAAAAGAAAATCGAGATTGAAAAGTTTAATAGACATTTTGAAAGACTTTTAAACCTTAATCAGGAATTAACTTTTATTTTATCGAGGATTTATGAATTGATTGAAAAAATTAATGATGCTGATGGAGAAATATCTATATCTGAAGAAGAAATAAATGAATTTATTATGTTTTATAATATCTTTCAAAACAGATATAATCATTAGAAATCCATATTAAGTGTTTGAAAAAAATCAACAAGAGGTTACTGCAACTCATAGCAGTTACGAACACCCGAATTATGTGGAGACCGTTTGCTTGCTGTCAAAGAAAGTTTTGTAAATCAAAGTGGTACAGCGATTTGGTTCAGATATGAGGCTGTGTTTTTATGTTTGGGTGGACTGAAATTTGTTTGGTGTTAATGAGGTGGGGTAATAAAAAAATGAAAGTTTTGGCAAAATTTAGATATGAACAGATTTTTCAGCGATTAAACTAATTATGTTAAGATGGGAATAAGGAGTTTAGGTGCCAAAGCGAAAAAAATAGGGAGATTGCAATGTTAGTAAATCAAAATGTGGATGCTTATGACCGAAAGACGGGGACGTACATTGTTGCATATATTGATCTTTTAGGAGTCAGTAATAAAATAAAGGCAGCAGATCAACAATTGGCAATGAATAAGTTACATAATTTATATACGTTTTCTATAGATTTAACAAAGGATATTCAAATTGATGAGAATAAGGATATTCAGTTTAAGATTTTCTCGAATAATATTATTATAGCAAAAAAATTGTCCAATGAGATCTTTCAACGCAAACGGGATATAAGGAGTTTATTAATGTGTGCAGGACATTTTCAAGAGTTAGCCGCAAGTGATAGTGTTGGCTGGCTTTTGCGTGGAGGCATTTCGATAGGACAACTCTTTATAGATGATGTGATGGTTTGGGGTGAAGCACTTTTGAAATCGTACTATTTGGAAGACAAGATTGCAAATTATCCTAGAATTATCATTGAAAAGAAAGTTGTTAATGAAATCAAACAAGATAGTCAGTTGTGTGAATTTATAAGAAAAGATTTTGATAATCTTTATTTTTTGAATTTTCTTAATAATTGTTATTTTTGTGGACAAATGTTAATGAATGGTTTTAAAAAAATGCAAAAAGAAGTGGGAAAAGGCATAGATGAAAAGACTTATCAAAAATTTTGTTGGCATATGAATTTTGTTAATTCTGAGTTAGATAGGAAAAATGATAAAAAAGATAGGAAGTATAGGCTCTCAATGGATTTGGAGTAGAGATATAATTAAAATATAGTTGTATGTAAAATTGAAAATCGTATAAAAATCCTCTAGCATAGAGGAGAACTCTCATAAAGGTATGATAAAATATTCAGTTGATCTTGGAATGTACTAGATTTGAGTTAATTATAACTTGATATATACGGAAAAATCTTTTATTCGTTGTAAAAAATGTTGGTATAGTACAAAATATCGCTGTATAATTCGGAATAATATGTCATAATATGCTTGAAATAATTTAAGGTGGTGTGGATATGTACCGAATTGCAATTGAAAAATTATATCAATGGAAAAAAAGCAAACGACGTAAGCCAATAATAATTGAAGGAGCGCGGCAAGTAGGAAAAACTTGGATTATGAAAGAGTTTGGTAAACAGGCATATGAAAATACCATATATATTAATTTTGACTCTAATTCTAGAATGGCGGAACTCTTTGCATCAGATTTAGATACAGAACGTTTGATTATGGGATTAGAGTTGTATTCGGGTAGAAAGATCAATCCGGAAAATACGCTACTAATTTTTGACGAGGTACAGGAGGTGCCAAGAGCGTTAGCATCTCTTAAATATTTTTATGAAAATGCACCACAGTATCATATCATTTGTGCAGGTTCTTTTTTAGGAATTGCTTTGCACGAAGGGACATCTTTCCCCGTAGGTAAAGTTGATTTTTTGAAGCTTTATCCATTATCTTTTAAGGAGTTTTTAATGGCAACCGAAAAAGAACGTTTTGCTGAGTTGATGAACACGCGCGACTTTGATATGATAACAAGTTTCAAACAAACGTATATTGATGCTTTAAAACTTTACTACTTTGTCGGTGGTATGCCGGAAGCAGTGCAATGTTTTGCTGAGAATAAAGACTTTAATGAGGTTCGTGCGATTCAAAGGAGGATACTTGAAGCTTACGAACAAGATTTTTCAAAGCATGCTCCTTATGAACTTGTTCCCAAGATTCGTATGATATGGAACAGCATTCCCTCCCAACTTGCAAAAGAAAATAAAAAATTCATTTACGGTCTTGTACGTGAAGGTGGGCGTGCAAAAGATTATGAAACTGCAATTATGTGGCTAACAGACTGTGGACTTGTGCACAAGATTAGCTGTGTTAATGCAGCAGGAATTCCGTTAAAAGCCTATGAAGATTTAAAGGCATTTAAGCTTTTCGTGCTTGATGTAGGACTTCTTGGATGTATGAGCGGACTTCGGCAGCGCACTTTACTTGATGGCAATGCCCTTTTTGTTGAATTCAAAGGTGCTTTAACTGAACAATATGTCTGTCAGCAATTAAAAACAATTGATGATTTAGGTATTTATTATTATACGAATGATCGAGGTTCTTGTGAGATTGATTTTATCGTTGATACTGGAGAGCAGATTATTCCAGTTGAAGTAAAAGCAGAAGTAAATCTTAAAGCTAAGAGTCTTAAAACATATCGAGAGAAATTTTCACCTGAAATTTCCGTTCGCACATCCATGGCAGATTATAAAAAAGAAGATGGACTTATCAATCTACCTCTTTATGCGATAGAACAGATTTCTACTATATAAAATTTCTTGTATATGATGAAGATAGTTCAGATTAAGATATATATGAAACAAAGTATGCTACACTTATGGAAAAAGTGGAACGATTAATTGTTGATCACTAGAAATCGCAAGAAACAAGGGTTAATGAAAAAGACATAAAGCTACACATAAAGAGAAAATAATGGAGAATTATTTATAGCTTAAGAAAGGAGAAAGATTATTGTTATAAGGCTAATAGAATAATCTAGATTATGTTATGAAAATATTATTATTTGGTGTTTCTAATGTAGGTAAGACAACATGTGCTAAATTATTAGCAGAAAAAATTGGTTATACTTTTTATGATTTAGATGAAGAAGTAAAAAAAGCATTACATACAACACTTGAAGATTTTATAAATAATACGCCTACGCTTTATCAAAGAGATCAAATACGTGGGCAAATTATTAAGAAGATCGTGAATCGAACAGACAAAATTGTTTTTGCAATTACACCAATGACATATATCGATTCTATTCAGGATATATTGAAAAGAAAAAACGTTTTGGCGATTGAATTACGAGATACTCCGGAAAATATATTTAACCGATTGGTTTTTTCAGATGAAAACGATGTTATTTATGAGGATAGAGATTATTGTGAAAAGTATAAAGATCATTATTTAAATGAAATTGATGTGCAAGACACTGCGACTTTTGTTTGGGAAATTGTATAATCGAATTTCATTAAAAAGTAATCAATGAATTTTGAAGTAAAATACTTTATGATAAGAAAAGCTTAACCATTAGAGAAGTTTTAAAATGGATGATAAAAATAAAGAAAGTTTAGAAGCATGGGAAGAAAATGCAAAGTTTTGGGATGAGGCAATGGGAGATGAGTCAAACAAATTTCATAGAGAAACAGTACGTCCTAAAGTAAATGAATTGTTAGATATTCAACCAGATGATTTCATTTTAGATATCGCATGTGGGAATGGAAATTATTCAGCATATCTTGCTAATCAAGGTATTTCTGTTGTGGCATTTGATTATTCAGCAAATATGATAGAATTGGCGAAAAAACGTCAACACCGATACCTAGAGCAAATTAAATTCTGTGTAGCTGATGCGACTAATGAAAGTAGTCTTTTGGCTTTAAGAAGAAAGAAGCCTTTCACAAAAGCAGTTTCCAATATGGCAATTATGGATATTTCAGATATAGAACCACTATTTAGAAGTGTAAATCAAATGCTAATAGATCAAGGATCCTTTGTATTCGCAACACAGCATCCATGTTTTGTCACTTTAACAAAGCAATACATGACACCACATAGTTATTATGGGGAAGCGATTACTGGGCAACCCAAAGAACAGTGCTATTATCATCGTCCGATGCAGGATATATTCCATCTTTGCTTTGCATGTGGTTTTGTAGTTGATGGTTTTTATGAGGAATGTTTCGCTCATGAAGAAATCCCGGAAATCATCATTGTAAGAGCAAAGAAGATAAAAGATATAGAAAAATAAAACTAGTGGACATTTTTGTTCACTAGTTTTCACAATCCTCACAATCATTTATACATTGATCTATTTCTAATACAGCATTTAATTTAGCAAATAAAACCTGTTCCAGCATGGTAACATCCGTTACTGTTTTACGAACAGATTCATTTACTTCCAAGAGTTCACAGACATTACTGGCGATTTCAACCGCCTTTTGTATTTTTTCACCTTCTGCATTTAGAATATGAGAAAGTGCAGCTTCTATGCAGGCAATGGAAGAAAGCAATCGGCAAACACTGTCTGATCGATTACAATCATCCAGATCACAAGCACATGGCTTACATTGACATGGTTTTAAACAGCATTTTATAAAGCATGGACATCCATCTTTTCCGATGATAAGAAACAGAAAACATAACATATCACATGTTTTCATTCGTTCATAATCCCATATAATATTCATGATCTGATAAGGACAATCAATTGGATAGCTTTCCAAAAGAGTGCCATTTAAAGATTGAAAATCAAGAAACTGCATGTCATTATGTGCGTGAAGTGTTAAAAAAGCATCATCATAACTTAATACAGATGCGAATGTACCAATGATTGGCGCATATTGATTTTGTATTTGACCATTTTTTGTGATTTCCATAACGCCTTCGTAAAAGGAAATAAAAAGGGTATCATGGATATCATCACAGGATAAACCCATAATATCAATATTTTTATCTATAGGTATGGTAAAAGCACTTTGTTCATTTAAATTTTCATCAAGACAATACAGAATATTTGGATGCGCATGATCACTTGCCCAAAAACAATAATTTACAGAATCATAACAAATAGCGGAATAATCACGACATGTTTCATAAGATGCCATAAATGAAAAATCTTTTTGATAGATATGAATACAAGGAGCATTTGATAAGGTAAAATAATATGCATTTCCATCATATGCAACGCCTTCATATGTATAAGGCTGTCCACAGGATAGGCAGATACATTCTTCAAATTGTAATGTAAAGTCCATAATAATACCTCCATTTATGTTTCATTCTCTGTATTGTATGTCGATATATGAAGAAACATTCTTTTTTTATGAACCATATCATGCTTAAAAACATATACTGAAGTATACAATCATGTTTTATACAAGGAGGATACACTATGGGAATGCCAGTGATTACGCCTGGAGATCGTACAGGTGAACAAGCCATAACAGATTTAATAGAATCTATCGCAATGCAGGAACGTGCTTTATCACATATCCTGAATGCAGAATCAGAAAAAATGCAGACAGTGATCAATATGGAAGGTGTTACAGCACAACAGCTTTTACAACTGAATCGTTCTGTGGAACAGATGGTCAATACTGCAACAAGGCTGGAAACAATATTACAGACAAAGTTAGAGCTTGTGGATATGATAGATGCCACATGTTTTGATGAAGTGGGGGTGAATGGCAATGGCAACAATATCAGGTAGCGTAATTTTTGATAGAGATCGCAGCTTAAGCATATCTTCTCAGGATTCAGGGATTGCTGGGATACCTGTTGTTCTTCAAAATACAGTATCAGGTATGCGTTTGGTTGTATTAACGGATACAAATGGGAATTATAGTTTTATCAATGTACCAGATGGCAGTTATCGAATTGTGGAAGCTTATGGTGAAACAGGCGGTGTGACTTCACCCGGAGATTTTGCGAATGCCGTAGTTGGAAATATACCAGAAGGTGTCAATCCTCCAGTATCAGCAGTAAGTAATCCTCCTACAGGAACTACCAATATTGATTCTTTAACACCAGATACACTTTTTGTTACAGTAGCTGGTAATGAATTAACAAATCAAAATTTCTATAATGGACCTGTTATTTATACACCTATTGAAGCAATTATTGATGAATGTGCTATTATTTCAGGTGATAATCTTATCAATGTCGCAGATGAAGGTACGTTTGGCACATTCCCTGCGGGAACATCTGCTAATACAGGTGCACCAACAGAACCATATCCGGGTGTAACACCAGACTTCACATATGTTTTACCAAATCCTGCCGTATTTACACCTCTGGATGGAGAATATACGGTACAAAATATTATGAATAATTCCATGAGTGCAGAAATTGGCGCATGGTGGAGGATTGCAGATCATACGATTGGTAATGAAACCGGACGTATGATGATTGTAAATGGCTTCAACCCAGGTGCAGTCTTTTTCAGGGATACGATACAGGTAAAACCAAATACAAATTATTTATTTCGTTCATGGATATTGAATTTGTTTCGTGTGAATGGCTATCCAAATCCTGAATTAGGTGTACAGATATTGGATGAAAATGGTGGTGTATTATATAGTGCCACACTTGGAGCATTGATACCTGTCAACACAAATGCACCGGAATGGAAAGAAGTCGGGACGGTTATAAATTCACGCAATAACACAAGTTTAACTGTTGAATTTTTAAGTGAAGGACCTGAAGTTGTTGGAAATGATTACGCAATTGATGATATCGCATTTAATGAAATTTTAATACGAGAATTTATACCAGTAAAAACAGCCAGTACTTCAACTGCATTTATTGGTGAAGAGTTTCAATATACGATTACTCTGGAGGATCCTTGTGGCAATCCTCTTACAAATGTGTTCTTTCAGGATATGATACCAGCAGGACTAAGTTTTGTGGAGGGCAGTGTGATTGTGAATGGTATTTCTCAGCCACAGGCAAATCCCGATACTGGTTTTATAGTACCGGATGTTCCTGTACAAGGCAGTGTGACCATCACATTTACTGTAAGGGCAGATTCTATACCAGTTATAAATCCTACTTTAAATCATGCAAATATGCGATATTCGTATACACCGGTGGAAGGTGGTATTCCACAAGAATTTGAAGTAGAAACCAATGAGGTACCTGTGACGATCGCTGGAGAATTAGCTGATATTTCCATAACGAAATCAGCAAGTCCCAGTCCTTTACAGCCAGGGCAACCACTAACTTATACGATTATCGTTCGTAACGCGGGACCATCTATTTCAGAAAATGTGGTATTAACAGATACAATACCTGCTGATTTATTAAATCCTGAATATTCCATTGATGGCGGCACAAATTTTTTGCCATGGACAGGAAGTCTGAATCTGGGAAATTTAAATAATCAGGAAACCCGCACCATTTTCATTCGTGCTGATGTATCAGAAACAATAAATTCTTCTATCATAAATACTGCGCAAGTCACATCACAAACACCTGATCCCAATTTGGATAATAACACAACAACCATTACAACACCTTTATTTACTGCACGTTGTCAGGCATGGACAGATATCATAGAGTCCATCGCTTTACAGGAAAGTGCACTTGCGAATATCTTACAGGGGGAAGGAAGCAAAATGCAGGAAGTCATTCAAATGGAGAATACTACCACACAACAGCTGTTTCAATTGAATTGTCGTGTCACTGGTTTGGTGGGGGCAATCTCGCGTTTGGAAAATATATTACAAATGAAATTACAGTCCGCAACCAATCATTTACAGGATTGTGAAATCTTATAGATATAGGAGCACTTGATTAAGAAATCAGGTGCTTTTTCTTATAACAGTACAAATATCAAAGGAAGGCTGAGGGAATAAACTTTTAAAACAGTATAGGATTTTCAGCATTGATATTCTATATCTAAAATCATATAATTTATATGAAAAATATGAGGAGGAAGCAGTATGATAAAAGATATCGTAAAAGATACATTTATTTTAAGTCAGCCATGCAGCGAAGCAACAGAAAAGGACAGTTATGTAATAGAGGATTTGTTAGATACCATAAAAGCTCATGCACAGACATGTGTTGGCATGGCTGCCAATATGATTGGTGTTACCAAACGGATTATCGTGATATTTGATGAAAGGGAATATTTGATCATGGTAAATCCTGTGATTTTGAAAACATCTGGAAAAGTGTATAAAACAATGGAAGGATGTCTTTGTCATACAGGCGAAAAGGAAGTCAAACGTCATGAGAAAATCAAGGTTCAGTATTGTGATAAAAACTTTAAAATAAAGATAAAAACCTTTACCGGATTTCAGGCACAGATCATTCAACACGAAATTGATCACTGTAATGGGATTCTAATCTAACAGGAGCATATCCTGTTTTTTTTGAAATTGATGGTTAAAAATGTATAAATTGGTAAGGTTTAGGGAACCGTTTATGAATTCCATGGAATTGCTTTTACAGAAAGTTACTCCTATGTTAAAATAAGAATATATTTAAGGGAATAGGAAAAGAGACGAGAAGTATGTTTAAAAAACGAAAGCTAACGATCAATTTTATGTCACTTTCTGTCTTACCACTTTTGGCATTTGGTGTAGTGATTACCATTATTATGTCATTCGTCGCCTATGACAGCTTAAGTGAAGAAGTTGAATATAGTTTAAAAGTGCTGGCATACAGCAGTTACAATGTTTTAGATACGAAGTTTCCTGGCACATATGCAGAAGAAAATGGTCGTATGAAAAAAGGGGATGTTTTTCTTGACGAGCATATTGATGAGATGGATCGTATTAAAAAGATGTCTGAAGCAGACGCTACTTTGTTTTTTGGAGATACACGATATTTAACAACGATTTTAAATGAAGATGGAAAAAGAGCCAAGGGCACACATGCGAGTGCGGCTGTTAAACAACAGGTAATAAAGCAGGGAGAGGATTATTTTTCTGATGATGTACAGGTAAATGGGATGCAGTATTATGGCTATTATATCCCAGTAAAGCAGCAACAGGATGTGGTTGGTATGATGTTTGTGGGGAAGCCCCGTCATCAGGTAATTGCCCATATCGTGAAAACAATTTATGTTATTATTGCCTGTGCAGTTGGCGTTATGGCGGTTGCGATTTTGATTTCTGTTTATTATAGCAGAAAGACAATCTTTGCGTTAAATAAAACAAAAGTATTTTTAGGGAATATCGCCCAGGGAGATATGACAGCGAAAATTGATCCATATGTATTAGAGCGAAATGATGAAATTGGTGAAATGGGAAAATTTGCGCTGATACTACAGGATTCTATTATGGAGCTGGTAGGGAAAGATCCATTGACAGGATTACATAATCGAAGAAGCTGTAATGTTGTGATTGATAGTTTACTTGAAAAAGCCAAACAGGGACATGGTACATTTGCACTTGCGATGGGAGATATTGACTACTTCAAAAAAATTAATGATACCTATGGACATCAAAGCGGAGATGAAGTCTTGCGGCAATTATCTAGTGTTTTATCGGCGCATATGGAACATTTAGGTTTTGTTTTCCGCTGGGGTGGTGAAGAGTTTGTTTTAATTTATGAAGATATGAATAAAAGTGAAGCATATGAACACTTGCTAGAGCTGCAACAAGAGATCAGAAATATGGATATCGTACTAAATGGTGAAATCATTCATGTATCCATTACATTTGGCA
>NZ_QVFL01000034.1:0-7581 GCF_003434225.1 Absiella sp. AM29-15
TACATCAACAAGATTTCTCTGTCTTTTTCAGACAGATACTTAATCGCTTCTGCTAAATCATCATCAAGGACACGAACCTCAATACCGCATACATCAAAGGCGGTATAATCGCTTTCGTATTCGTCCCAGACTGCCAGCTTTTCCACGACGATTTCTGGAAGTTCACAATAGGAAATTTCCTTATTTCTTCGTCGCTTTAATTCTTTGCGATAATTACGGACAATGCCTTTCACTACACGTTTGAGCTTGCAGTCAAATTGACATTGTATTGTCTTTTGGAAGTCCGACGGTTTCATATCATCACACCCCCTTTCCGTTATGACGTGAAAAGTGTTTATCCCTCTTTCCGCACCATATCTGTACAGCAAGGTGTGATTTGTTGCATGAATTTGAAAAAAAGTGAAAAAATTTTTTTGGGTACAAAAAAAGCCCGCACAAAACATATAGTCTGTACGAGCTATTAAAGCTGTGAGATATTCAGTTGTTGATACAATGCTGTTAGGTAGTATATGAGTACATAAGATTATGCTTAAAACTTTCCATAATACAAGCCCCCTTACAGCACTTGATTTTTATTACACTTTTGTCTTTTTTGTAATCTTGTAAATATATTCTTCTGGCGTAGGGCGTTTATTTCCAAAATACTTTTTGAAATTCGCCTGCACCTCTGGGTCGGTGCTGTTCATAGCTTCATCAATCGTCGCTTCAATATCAGCCCGAACATCAGCCAATGATACACCGCCAGCTTTTGCACCAGCTTTCAATGCTTTTTTTATATCACGTTTTTTAAGTCCTAACATGGTATCACTCCTAAAAATAAAATAGTTCTTCAAATTTTTTATCAAGTGCAATACACAAAATAAGTGCAAGTTTAGCAGTAGGATTGAATTGTCCCGTTTCAATGGAACTAATCGTGTTCCTAGATACCCCAACCATTTCCGCTAAAGCTGATTGTGATAGTTTTTTTTCTGTTCTTACTTGTTTTAAATTATTTTTCAATATCAATTCATCATTCATAAGAAGTACCTTGTAATCATTATAGAAATATTTTTGTAAGATATAAGATAAATAGTAATATAGCTACAAAGCCCCAGCATATTCCGCAAAACAATGTGAATTTGTCCTTTTGACGTATCCATCTATACATATATTGACCGCATAAAATCGAACAAAATACGGAATATACATCTTGATATGGTTGATTACAATATATATTTATAATCATTAAAACAACACACATAATTAAACCTACTGTCATTCCAATATAGCTACTTTTTTGAAAAATATCCATTTCCATTTCGTCCATTTGATTAGGCTTTCTGCTCTGTGCTTTCTTTAAGATTTCTTCTTTATTCATAAAAGTTACCTCTCTTTCTGCCAAGTTTTATTGACAATTAAAATATATCACTACCAAGTTTTCTTGTCAACACTTTTGCATAGTTTACTTGTCAGAAATATAGCGTGCAAATCTCCATAGAAATGCACGCTATTTCATTTATCCTACAATCTTCCAGTTACTATCCTTATGTAGCACAAGCTCGTACTGCGATACCTGCGTTGCCTTTGTCTGATTATCAAGGAATTTCACAGCCACTTTGACTTTCACATTGTCCCCGTCCTTTGTAAAGATAGGGTTTACCAATTCAGAATAAAGGTAGTCCCTGCCGATAGGTTCAAGTACATTTCCAGATACATAGTAAGCAAGTTCTTTGTCCGTTGCGGTAGGGTACAGCTTAAAGAATGTTTCCAAAAATGCGGTAGCGTCATTGACAGTATCAGCGTCTCCGCTTGCGTCTGCTTCTGGTGTCTTAGGCTCATAGCCTGATTTTTCGATTGCTGGTGCAAGGGTAGGGTTCTGAACGATTACCATATCCCCGTCAGCGTCCACATGGACTTTTACGGTATAGGTTGCCTTGACAGTACTTGTCTGTTCTCCCTCTTTTATCTGCTGATCTACTTCGTAGGTAGCAGAAAAAGTGTCCGTTTCCGACTGCTCAATACTCCATACAATCACATCTGTAACCGTGGAGCTGGTCGGTATATCCGTTCTGATTGTATCAACATTCAAGTCTTGCAATTCCTTTGTCAGATAACCGCTGATTGCCTGCATCCTTGCTTCAATCGCTTCTTTGCTGTTATTCCATGTGTAGTAGGACTTCGCAAAATTCTTCACGAAATTTTCTATCCCGGTGGTGTCCTGCAAGCGAAGCTCTATGATTTCTTTTTCATGGGTCGTGTGCTGGTCGATAGCAGTAAAATTCTTATACACTCCAAAGCTCACGCTTGCGATAAGCACCACCCACAACGCAATCACGGTTTTCTTATGTGTGCCTACCTTAACAGTACGCACCTTTTTTTCTTTTGGTTCTTTGATAGTTTCTGTCTGTTTCTTATTCTTCTTAAACATATTTTTCAAGTCCTTTCTATTGTTTTACTCGTCCTGCACCGATTAAGTGCTGTTGCCAGTAACTACTACTTAGGTCTGCATATCCTATCGGGTCGCCTGCATGGTACATCTGATTATTTCCTACATAAATGCCGACGTGGGTTACATACGAACCAGCGTTATAGGTAGAATGGAAAAATACCAAGTCCCCAGCCTTTGCCTGCGAGAGTGGAAGATGTTGGGTAGCGTCATACTGTGCTTGTGCTGTTCTCGGTAAGGAGATACCAGCTTTTCCATAACACCATTGCACAAGTCCGCTACAATCAAATGAAGTGTTCGGGTTACTGCCACCATACACATATTTCCAGCCTTGATATTTCAATGCTTCATTCATAATCGCTTGTGCCGTCGCATTATCAAAATGTGCCACGGTCAGATATTGATTGACTAATTCCACATAGAACATATTTCCATAGCCATACCGCCAGCCCCCATTCTTCGCAACGGCTATCGGGTTGGTGTAGGTTACTTTCTTTCCACCCGACTTCTCACGGGCGAAGCTCTCTGCAAGGTTAAAGGTATGTTTCTTTCCTTTTCCTGCCACATATCCCACATAACCACCGCCATAGTTATAGGACTGTATCGCTACATTCAAATCGTCGATACCTTGATTTTTGCAGGAAGAAAGCAGGGACGCAAAATACTTACACCCCTGCTTGATTGAACTTTCCGTATCTAAGGAATTAGGCGGTAAACCAAGACTTTCCGAACTCTGCATGACATCTTCTGCCGTACCGCCACTTTCTACTTGAATAATAGCCAGCAACACGTTGACATACTCGGAGATACCATATTCTTTGGCGTATTTTTCCACCATAGGCTGATGTTTCAAGACTTCTGCGGATAGGTTCATACCCGTAATGCCAGAAGAAAAGTTGCTGTTCTCGTCGTCGCTGTCCGCACTAATCAAGACACCAAAGAACAACACCAGCGAAAAGAGGATAGGAAACAGACTGCCAATGATAGCGATATGTTTCAGTTTCATTTTTTCTTCTGTCCTTTCTTTGTTACAAGGTTACGGTTCTTTTCGGTATGTTCCGTTGTACGCTTTGATTGTTCAAAGGTCTGTGTCTTTGTAGTACGCTCTGCTTTGTAATTCTGGCATGTTTCCTTTGATACCACTTTTTCTGCATTCTGCCTATGTGCTGGCTGTGCAGGTTGGGTCGTTTTCTTATCAGAAGCACCAGAAGATAACGGACGCTCTTTCACAACATTTGTCTTGACTGGCTCACTTGCTTTCGGAGTTGGAGCTGTGGCAGGGCGTTTGACTTCCTGCATTTTTTCCGCACTCGATTTTGGAATGGTTGAAGCGGTGGCTGGTCGCTCATGGGGACGGGTAGCTCCCGTTGTCGCTGATCCGTCAGCCTTTCGCTGTGCCTGCCTTGCTTCTTGTGCCTTTTGAAGCTCCATACGCTTATCAGCGATATTCTTCTTACGCTGTTCCTGCTTTTCCAAGCGTCCCGACTGTCTGGACTGCTCTTCCTGCACCATGCCACGCTTAAAGTCGGACACGCTGGACTTTGCCTTTTCCTTTGCGGAATATACCGCATAAGCGGTCTGTGTCGGCATATCCTTGATATTCTCTTTGACAGCGTTTGCCTTGTCTTTCACTTTATTTTTCGTATCTAAGACAGCACCTACCTTTGAGCCTGCACGTTGTCCCATGCTGGAAGTGGTATTGCCCCGATTTTCTTTAGAAGCTGTATTTTTTCTTTCCGCTCGTTTGCCAGCAACGGCACTTCCAGCTACCGCACCAGCGACACCGCCCGAAATACCGCCAGCACTTACCGCCCTTGCAATACGGTGTTCCATACGCCTAGCCCGATGTCGCATAAACAGATACGGTCTGCGGAAAATTCTTCGTCCCATGCTTTGACTGTCGCCAGCATTAAGTGAGAACATACTCATTAAGTCGCCCAGTTTCATATAGATACCAGCAAAACACTCTATCTGCAAGAACGCCACCATGAAAAACGGATAGTCCGTGGAGATGTTATAAAACATACTGAAAATGGTGAACGCCACCGTTACAATGAGCGTAATTCCTGCCCTTGTCATAATGGTATTAAATACCCTCACGATTGCCTGCTTTGCCATGCTTTCATAGCTCGGTATCATAGAGAGCAGGAAACTAATAGGCAGGAACATAGCGAAGATAATAAAAAGTATCTGGCTAAATAACATCATACCCGTAAGCAAGAATACAAATATCGTGATACCCAAGTTGAAGAACAAGAGGAAGAACACCATACCCAAACGATTTACCACCTGCGGTATCGTCAGATTGTTGTTGTCGTTGTCCTCGATTTCTGTTTTCACGACTTCCTCTCTGGTCTTTCCGTCCTCGTCCTCTGGGCTTGCCGATACGAGAGCTTCGACACGGTCTGTCCCGATTTCCTCTGCGTTACTGTTACCAAATTGAAGCAAGAGCCACGGCTGTTGTACTTGAATAGAAAATAAGCTGTCCCGTATCAAGTCCACGCTGTCCTTACCCTCACTGTCAGAGTTGGGGAGCATGATTTTTGTTCCTAAATCCAAAGAAGCGGTACTAATATCACTTGAAAATTCATTTATCTTTTTGATGTAGTCGGGAGCGTAGGCAATAAACGAAGCGGACAGCACAAACACCACAACAAAGTTGATAACAGCGTGAAGTGCCTTGCTCGTTTCCCTTTTTATCAATCCCGTATAAGCAACATAAAGTCCCACCACTAAGATAATGAGAAGCAGGAAACCAACATAGAAGCCAGAGCTGGAAAAACCGTTCTGTGTTACGCCTGCAAGGGTCTGTATGCTCTTTCCGATACTGTCTGCCATATCGTTGATAAAGTCCAGTTTATAGGCTTCCTGCACCACATAGCCCGTGGCATTGCTTAAATATAAACTGATAGTCCAGACAAAGTTGGTAATACAGTAAAGCCCGTACTGTACCGATTTTCCAATCCCGTCCAGCCAGTTCCACGGCAACCACGACCAGCTATTATCTACATAAAAATCAAGCTGGTAGTTGGAAAGGGGATATTTTGAATATAGATTTTCTGCGTTTATGGTATCGTCCACAAGCCCCGTCGCATGAGCCACCGTCCCCAGAAGTGAAAGCAGGATAAGGGAGAGTGCCACCACGAACAGAGCCATTTTGAGAAAGTGGAAAATCTTCTTTTTTGTGAACGCACCTTTTATCCTTTCTTTCATCACTCCACCTCATTTCTCTGTACGGGCGGTCTGGTATCAAAGGCGTGTAGCAGTTCTTCAAAAACGGGGTGTATCTGTACCACACCGACACGCCCGTATAAGTCCTGCAATAAGCATTGTCCGTTCTCCAAATCACGCAAGCGTTTCTGGTTGTTTTCGTCGTCCTTGTCGATACCGAAAAATTCTAAGGTCTGTTTTATCTCGTTGATGTCAGTAGAACGAAAAGCGAATTTTAAGCCGATATTGTTTTTCAGACTTTCCTTTGAAACATCATAGGCAGACTGGGTAACAAAATAAACGCCTGCCTGCATAGCTCGTCCAGCACGAACCAGCTTGTTAGAGAGCGTTTCTCCTTGTGCCACATTTAAGAACGCCCACGCTTCGTCAAGGTCTACAATCTTAAAAATACTTCTGTCCGAATGGATAAAATCAAGGGCAAAGGTACTAATCACAATCAGCATAGACACCGACAATAATTCAATGGTCGTGTATTCCTCAAAAGTGGTATCTTTATCTGGCAATACTAAGTCCGCTACTTGAATGATATTGAGCTGGTTATCCAGACTGATAGCATTTTCTACCGTACCGTCTGAAAACAGCAGGTGTGCAAAGTCGTAGTCCGTGAAGCTGTCGATATGGTCTGCGATATTTCTTGATATGGGCGTATCTTCACGGCGTAGCTCGTCTATCACATGGAGCAAGCCCCGACTGTCACTCTGGGTAACGGAGCGAACCGCTTTTCGTAACACGGGGAATTTTTCGCCGTCCCTAGAGGAAATACCCGTTAAAAATGTCAAGATGTCGATTGCCAGACTTTCAGCATCTTTGACATTCTTCATAATCACAAACGGGTCAAGAAGTCCTGCATTGTCCTTGTCGCTGGTAAGGTTTACGATATTGATTTCATGGGCGATTTCTGGGAGCGTTTCTTTCCAGTTGCCACGCTCACTTTTGGGGTCTAAGATAACCGCTTGTCCCCCAAAGAGAACGGAGTAATACACCAGAAGATTGTTGCAGAACGACTTCCCACCACCAAGCGAACCGACAAATGCAGAAGCAAGGGCATTTGTAACTGTGCCTTTTACGCCTTGACTGGCAAGGGACGGTTGCAGGTACACATTTCTTCCCGTATCAACGGAATAGCCCATATAGATACCCGTAGTTTCCCCTAACTGCTGGGTTGCACCAAAACCAAGCCCTGCAAGAAAATCTGATTTTACATACTGCACATAGTCATTGATATATCGCTTGCTGGCAGGAAGAAATTCAGAATGAAGCCCCAGCATATCCCCAGCAGGACGCACCAGCTTTACATTGAGGTCGTCGTAAAAGTCCTTGACTTCATCACAACGGCGTTTTAATTCGTCCAAATCATCAGCCGATACACGCACTACATAAGAGAGCTTATACATACTTTCTTTTGTCTGGTCTAAGTCTGTTTCCAGCTCGTCCACGCTGTCTAATGCGTCCACTACATTTGAGCTGGTTTCACTTCCTGCTTGATAGGCGTGGTTATCAAGGTCTTTCAATTCCTTTTTCTTGTTTCTTACTGTCGTTAATGCTTTTCGATTTTCCACGATTTCTACATTCATAGAAGTATCAACGGGGAATGTGAATTGCTGTTGCTGGAAATAGAAGATTTCAGACGACGGAAAATCAAGCTCCCCGACAATCGCATTGACGGTAAAGTAGGACACATAGCTTTCCTTGTCCTCATGTTCCAATCGTAAATACCGCTGGCTTTCCTCAATCACACACCTTGTCGGGCGGATAAGGTCGTAGTATTTTATCAGCGTTTCTTTCTTATAGTTTTTCTTTGGTAGCTGGTACTCATAATCTTCATAGGCGATACCGTCCCTGCCGTAAAGATGTTCCATGAGATACCCAAAATCATGGATTTCCAAGCGACGCACCTTAAAGCGACGGGAGATTTTATTTTCCAG
>NZ_QVFL01000035.1:0-5620 GCF_003434225.1 Absiella sp. AM29-15
GATGTGGACTGGTATGTAAAGGCAGAGGATATTGTGTTGAAGAATAAAGGCAATCAGAACGCAGGTAATCCACAGAACCCTACACCGCAGGGACAACAGAAAAAATAGGATTGCCGAGTAAAAATTATATTGTAGAGCATACTGCATAACGGTATAATTATTTCATATCAAATATAATGGAGTGATGAAAATGAAGCATATCTTAATTGTTGATGATGATATTCATATAAACAAAATGTTGGACGAAGTTTTAGTACATGAAAGATATATGGTTTCCCATGCTTACTCTGGTACAGAAGCATTATTATTTTTAGCAGATACAAAACCAGATTTGATTTTGCTAGACTTAATGTTACCGGGATTGTCTGGGGAAGAATTATTACCACAAATATCAGATATTCCCATTATTGTTATGAGTGCAAAAGTAGATGTTGAAGATAAGGTATCTCTTTTACTTGGTGGTGCAGTTGATTATGTTACTAAGCCTTTTGATACAAAAGAATTATTGGCAAGAATTACTGTTGCACTTAGAGTTAAAACACCCTCATTAAACAGAACATTAGAATTTGAAGATATTACATTGGATACATTTACTTATGAAGTGTTCATAGAGGACAAAAAAGTAAAACTGACGAGAACGGAATATGCTATTTTGAAATTGTTAATACAAAATCCGAAGCAAGTTATTGTAAAGTCATCTCTTTTAGAAAAAATTAGTGAGGACACACCAGACTGTACTGAAAGCTCATTAAAAATGCACATTAGTAATTTAAGAAAAAAACTTCGTGATATAAGTGGAAAAGATTATATTGAAGCTGTTTGGGGAATTGGATTTAAAATGAGAACAGAATAAATCTTTACTGTTTCTTTACTGTTTTCTTTACCGTTTTCTTTACTCTTACAAGATAGAATAACTATATCAGAAAATAGGAGGTAAAAATCATGGAATATGTTCTTAAAACAAATTCTTTATGTAAGAACTACGGGCATTTTAAAGCACTCAACGGCTTATCAATGAATGTGCCTAAAGGTTCGATTTATGGTCTTATCGGCAAAAACGGAGCAGGCAAAACAACTCTTATACGGTTGATATGTGGTTTACAAGAGCCTACATCTGGCGACTATGTTCTTTATGGCAAAAAGCACATAGATAAGGACATTACAAAATCTCGTCGCAGAATGGGAGCAATCGTAGAAACACCGTCAATTTATGTTGATTTAACAGCGTATGAAAATTTAAAGGAGCAATACAAAGTATTAGGTATTCCCTCTGATGATGGAATTTCCGAAATATTAAAATTAGTTGGTCTTGAAAATACGGGAAATAAAAAAGCAAAAAATTTTTCTCTTGGTATGCGTCAAAGACTAGGTATTGCGGTTGCTCTTGCAGGTTCGCCAGATTTTCTCGTTCTTGATGAGCCAGTCAATGGACTTGACCCACAAGGAATTATAGAAATTAGGGAATTGATCTTGAAGCTCAATCAAGAACATGGAATTACCGTTTTGATTTCTAGTCATATATTAGACGAGCTATCAAAACTGGCAACATACTATGGCTTTATTGACAATGGTAAAATGATAAAACAGATTAGCTCTATTGAATTGGAAAGTAAATGCCGAAAATGTACTCATTTAAAAGTATCAAGCACAAAAACCCTTGCTTATGTTTTAGACACTATGAACATTGAATATAAAATACTTTCTAATACAGAAGCGGATATTTTTGAAAAAGTTAATATTTCAAAATTAACGACAGAATTATCCAAAAAAGATTGTGAAGTTATTTCGATACATGAACATGATGAAAGTTTAGAAAGTTATTTTGTTAGCTTGGTAGGGGGTGCAAGACATGAATAAATTATTATCTGCTAATTTCTTTCGATTAAGGAAAAATAAATGTTTTTGGGGTTCATTAGCTTTTATGTTTGTGATTGGAATAGCTAGCCCACTATTGAGATATAGGGATATGAAACAGTCTGGATATATCAATAATCTTGACAATGGATTTTTCATGTGTGCATTGTTCATAGGAATTATTCTTGCTGTATTTTGTAGTCTTTTTATCGGTACAGAACATAATGACGGAACAATCAGAAACAAAATTATCGTAGGACAGAAAAGAGAAACTATTTATTTATCAAATATGGTAACTTGTTCTATTATTGCAATTACAATGTGTATTGTGTTTTTTGTTCCGTATCTCAGCGTTGGAATTCCTTTACTTGGATTTTTTGTTGCTGATATGAAAATGATTGTAATGATAGGAGTAACTGTCTTGGTTTTATCAGTTACATTTGCTTCTCTTTTTACACTTGTAGCAATGCTCTCTCAAAATAAAGCTATTATTGCAGTAGCTTGTATTCTATTTTCATTTGGGCTTTTGTTTGCTGGTGCAATATGTAATAGAATGTTGGACGCTCCAAAAACTATTCCAGCTTATTCGATAGGAGAAAATGGAGAAAGAACAGCTCAAGAAATGGAAAATCCAAAATATTTAGACGGAACAAAACGAGAAATTGTGCAATTCTTTTATGATGTAAATCCAGGCGGTCAAGCAATTCAATGTTCAACAATGCAAGTTGTTAATTTAACACGATTGCCTATATATTCCTTAGTAATCGTTATACTTACAACTGGTGCAGGTGTTTGGATTTTCAAGAAAAAAGATTTAAAGTAAAGGAGTGAAAAATTATGCTATGGTTATGGCTTTTCATAAGTGGACTGATTTTAGTAATTATCTTGTTACTTATCAAGATACATTTATTACGAAAATCTGCAAAAGAAATAGAATGTTCATTCTCTGAAAAGCTCATAACCGATAGTAATACTCTGATTGATATTTCAAGCAACGATAAATATATGTGTCATTTAGCAAATGAAATAAATATCCAGCTACGAAAGCTCCGAGCTGAACGCAGAAAATTTCAAAAAGGCGATATAGAATTAAAAAATGCTGTTACAAATGTTTCTCACGATTTACGCACACCGCTAACCGCAATATATGGCTATTTGGATTTACTTGAACAAGAAGAAAAAAGTGAAAAAGTGAATAGATATATTGCTGTCATAAAAAATCGTACAGAAATGCTAAAACAACTAACAGAAGAATTATTTCGTTATTCTGTGATTTTAACTTCAGAAGAAGATTTAAAAATTGAACCTATTACTATTAACAATGTATTAGAGGAAAGTATCGCTTCATTCTATACAATTTTAAAAGAAAAGCAAATTTCTCCTAAGATTATCCTTCCACAGAAAAAGATAGTCCGTAATCTTGACCGTTCCGCATTATCAAGAATATTTGCAAATTTATTGAATAATGCAGTCAAGTACAGTAATGGCGATTTAGAAGTTACATTATTTGAAAATGGAGAAATTCATTTTATAAACCATGCTTCAAATTTGACTGAAATAGAAGTTGGAAAATTATTTGACCGATTTTATACAGTTAATAATGCTAGAAATTCAACTGGACTGGGATTGTCTATTTCAAAAGCATTAGTTGAAAAGATGAATGGTACAATTTCAGCCGAGTATAATAATGAAATGCTTAATATTTGCATTGTGTTTGATTTGTGAAAATAACTTTTTATAGCAGTTAGTCTTTGGATTGACTGCTTTTTTCGTACCCAGAAAGGAGTGATTGATTTATGCGTAAGATTTGGAACAAAGGACACCGTATCAGAGCCAGCGACAAACACCTTGTCTATCATTTTTCCATAGGGACGCTTCTGTTTGTATTCGTGGCGATTCTATTGCTATTGAATATCAAACAGCTCATGCGTACCGATTGGGAGCATTTCAGCTTGTTAGAAAACGGCTTGACACTCTCCCCTTACAACTTCATAACCATACTGATAGCGACTGGTGTTTGTGCATTGGTCGCTTTTCTGTATTACCGTTTTTGTTATGACAGTTTCAAGAAGCTCCTGCACCGTCAAAAGCTGGCACGAATGATACTGGAAAATAAGTGGTATGAAGCCGATACCGTACAAGACAGCGGTTTTTTTACTGACCTGCAAAGCAGATCAAGAGAAAAAATCGTCTGGTTTCCAAAGATTTACTATCAAATGGAAAAGGGACTGCTTCATATCCGCTGTGAAATTACGCTGGGGAAATATCAAGACCAGCTTTTACGGTTAGAGGATAAATTGGAAAGTGGCTTGTATTGCGAGCTGACCGACAAAACCTTACATGACGGCTATATCGAATATACTCTGCTTTATGATATGATAGCGAACCGCGTTACCATTGATGAAGTACGGGCAGAAAACGGCTGTCTTAGATTGATGAAAAATCTTGTCTGGGAATATGACGCACTTCCCCATGCTCTGATTGCTGGTGGGACTGGTGGCGGTAAAACTTATTTTCTGCTGACGCTTATTGAAGCCTTACTGCATACAAACGCTGTCCTTTATATCTTAGACCCGAAGAACGCTGACCTTGCAGACTTGGGAACAGTTATGGCAAATGTGTATCATACCAAAGAAGAAATGATTGATTGCGTCAATGCCTTTTATGAGGGCATGGTACAGCGAAGTGAGGAAATGAAGCGACACCCGAACTATAAGACGGGCGAAAACTACGCCTATCTGGGACTGCCACCCTGCTTTCTTATCTTTGATGAATATGTGGCATTTTTTGAAATGCTGGGGACAAAAGAAAGCGTGAGCCTACTTAGCCAGTTAAAGAAAATCGTTATGTTAGGGCGACAAGCAGGTTATTTCCTTATCGTTGCCTGCCAGCGTCCAGACGCAAAGTATTTCTCGGACGGTATCAGAGATAACTTCAATTTCCGTGTGGGACTTGGGCGTATCAGCGAATTAGGTTACGGTATGCTGTTTGGTTCAGATGTGAAAAAGCAGTTTTTCCAGAAGCGTATCAAGGGGCGTGGCTATTGTGATGTGGGAACAAGTGTTATAAGTGAATTTTATACGCCTTTAGTCCCGAAAGGACATGATTTTTTGCAGACTATCGGTTCTCTTGCACAAGCAAGGCAGGACGGGACGGCGACGTGCGAAGCGAAAGGCGACGGCACGGACTAGCCGTTGCTGGTGTGGCGTAAGCCACGCCAGCAGGTAAAACCCCTCGGTATCTAACAGAGGGGTACGTTTGCAAATAGACAATAGACAAAAAACATAGGAAACATAAGGCTTCTGGCATGGTTTCCTAGCAAAAATCGGCTGTGAAGTCGTCTTAAAAAACTTCACACTTGACAGATTGGGGGTATGGTTCTGAATGAAGAACAATGGATAAAAGAATTACGGGAGAAACGGATTGCTTACGGTATCTCACAAGGCAGGCTGGCGTTGGCTTCTGGTATCACAAGGGAATATCTCAACAAGATAGAAAGCGGAAAAATGAAGCCGTCAAAGGAACTTCTGGAAACTCTGCATAAAGAACTGGCAAGGTTTAATCCAGAAGCACCGCTTACCATGCTGTTCGATTATGTGAAAATTCGTTTTCCCACGCTGGATATACAGCACATCATCAAAGATATATTAAAACTGAATATCAATTATATGCTCCATGAAGATTACGGACATTACAGTTATACGGAGCATTATTCTTTAGGGGACATCTTTATCTATACGTCGGCTGACGAAGAAAAAGGTGTCCT
>NZ_QVFL01000036.1:0-4889 GCF_003434225.1 Absiella sp. AM29-15
CAAACAGTTTAAAGAAAGAAGCAGAAAAAGCGTTAAAACAGATCATAGAAGAAGAATATGCACCAGATGCATTTAAGATTGGCATCGCATATCATGGAAAGCATATGGATATGGTTTGGGAATAGGAAATCCAGATGAAAGCGAATAGTAATAAATTAATATAAGTGCTGTTAAATAGCACTTATTATTATTTATACAATATAAATATACATTATAATGTGATGGACAAAAAACTATGTAATGTTATAATGGCAGTAAATAAAAAGGTAGGGTGGACATATGGAATTTATAGATGGAATTATAGAGAAAATTTTGCGTCATGAAGATGAAGTCATTTGTGTAAATCTTAAAGAATTAATGGATGCTGTAACATTGGAGAATGCTTTAAATGAACGAGGGATTCCTTTTGTTATGGATATCAGATTAACGAATGAAGGATGTAAAGTAACAATCAGCAGAAGAAAATTGGATATCTATGAGAAAGGTATGCAAGACTTTCATGTTGAAGAACCAAAGGTATTATACAATATGGATGATGCAAAAGAGAAGCATGTGCCAATTGGCATGAGTAATTATCGAATGGTTAAGAAAGAAAACGCCTATTATGTAGATAAAACTAAAATGATTGAAGAGTTATTACGATTAAATGATCAAGTAACATTAATCACACGCCCACGCAGATTTGGAAAAACATTAAATATGAGCATGTTAGCAGAGTTTTTTGATATCACAAAGGATAGCAAAGAAATATTTAAAGACACCTATATCTATCAAACAAAATATGTTAAAGAAATGAATCAATGGCCAGTGATTTTCTTAAGCTTTTTTGATTGTAAAGGCGATGAAGGTTTTATGATGGAGAGCTTGATTGGAAATTTGCTTTATGAATATGATAAATATTCCTTGGAATTTGATAATATAAAGTCAATAGGATTTAAAAAAAGAATTGAAAGAGTTTATGATATATTATTAAGAAATGTGGAATCGGATAAAGAACTGTTTTTAATGCAAGAAGCATTGAGTTTATTAATAAGATTTTTATATGAGAAATATAATAAACAGGTGATTTTATTACTAGATGAATACGATACACCATTCATGAGTGCCTTGACTGGTAAGTATTATGAAAATGTAAAAGATCTTTTGACTGGAATGTTTTCATCAGCTTTAAAAGATAACGAATATTTGTATAAAGGCGTATTAACAGGTATTCAAAGAATTGCGAAAGAAAATCTTTTTTCTGGTTTAAACAATTTAGAAGTATGCAGTATACAGGATGAAAAATATAAAGATGTGTTTGGATTTACGGAAGATGAAACCAGGACATTATTAGAGGCACATCATCTTGAATTGAATCAGGATGTAAAAGAAATGTATGATGGATATACGATTGGAGGAATAGAAATCTATAATCCATGGTCTGTAATAAATTATGCAGATAAAGGTGTCTTAGCATCTTACTGGATCAACACTGGAAGTAATGAGGTAGTTTGTCAATTACTAGAAAAATCAAGTAATAAAGTAAAAAAGCAATATATTGAATTACTAGAAAAAGGTGAAATAAAGGTCAATTGTATTTTGGAAGGTGCCTACATGGAATTGCGTGGTGCTACACAGTTATGGGCGTTATTGGTACATGCAGGATATCTTACAATAAAAGCGAAGCTAAGCTTTGATGAGTATGTATTAAGGATTGTAAATGGAGAAGTAAAACAAGATTTAATACAAATTTTAAAAAGAATTTTTTCATTAGATGATTGCAATGTATATGAGATGTTTCAAATGATACAAGAAGGAAAAATCAAAGAGTTTGAAGAAGCCTATCAGGAAATCTTATTTAATTATCCCAGCTATTTTGATTTAAAGGATGAAAACAGCTATCATGTTTTAATGTTGGGATTATGCATCATCGTAAGTGATAGCTATGAAATCATGAGTAATCAAGAAAAGGGATATGGAAGAGCAGATATATATTTGAAATCAAAAAAAGGTCAGCGAGATATCGTCATAGAAATGAAGTATGCAGAAAGCGAAACAGAAGAAAGTTTATTAGCTTCTGCAGATAAAGCGATGGCACAAATTTTAGATAAACATTATGGTGATGATGCGATAAAAATTGGTATTGGAAATCATCAGAAGAAAGCTAGAATAACTTGGAAAATGTGATGGAAAGGGTGGTTATATGGAACGTACAGATGGAATTATAGAAAAGGTTTTGAGAAATAAAGATGAAAACATTATTGTAAATCTTAAAGGACTAATGGATGCTGTAACATTGGAGAAAGCTTTAAATGAACGAGGAATCCCTTTTGTAATGGATATCAGATTAACGAATGAAGGATGTATAGCAACAATCAGCAGAAGAAAATTGGATATCTATGAAAAAGGTATGCAAGACTTTCATGTTGAAGAACCAAAGGTATTATATGATACGGAAATTTTAAAAGAGAAGCGTGTGCCAATTGGTATAAGCAATTACCGTGATGTTATAAATGAGAACGCTTATTGTGTTGATAAAACCAAAATGATTGAAGAATTATTAACGCTGAATGATGAGGTAACATTAATCACAAGACCTCGCAGATTCGGAAAAACATTAAATATGAGTATGCTGGCAGAGTTTTTTGATATCACAAAGGAAAGTAAAGAATTATTTAAAAATACCTATATTTATCATACAAAGTATGTAAAAGAAATGAATCAATGGCCAGTGATATTTATGACATTAAAAGATTGTAAAGGAAAAAAAGAAAAATTAATAAAGCAATTATATATGGAACTTTCTAAAGAATATGGAAGATATTATGATGAATTTCAGAGCGTAAAAGATAGATTTCTTTCAAATCAGTTATTAGAAATTTGTGATGTTTTGTTAGATGCGGATATTAGTATAAATGGTGAAGTGACTGTGATTAATGCAATTGAACTTTTGATGCGCTTTTTATATAAAAAGTATGAAAAGCGAGTAATTCTTTTGGTAGATGAATATGACACGCCATTTATGAGTGCTTATGCTGGTAAATATTCTGAACAAGTAAAAGATCTTCTAACAGGAATGTTTTCTTCGGCTTTAAAAGATAACGAATATTTGTATAAAGGAGTATTAACTGGTATTCAAAGAATTGCGAAAGAAAACTTGTTTTCAGGATTAAACAATTTAGAAGTATGCAGTATGCTAGATGAAAAATATAAAGATGTGTTTGGATTTACGGAAGATGAAACAAGAACATTATTAAAGGCACATCATCTTGAATTGAATCAGGACGTAAAAGAAATGTATGATGGATATACGATTGGAGGAATAGAAATCTATAATCCATGGTCTGTAATAAATTATGCAGATAAAGGTATCTTAGCATCTTATTGGATCAACACAGGAAGTAATGAGGTTGTTTGTCAATTATTAGAAAAATCAAGTAATAAAGTAAAAAAGCAATATGTAGAATTATTAGAAAAAGGTGAAATAAAGGTCAATTGTATTTTGGAAGGAGCCTATATAGAATTACGTGGTGCTACACAGTTATGGGCATTATTGGTACATGCAGGATATCTGACGATAAAGGAAAAAATTACGTATCATCAATATGTATTAAGAATTGTGAATGGAGAAGTAAAACAAGATTTAATATATATCATGATGCGTATCTATGCGTGGGATGAAGTTGATGTGGCAGGTATGTTTCAATTAATACAAGAAGGAAAAATGAAAGAATTTGAAGAAGCCTATCAGGAAATCTTATTCAATTATCCCAGCTATTTTGATTTAAAGGATGAAAACAGCTATCATGTTTTGCTTTTGGGACTATGCATCATTGTAAGTGATAGCTATGAAATCATGAGTAATCAAGAAAAGGGATATGGAAGAGCAGATATATATTTGAAATCAAAAAAAGGCCAGCGAGATATCGTCATAGAAATGAAGTATGCAGAAAATGACAAAGAAGACTGCTTATTGGCTTCTGCGGATAAAGCGATGACACAAATTTTAGATAAACATTATGGTGATGATGCGATAAAAATTGGTATTGGAAATCATCAGAAAAAAGCGAAAATGGCTTGGAAAATATAATAAAGGAAAGGCTTGGTGGTTATATGGGAAGTTTAGAGGAAATAATAGAAAAAATCGTAGGTTGTAATGATGAAATCATTAATGTAAAACTTAAAGGATTAAAAGAAGTGATGGCTTTAGAGGAAGAATTAAAGAGACGAGGAATTCCTTTTGTTATGGATATCCGATTAACGAATATAGGGTGTAAGGCAACGATTGGCAGAGAAAAGATAGAAATGTATGAAAAAGGCGTTGAAGATTTACGTGTTGACGAATCAAAAGTATTATATGATATGGATGATGCAAAAGAGAAGCATGTGCCAATTGGTATGAGTAATTATCGAATGGTTAAGAAAGAAAACGCCTATTATGTAGATAAAACCAAAATGATTGAAGAGTTATTACGATTAAATGATCAAGTAACATTAATCACACGCCCACGCAGATTTGGAAAAACACTAAATATGAGCATGTTGGCAGAATTTTTCGATATTACAAAGGATAGCAAAGAAATATTTAAAGATACCTATATCTATCAAACAAAATATGTCAAAGAAATGAACAAGTGGCCAGTGATTTTCTTAAGTTTTTTTGATTGTAAAGGTAATGAAAATATCATGATCGGCAGTTTGATTGAACATTTGGAAGATTTGTATGCAAAATATTATCCTATTTATAAAACATTTGATGAAAAAGAACTAAGAGATAAATTATGTCAAACATATGAAGAATTGAAAAAAGGAAATAATTTTAGTAATGTAGTATTCATAAAGAATTCATTGAATAGATTAATAGAATTTTTGAGTAAAAAATATCAAAAAAATGTTATATTCCTAATTGA
>NZ_QVFL01000036.1:4899-5110 GCF_003434225.1 Absiella sp. AM29-15
GTAAAAAATATCAAAAAAATGTTATATTCCTAATTGATGAATATGATACACCATTCATGAGTGCATTGACTGGTAAGTATTATGAAAATGTAAAAGATCTTTTGACTGGAATGCTTTCATCAGCTTTAAAAGATAATGAATATTTGTATAAAGGAATCTTAACTGGTATTCAAAGAATTGCGAAAGAAAACTTGTTTTCAGGATTAAACAA
>NZ_QVFL01000037.1:0-4852 GCF_003434225.1 Absiella sp. AM29-15
TAGCTATATTCCTGATTTTTGTTTTTGTCAATACCCTTAACTTATTGGCATTGTAAGTATTGGAGGAGTTTTTTTTATATGTCAAATTTTATATATGTTAATTATGAATACAAATGAATTTTTAATTACTAATTTATTTGGACCTTCATATACAACAGAATATACTTTTTATTATAAGATAACTAGCCTAATTTCTATGATAACAACTTTAGCAATGACTCCAATATGGTCAGTTATTACTAAAGCAATGACAGAAAAGCGATGGGATTGGTTAAATGAATTATATAAAAAAGTAAAGTTAATTGGTTTTTTTGTTATTTTTTTAGAATTTGGATTGATACCATTTCTTCAACCATTGATGGATATCTGGCTAAATGAGAATTCTTTAATTGTTAATTACTATTATGCATTAGCATTTGCGTGTTTTGGTAGTACTATAGTATATAGTGGAATGTTATCAACAATAGTTTGTGGTATGGCAAAAATGAAAATGCAAACAATATGTTATTTAGTTGGTGTTATTTTTAAATTTTTAATTATTATGATTGGATCAAAGTATATGGATAATTGGATAATAGTAGTATGGAGCAGCGCAATTATCTTATTACCATATTGTATATTACAGCAAATTAGTTTAAATAAATATTTTAATAAAAAAATAAAGGAGAGATAAAAAATGTCACAATTTAAAAATAAAAGTCTACTTATCACAGGAGGAACAGGTTCATTTGGAAACGCAGTATTAAATCGATTTTTAGAAACAGATATAAAAGAAATAAGGGTTTTTTCAAGAGATGAATTAAAACAAGATGATATGCGTCATTATTATCAAGCTAAATTTCCAGAAGTTTCAGATAAATTAAAATTTTATATTGGGAATGTAAGGGATGTTAATAGTATAAAAAATGCAATGCATGGTGTAGATTATGTATTTCATGCAGCTGCATTAAAACAAGTCCCAAGTTGTGAATTTTTTCCAGTTGAAGCCGTAAAAACGAATGTATTAGGAACTGAAAACGTATTAACCGCTGCTATAGAATGTGGAGTAAAGAAAGTTGTATGTTTATCTACTGATAAAGCAGCTTATCCAGTAAATGCAATGGGAACTAGTAAGGCGATGATGGAGAAGGTAATCGTAGCTAAATCAAGAACAGTAGATCCAGAAAAAACAAGTATTATGTGTACAAGATATGGAAATGTATTAGCATCAAGAGGTTCTGTTATACCTCTTTTTATTTCGCAAATTAATGATGGAAAACCATTAACTGTTACTGAACCAAGCATGACAAGATTTGTAATGACTTTAGAAGAGGCGGTAGATCTAGTACTGTTTGCATTTGAGCATGGTACTAGTGGTGATATTTTTGTACAAAAAGCACCAGCATGTACGATTGAAGTGTTAGCACAGGCTGTGAAAGAATTATTTCATGCAGACAATGAGATAAAAGTGATAGGTATACGACATGGTGAAAAGATGTATGAAACGTTATTGACAGACGAAGAATGTGCGCATGCAATTGATTTAGGAAATTTCTATCGAGTACCAGCAGATAAACGTGATTTAAATTATGATAAATATTTTTCAGAAGGAGTACAGAAATCCACTTTATCACAATTTAATTCAAATAACACAAGACTGATGTCATTAGAAGAAGTGAAAAATAAAATTTTGGAAGTTCCATTAGTAATAGAAGAATTAAATAAGTGGGAGAATAAGTAATTATGAAGGTTCTTATAACTGGTTCAAAAGGATTTGTAGGAAAGAATCTGATTGAAACATTAAAAACAATAAAGGATGAAAAAAATAAAGTATTCTCTTTGTCATCCAATTTAGAAATTTATGAGTATGATAAAGATAATACAAAAGAAGAATTAAAGCAATATTGCAGTGACTGTGATTTTGTTGTACACCTTGCTGGGGTTAATCGCCCACAAAATCCTTCCGAATTCTATGAAGGAAACAAAGGATTCACAGAAACTATTTGTTCTTATCTAAAACAAGCTAATAATCAGTGCCCAATCATGATTTCATCTTCCATTCAAGCAGATCGTGATAATGATTATGGTAAAAGTAAAAAAGAAGGCGAAGATCTACTTCTTACTTTTGGTAAAGAAAATGGAAATCCTATTTATATTTACCGATTTGCTAATCTATTCGGTAAATGGTGCAGACCAAATTATAACAGTGTAGTTGCAACATGGTGTTATAACATTGCTCATGGGTTAGATATACAGATCAATGATCCTAATGTTATACTGCCATTATGCTATATAGATGATGTTGTAGAAGAAATCATTCATTGTATCTGTGGCAATCCATATATCTTTGATGGTACCCATTATGGAGTAGAAAAAGTATATGATTGCTCATTAGGTGATTTAGCGGAAATGATAAAGAGTTTTAAAGAATCAAGAACGACTTTACAAGTCATTGATCAAGAAGATGAATTAACAAAGAAATTATATGCAACATATTTAAGTTATTTACCAGAAAATGAATTTAACTATCCTTTGAAAATGAATATTGATGATAGAGGGAGTTTCACAGAATTCTTGAAAACGAAAGAATATGGTCAAGTTAGTGTAAATATTTCTAAACCAGGTATTATAAAAGGAAATCATTGGCACCATACAAAAAATGAAAAATTCCTGGTTGTCAGTGGAATTGGCCTAATTCAGTTTAGAAAAATTGGTGATGATAAAATTATTGAATACAAAGTAAGTGGAGATAAGCTGGAAGTTGTAGATATCCCAACTGGTTATACTCATAACATCATTAATTTAGGAGAAACAGAAATGGTAACGATCATGTGGGCAAATGAAATGTTTGATCCAAATAAACCTGATACATATTTTGAAAAGGTGGTAGAATGAGATGAGTAAATTAAAACTGATGACAATTGTAGGTACAAGGCCTGAAATCATCCGTTTATCAGAAGTAATAAAGAAATGTGATAAGTACTTTGATCAAGTTTTAGTGCATACAGGTCAGAACTATGATTATTGTTTAAATCAAGTTTTCTTTGATGACTTGGTATTAAGAGAACCGAATTATTATTTAGAAGCTGTGGGAAATGATTTAGGAGAAACCATAGGAAATATTATCGCAAAAAGTTATAAACTAATGGTAGAAGTAAAACCAGATGCATTATTGATCTTGGGAGATACGAATAGCTGTTTAAGTGCAATCAGTGCAAAACGATTACACATTCCAATATTCCATATGGAAGCAGGTAATCGTTGTTTTGATGAATGTCTACCTGAGGAAACAAATAGAAGAATCGTAGACCATATCTCAGATGTAAACTTGTGTTATAGTGAGCACGCTAGAAGATATTTAAATGCAGAAGGAACAGCAAAAGAGAGAACATATGTAACTGGTTCTCCAATGGCTGAAGTATTACGTGCAAACTTATCCCAAATTGAAGCCTCTGATGTATTAAAAAGATTAGGGTTAGACAAGAAAGGCTATATCTTATTATCTGCGCATAGAGAAGAAAATATTGATACAGAAAAGAATTTCGTAGATTTATTTACTTCAATCAATAAATTAGCAGAAATCTATGATATGCCAATCCTATATTCATGTCATCCTAGATCAAAGAAATATTTAGAACAGCGAGGGTTTCAATTAGATTCTAGAGTGCGATTACATGAACCGTTGGGATTTCATGACTACAATAATCTACAGATGAATGCATTTGCTGTAGTCAGTGATAGTGGTACTTTACCAGAGGAATCATCCTTCTTTACAAGTATTGGGAAATCATTTCCAGCAATTTGTATAAGAACAAGTACAGAGCGTCCTGAGGCATTAGATAAAGGTTGTTTTGTTTTAGCTGGCATTAGTGATAATGGTGTTGTACAAGCAGTTGAAACTGCGGTCGCAATGAATGAAAATAACGATTTAGGTATTCCAGTACCTAATTATACAGAGGATGTTAGTAATAAGGTTGTAAAGCTAATTCAGTCGTATACAGGTGTCGTGAATAAGATGGTGTGGAGAAAGAGCTAGTCAACAAAAACGAGGGAGAAAAATATGTTTACTACAATAATGGATTTTATTAATCAAGCAGGAACACTAACGATTTCTATCACATCGTTCTTATCAGCAGGTTTTGGAATAGTTTCTTTTATCATTTCGAAGAGAAAAGAAAATGAAGAAAGAAGTGGATTATCTCTTTTTGTTTCTTTGATATTAATTTTAATTTCTATATTCGGTGTGATATCAATTTTGATGAGTTTTTTCTATATAGAAGTACCAGATATGAGAAACAGCAAATATGACACAGCAAAACAAACATTAATAGAAAGGGGCTTTGTTGTTGAACAGAAAGGAACAATAGGATTAGATGATGTTGTAGTCAAGGTCACAGATCATGATGGGAAAGAAATTGATAAATATATCGAAAAGGGTTCTATTATCTATTTGATTACAGAAGAGGCTTTTAATAAAGCAGAATCAATTCCGAAGGATGAAAAAAAATTCACTTTAAGATTTCAGGTCACAGCAGTTGATTTTTATAGTATGAATCATTTGGGAAATAATAAAATGACAGCATTTACAGATAATATAAATGAGTTAGTTTCTGATAAAGGCGCTATATCTTTAATTAACGAAAAATATAATGTAAAGTATGATAGTTTTAAAAGAGAAAAAGTTACTTTGAATCAAGATAAAAATGCACCAGAAATAGTCAGAGACTATTTAGTCTTTGAAGATATTCCTTTAGGGGATTACTTATTACAAATAAATATTGATGGTTATGTGCCGATGAAAAAAGAAATAACTTTTCAACTAAACTGTACCCTGTAAAACGGACACTAGAAAAAAACCAATTGCTAGTACCTC
>NZ_QVFL01000038.1:0-1796 GCF_003434225.1 Absiella sp. AM29-15
ACCCTTGACTATCCGTGTTCTTGCAGGTTGTTGGCAGACAAGCCAGAATAAGCAAAAATCTGCCGTTTGACAGCTTCGGCGGAGAGCGTGATTTTTCTTTCCTCATACCGTTACCGCCTTATGATTTCTTCATTTTACGGCGTTTGTAAAGATATGTTCCAGCCAGTCCACCAGCAGACGCAAGCAACATCACGATAAATGCCATTACATTTGTACTGTCGCCCGTTTTGGGACTGTCGCTAGGTCTGTTAGGCTTTTCCGGTGTCGGTGGTGTTTCGGGTTTCTCTGGTTCTTCTGGCTTTTCCTTAAAGGTAATCGTCTGTCCCTTATCCTCAATATCCTTATGCTCGGTAACTTTCTTCGGCTCGTCTGGATTGCTTAAATCGTACAATTCTTCAAAAGTTACAAGCTGTTTGCCGTCAAGAGAAGTAGCATCAAAGGTAAAGGCAACTTCCACTTCCATAGTTTCGCTGTCAGCGGTAAACGTATAATCACTTTCCACACGCTTTCCATTGATAAGAAGCTCTACATTTTCTTCTTTCAACATCTGCCAGCCCACAAGTTTGTACTGTGTACCGATTTCTAAGCCCTCTAAGGTTACGGTATCAATGATTGTAACCTCTTTTCCTGCTTCAAGCTCTTTGTTACCGTCCTTATCGGTAGCTGTCGTATGAATTCTGATGATACGCTCTGTGATAAGTACCGTCTGCCCGTCGTCCTCAATGTCCTTATGTTCCGCAACTTTCACGGGTTCGTCTGGATTGCTTAAATCATACAATTCTTCAAAGGTAA
The DNA here is from genome assembly GCF_003434225.1 of Absiella sp. AM29-15. NCBI lineage: Bacteria > Bacillati > Bacillota > Erysipelotrichia > Erysipelotrichales > Erysipelotrichaceae > Amedibacterium > Absiella sp. AM29-15. Next base: position 793 of record NZ_QVFL01000038.1, read on the forward strand.
CAAGGTTTTTGCCACCTAAAGCAGACGCATTGAATGTATAGGAAATTTCCACTTTCATTTCTTCATCATCAGCGACAAAGGTATAATCGTTTTCTACACGTTTCCCGTCAATGATAAGCTCGGCGTTTTCTTCCTTTAACATCTGCCAGCCTTTTAACTGGTATTTTGTGCCTTTTGTAAGTCCGTCTAATTTAACAGTATCAACGATTGTAACTTCTTTTCCTGCAAGGATTGTCTTTTCGCCGTCCTTGCTGGTCGCTGTGGTATGGATAGAGATTTCTTTTTCGTATTCATCAGTCAGCGTCCCTAAATCAATCACAAGGTTATTTCTGGATACCACGATTTCAAATGGTGGGATAAGCTCAAAGCCCTTGTTGCTGTCAGAGCGTAATTCTTCAATGATATAGGTATCATAAGGTAACGCACCTTTGCTGTCGTCTGGTTCAGAAGTCCCAAACCATACACCGTCCTCGCTGGTCTTGCCTGCGTTGGTATTATGCTTATGAGAAGCCCATTCAGCAGAAGTGGAGAATTGCCCGTTATCATCAGTTACCACGACATGATTTTCGCCCGTCGTCTTGCTTGTGATCCTAAAGGGAACATCAGCAAGACGCTTGTGTGTGCCTGCTCCGATTTTTACGCCCTTAATATCGCCACGCTTAATCTGATTGTAGATAGAATGAGCTTCGTCGGTTAAGTCCACGATTTTTCCATTTTCTGTGATTGCAAAGTCAATCGGTTTTGCACCGTCAGTTAAGTAACCGTTGGGAGCTTCACTTTCAACGATACGGAATTTTCCATAAGGTAAGAGGTCAGAAGAAGTAGAAGCGACACCCTCAATATCTGTACGAATTGTCTTTACCACTTCATTTTTCTTATAGAGCTTGCCCTCAACCAAAACAGAATTGTCATTTAAGGAAATGATGTCAAAGGCAGTATCTTTCAAAGTGGCACTTCCTTGTGGCTTTGTATCGCCCGTTTCTAAATCTCGTTTCTGAATTTTG
>NZ_QVFL01000038.1:1806-3504 GCF_003434225.1 Absiella sp. AM29-15
CCCGTTTCTAAATCTCGTTTCTGAATTTTGACACCGCCACGGATAACCTTGTCTGATACGGAAAACTGGTTACTTCCAGATAGTACAGCAAGGTCGCCGTCCTCGGTAATCTGTGTTACATATAAGCCCTTAATCTGTTCGGACTTGTCGCCAGCCTGCATATATGCACCGTCTAACAAGTAGCCGTTTGGAGCTTTTGTTTCCTCAACGGTTAGTGTCCCAAGTGGAAGAACCGCTTTACCGTCCTGCATATAGAAACTGTCGCCAGATACCTTGTAAGCGTCCGCTAATTTTGTAACATAATGGATTGTGCCGTCGCTGTCCTTTTCAGCGATTGTCTTTGTAACCCATGTACGAGTAGCTTCGGCAGGGAGATTGTCTTTCGTATAGAAACCAGCATAATACTTCCATGTAAATTCCGCACCTGCTAAAGAAGCGTTCCCCTGCGGATTGTCTTTCTGTGTTTCCATATCAATCTTAAAAAGCTCAATCAAAGTGTCCGTTACTTTTGGCGTATCTGATACTTTCAAGGTCGCTGTCTTTCCAGCTTCAACCTTTAAGGAATATACAGTTTTATCCACTTTATATCCTGCTGGTGCGGATAATTCCTTGATATAGACTGTGCCTGCTTTTACCTCTACAACATCTGTATTTCCGTTTTCATCAGTCGTAAGGGTGGCAAGCTGTTTTGTGCAGTCCTTATTAGCAAAGACACCATAGGTTGTACCAGAAATAGAGTAATTCCCGTTACCGTCTGTAATGCTGGTATTACTGGAAGTCTTTTGAAGTTTCGCATTTCCGACATTCAGTTTCGCCCAGAATTGTCCCAATTCCTGCCCCTCGCCAGAGTAGATATAACCGGCACATTCATAGCGTCCTTTATTTTCTTTGACAAAGGCTCTTGCACCAGCGAAAACTTCGTCCTGCGTAGCCTTTGGTATTTCATCATAAGAAGCTCGCACGTTATTACATTGCCAGCCAAGATGTACGCTCAATCTCTGCCAGACTACAAGCTGTCTTAAAAGGTAAGCGTGATTTTTGCTTATTCCGCTGTGACTGTCTGTGTACTGTTTTACATATTCGATAGATAAGGCAACGTCGCTTATCTGGTCGATACTCATGCGTGAGCTTGCGTCAGCTCTGGTCTTGTAACCATTCTTAAAGTCTGTGTTAATGTCAATACAGTAAGCGTCCTCGCTCTCAACGGTTAAATGTCCCTCATTAAAGGTAGAACCAATCGAACCGTCATTCATTACTTTTTCAACGATACCGACACGCTCTTTTGACTCCGTCCAGTATTGCTTGCTTTCTGCATGAACGGGTGTAGTCGGTAAAGCAGTAACGACAGTTGCAAGAGCTAAGAAGCCCGTACACAATCGTTTTAACATCTTTTTCATAAATCTAATGCTCCTTTCATTTTGGGTAATAAAATAGCCGTCCAATAAGAACGGCTGGAAATAGAAAAGGAACGTCATTTTAGGCGTTCCATAGTCTATAAGTTATTCAATTTTTTATACTGATGTGTTACTCATCAAAATCTCAAATTAAGGTTATTTGACACCAATTTTGACACCAATTTTTTGTATATTGACGATTTTTGATGAAATGTGATAAATTCATAAAACCCGTGAAAAGCCTGTAAATAGGCACTTTACGGCACTCTATGAACTAAGACAAAAGCTACGCTGTAATAACAAG
>NZ_QVFL01000039.1:0-3295 GCF_003434225.1 Absiella sp. AM29-15
GGATTTGAAGATTGCTTTACTGATGAACCAAACGTTCCATTCAGATCAATTCTATAATATTGGAGGTTAAATCATGTTTAAGGAACTTATAGAAAAAGATTTATATTGTTTTCATGAAGGGTTTGATGACTGGCGTGATTCTGTAGTTGCCAGCTGTAAACCATTATTGGATAAAGGGGTTATTGAACAAAGTTATATTGATTCCATTTTTGAATGTATTGCAAAATATGGGCCTTATATTGTATTAGCACCAAATATCGCAATGCCTCACTCAACAGAAGGTGGGGATGGTGTACATGGAACTGAAATCAGTTTTATGCGTGTAGCAAAACCTGTTCACTTTGTAGAAGGAGATCCGGATAAAGATGCAAGAATTTATTTCGTTTTAGCAAGTGTTGATCATGATACACACATGCAACAGATGATGCAGCTTGCGACCGTATTATGCAATAAGGAACTTGTACAAGCAATGATTGATGCGGAAACAAAAGAAGATTTATTGGCAATTGACGAAAAATTTGGAATTTAAAGATAATAAAAAACAAGGTTCAGAATTTTTATGGTGTTTCAAAAAGGCAGTAGAAATGTTTATTTTCTAACATTTCTACTGCCTTTTATAATAGTCAAACAATAATTATCATTATTTATTTTTATTATATTTTCCTCGTTTATATTCTTCCATTTTTATTTATGATATCATAAGAAGATATAGAAAAATCAATAACATAAGAATATAATGAATGCATTAGGAGTGATTATTATGAAAATTAAATTAGCATATTCAAGTTATAAAGAAATTATTCCATATTGTAAAATGTTTTTAGATTCGTATTTACCTTTTTTAAATATTGTGAAAGTATTATTATCCATATATTTACTTGTGTGTATGATTTTTTATTCCTATTTAAAAGATATTTTAGATATTCCTAATATCACTATTTTAATATGTTTAATTATTCTTTTTTTCAAAAACTATATATACGCTATCGCTGTATATTTTAAGTTCAAAAATAAAGAGATTAATATTAATCTTAATAATAATATTTTGATAAGTAACAGTAAAAGAGCAAAAATAAATAGGAAAAAATCAATAATTGTTAATGAAAGTGAGCTTATATTAGTGTTTAATGATGAGAAATTATCTTTTTTGAAAGGTGGACTTCTTATTACAAGTGATTTTTGTAACAAAGAAGATTTCAGTAAGCTTATAAATTATATTAATATAGATATCAAAAAATAGTATAAAAAAAGTGCTAAATAAATTAGTATTTTAAAATGCTTGCAAGCTAATGTATGCGAGCATTTTCCATATTCTTAATGATAACATAAATAAATGTAAGGATCATAAAGAAAAAAAGCAGAAATTCTGCTTTTTGTTAGTAATTATAAAGAGGTGTTAATCCTACTGCATGGATGCCTACATCCTGAAATTCTTCAAGTAAATCTTTAGAAACACGATTATCTGTTATCAAATATTGGAATGATGTCACATCTGCCACAACAAATTGATGTACATTGCCAATCTTTGTATAATCTGCCAATAAGAAAGTTTCTCCTTGACAACGATTAATCATTGTTTCATTAATGGAAACTTCATGTAGGATGGCGGTGCTCATACCAGTATGAACATCAAAACCGCTACATCCTAAGAAACTTTTATTTGCAGTTACACGGTTCAAGTTATTTAATGCGAAATCTCCAACCATAGATTCCTTTGGAATACGTAATTCACCACCACTTAATACAATAGAAACAAGTGGATCATGTTCCATAAAAATAGCTTTTCCATTATTTGTAATTACAGTAACTCTTTTATTTCGGATATATTTCAATACCAGCAATGCAGTAGAACTTGTATTAATGAAAATTGTATCTCCATCTTCCACATATTGTGCTGCATACTTTGCAATCGCATGTTTATAAGGCTCATTGTTATCTTCAATTTCGTTATTGTCAACAAAAGACTGAATTAATCTTGCGCCGCCATAATAGCGTTCAACAGCACCTTGTTCCTCCCAATATTGTAAATCTCTACGAATCGTTAAAGGTGATACATGCAATTCATTTGCTAAATCTTCGACGTTTACTTTGCCCTGAATTTGAATTTTCGACATGACTTTTTTTCGTCGCTCATCAACGACTTCTTTATTCATTTTCATTTTATAACCCTTCTTCTTTTTTATAAATACATTATAAGCTATTTACAGACTTTTGTATAGTTTTTCTGCGCTTTGTTTCATTTTCGCATTGCCATTTAATGCTATTGTTTTTTCTAACATTTCTTTTGCGTGTTCTTTGTCATGATTGGCCAGATAAGCCTGTGCAAATTGGTAATAATAATGCATCAATTCGCGGTTATTCATATTCTTTGGATTTACATTCTGGAATGCTTTTATGCTCTTTTTATAATCTTTACATGACATTAAGTATACGCCTTCGATAAATTCCCAGTTGTATAAAGGAGAAATTTTAGTACCTTTTACTTTTACATCTTTTAATTTAATCACACGTTCATATTGCGCTTTGGTTTTCGTACGATTATTCATAAGGAAATAAGCGTAGAATTTTGTATAATCCCAGATTAATAAATTATCCATACAGCTGTGGAAGAATTTATGATCTTTTTCTAAAGTATCTAAGCATCCCTGAGCATCCATTTGATCTGCATAATATAAGGTATCAAAAATCAATACGGTTTTACGATATCCTCTAAAGATATCTTTTTTCAATAAACCGTCAAATGTTTTCTTCGCTTCTTCAGGATTTCCATCTTTATTTAATATAATAATGGCTTTCTGATATAAATGGCGAAGGTATTCAGACCATAAGGCAATGCCAAGAATAACTACGATAACAATAAGATAAGCAATCTTGCCTTCTAATTGTGGGGTTATTGCCATTTGGTAAACACTGTAACCAGTAAATGCTAGATAAATAAGACCCATAATAATATTTCTGAATTGTGGCTGGAAGGAAATTTTTTGTGCGATATTCATATAAAACACCTCTTTCAATTTTTTATAATATCTACATCTACATTATATGAACCATTTTCAAAAAAGTCAATCATAAAATTCATAAAATAATTCTTAAAATTTTATGTATGCGATTACAGAAATAAAATAAATCATAAAAATATTCAAAAGTTCGTAAAAAAGTATTGAAACGAACTTGTTATTGGATTATTATATGGGCGTACAAAGGAACCGCGGTTAAAGAAGAAAGATACGAGGAGTGACAATATGAGTAAAGTAGATGAAATAACAAGAGAATCATGGATTCTTGGCGCATTCCC